>VXRL01000002.1:15936-288321 GCA_009838515.1 Terriglobia bacterium | reverse complement strand
CCCACACGCCTGCTCTTTTCTGCTTTGGGGGGTTATTAAAATCTTACATCCACCTGCTGTGGGGCCCGGACCACCCGGGGGCCCCGGCCCTCTGGGCCGGGAGCCGCTTTCTCTTGCATGGGCGTTGTCGCGGTGCGAGCAGAAGCGCCAGCCTTCCAGATACGTTGGTCTTTCGAGAGCCGTCCGGATCGACGGCACAAGCGAATCGTCGCCCTGCAAGACGCTCGGACTCGGCGAGGCAATTCAGCCAGATTGCGGGTGCCGTTTGAGTGCGGCCGGAAGGCGTCGCCGGCCATTGGGCCTCGGGCTTGGCAACGCGACGTCGCTGAGTACCGGCGCGGAATTCGGCACGCGCCTTGCCAGCGGGACGCTCTTGCCGTGACTTCGCAGTAAGCGTTCCGCGCCACGGAATTGGTGTGTTTCTGTTTCGGGCTAGCTCGTGCTGTTCCGCCTCCACAGTCCAGAACGCGTGATATGGGGAACGCTTGATCGATACAATCTTCGTATTACACTAGATGCATCGACGGAGACCTCGTGGTAACAGTGACCATTTCCCCCAAGTACCAAGTGGTGATTCCTAAGCAGATCCGGGACCGGCTCTGCCTCATGCCAGGCCAGAAGATCCAGGCAATTGCCTATGGCGACCGCATCGAGCTGATTCCCGTGCGACCGATCCGGGATCTGAGAGGCTCCCTGAAGGGACTCGACACCAGTGTCGAACGCGCGGCGGACCGAATATGAATGTCGTCGATTCCAGCGCTTGGCTGGAGTATTTTGCAGATGGCGCGAACGCCTCTTTCTTTGCGGGACCGATCGAAGACATCGAGGCCCTTGTGGTCCCCACGATAAGTCTCTTCGAAGTGTTCAAGCGTGTGCTCCAGCAACGTGACGAGAGTGCAGCACTCCACGCAACAGCGGCCATGCAACAGGGAACTGTCGTAGAGCTGGGGGCGGAGATCGCCGTGAGCGCGGCGGCGCTTAGTGTCGAGCTGAAGCTGCCTCTGGCCGACAGTATCATCCTCGCGACCGCCCGCAACTATAGCGCGGAAGTGTGGACCCAGGACGCGGACTTCGAGGGTATCGAAGGTGTCCGGTATCGAGCGCGACGAGCCTAGCGGCTTGGCAACGGACGCGACGGAGCGCGGACAGGCCCTGCCCTCCAGACTGCACCGCTGAGGATCGGCATCTCACCTTCAAACACGCTCCCGTCGATGGCGTTCAACCTCTCGGCCGTGTCGTGGGCCGCATGACACCTTGCATTCACGGTCAGCGCACCGGCTGGCGGGCGGTTGGATTGGAGATTCGACAGAGAATCCACATCAGGCCGTCGCGTCCTGAGCGGGAGCTGCCGAACCCCAGGGAGAGGGTGCGGTCCCAGAGTTCGGGCCCCCGGTCAGCCGAGCGCGGGAGCGGGAATCGCCAGAAAGCAAGAGATCGACCGCCTTCCTTGCCCGGGCCCTGAGGGTTTCGAAGCAGGTGCGGGTCCGGTCTGCCTTGGAGATCGCCCACGCGAAGAGCAGCACTTCGATCGCGTTGGCGGACTGTTCAGGAATCCGGCCTGGAGGCGTCACGTTAGCACTCTGGCAGTCCGGCGCCCTTCCATGCGCGGATCGGCTCTCAGCGCGGCAAGCGGACTCAACCCGGCAGCGGCCGCGAAGCAAGTGACGCCCTCGGGAACGCAGGTAGCCTGCGAGCCTCCTGCAACCGAATAACGAGTGGGCGCCCGTAGCCCGCGCCGAGCGGATCTTTCTCGACCCATCAATGCGGCCACGCCGCCGGGCTCGACGCGGCAACCAAGGCAAAGGGCGACTTGCCCCTCTCAATCGCCATGTGCCGCCACCGAGCCGGCTGCCCCGACTATCCAGCCGGGGCAGCGTGGCCGCCCGACTCGGCAGGTTCTCGTCGCGAGAACCGATTCAGCCTACGGCGCAAGCACCGAAGCAGCGGCCATGACAGGCTGCTCTTGACGCTTGGCTGCGGCGATTTGGCCCTTGACGCGATGCTGCTTCGACTCGGCGATGTCGCCAAGCGGCTCGATCTCGTCACCGAAGGCCCGTCTCGCGAAGGCGGCGCGCAGCATCTCCATGTCGCGCTCCCTCGCCTTCAGCGCCTCGTCGACCTTGTCCTCTGCCCAGCGCTTCAGCCACAGATCGGTCTGCGCCTCTTGGTTGGCCTTCAGTTGGTCGATCAACTCGCCGTGCAGGGCGTCGAGTTCCTCGATCTTCTCGGCAACCTCTTGGCGCTTCCGCAGCGGATCGAGCTCGGGCGTCGATTCAGCCCGAGTCCCCCGCCCCGGGCGGCTCGAACCCCACCCGTACCTGAGGCGGACGTAGAAGTTCGCGCCGTTGAACCCGAACGGCGAGAACTGTCCGTACAGGTTTCCGACTGTCATCGCGCCGAACTGGTTCACTTCGGGATAGGTGTTGAAGATGTTCTCTCCGCCCACCGCCAGATGCACGTTGGGCCCGATCGGCACGCCGAACTCGATATCCACCAGCGCCCTACCCGCGTAGGCTGGATATAGCGTCGACTGTGCCGGGCCACCGGGCAAGCCAACCGCGTTTCGACCGTCCTCGCTGTCCCAGAACTTGCCGAAGTAGTTCACCCGCGCCATCAGGTCCCAGCGCCGGGCATCGTGAGTGGCGCTAATGGTCCAGCGGGTGTTCGGCAGCCCCTGTTCCAGCGTAAAGATACGGAAATCGTCGATCACTGAAGTCTGAATGTCCCGGAGCTGCGTGTCCGTGAAGTTGAAGACCGCGCTGAGTGTGGTGTTGCCCGTGACATAGGTTGAAATCAAGTCAATGCCTTGTGTCAATGTCGTGAAATCGTTGAGGAAGAACCGGAACACGGGGAAGTTCCGCGCTTCCGGAATCCCTTCCGCCAACAACGTCTCGATCTCGGGTTCCGTCAGGGCAACTTCCTGTGACAAAGCAACGCGGTCTTCGATCCTTACCCGGAAAAAGTCTGCCGTAAACGTGAACGCGCCCTTATCGATCACGGCGCCACCGCTCATGTTGAACGATTTTTCCGGTTGGAGCTGGCCGCCGCCGCGCGCCATGGCGACTGCCGAGGTCGCCGGGACAACGCCGTTGTTGGTCAGCTGCCCGCCGATGAATGCCGTCGTCACGTTGAACGCGTTCTGCTGTCCAGGAGTCGGCGCCCGGAAACCGGTGCTAGTCGCACCTCGCAGGGCTACCACGTTGTTCAGCTTGACGCGACCTGAGACCTTGCCGTTGACCGTGCTCCCGAAGTCGTCGAAGTTCTCGAACCTCAGCGCCGTGCCGAACGTCCACCGGCCCGGCTGGGAGAACTCAACGTCGCCGTAGGCGGCCACGTTTTGGCGGCCCCACGTCCCTGCCGTCGTGTCGGCGCGATAGCCGTTGAAGCCGTTCGAACCGGAGCTGAATCCCTGCACCGCGTAGGGGCCGATCTGCCACGACGCGTCATCACCCGCCCCGATTGTGAATTCTTCGCGCCTCCACTCGGCACCTGCCGCCACGTGGACGAGATCGCTGACCGGCATAGAGACGTCGAAGTTGAGGTTCGTTTCGTCCTGTCGGTAGATGCCTGGCCGGAACGATGTCGGCGTGTCGAATCCGAGCGACGCATTGACAGTGTCGAAGATGAACTGGTCGATCTCGCTGGTGCCCCTGCTGATGCTCGCGTCCCAAGCAAACCCGTTCTGCGCGAACCCTCGCAGGCCGCCGACGATCGAATAGTCGATCAGATCCCCTCCGAACTGCGGCGTAAACCCTCCGGGGAACCGGCTGTAGAGAGTGAAGCAGTTCGGGTCGGCTTCGACCGCGGCGAGGGCATTTGCGTCCGGAACGTGGTTCACGATCGGGATGACAGGGCAGCCCCCCGCGCCCGGCTCGCGACCTGGGGGCGGCTCGCGGCCTTCGGGAGCCGTCTGCGCCCATACGCGGTCTCCCACGAGCAGCGAGGGTGTTCCGTCCTCGAGCTTCGGCCCGCGGAAGACACCGCCGCGAGTGTGGGGGTTCCGGAAGTAGAAGCCGCCTGTCACCTTGCGTGTCAAGTAGTTGGTGTGGCCGTACAGCTGCAAGCTATCGGAAAGCTGGTACCCGAAATTCCCGAAGAACTTCACGTCGTGGTTGATCTCTGGGGATCCCCACACTTGCGCCGTATTGCGGATATTCGTGTTGCCCGCCGCGATGATGGACGCCGCGTCGTTGCGCTGGATTGAACGGCTGGTCGGCTGGGCGTTGGCGATCTCGACGCTGAAGTTGCCGAAACCGTTGTCTCCCAGCGGCACTCCGACATTCCCAGCGATGGAAAACGTCCTGCCATGTCCGCCGATGCCGTTGCACGAGTGCTGGATGTCGCCGATGATGCCGGCCCCGCATGTAGACGGGTCCCCAGGATTGGCATCCCTGAAGGCCCCGGTCTGGATCTCGAAACTGCCGCCCGAAGGATCATCCTTCAGCTGAAAGTTCATCACGCCCGCAATGGCGTCGGATCCGTACTGGGCTGCCGCGCCATCGCGCAAGACCTCGACCTGCCGGATCGCAATCGACGGGATGACAGAGATATCCGGCCCTTGCGAGCCATCAGCGATGCCATTGCCCAGCCACGTGATCACCGCCGCCCGGTGGCGGCGCTTTCCGTTGACCAAGACGAGCGTGTGGTCGGGCGCAAGATTGCGCAAGTTCGCCGGCCGGACCACGGTCGCCGCATCGCTGATCGGCTGGGTGTTGATGTTGAACGACGGGATGACGGTCCGCAGCTGGCTGACCAGATCTCTGCTTCCCTGCCGGACAAGGTCCGAGGTGCTGATGACGTCCACGGGCACCGTGGACTCGATCACCGAGCGGGGTGCAGCACGGCTGCCGACGACCACGACAGTCTCGGTGACAGCGGCCACCTCGAGGCTGAAATTCCGCTCGACGGACTGGCCAGAGGCCAGTTCGACACCATCAGCGATAGCCGCTTCGAAACCCGGGCTCTCGACCACGATCGAGTACGTGCCCGGATCCAACGTCAACTCGTACGCACCGGCACCGTCCGTAGAACCACTTTCCTCGCCGCCGGTGGAGAGGTTGCTCGCGGTGATCCGCGCATTCGGAACGCCCAAGCCGGATTCGTCGTTGACCTGGCCGCTGAGGGTGGCGGTATCCTGCGCGGACGCGGGCAGCAAAGCCAAGCAGGCTACCGCAACTAGCACCGAAGCGAATCTAAGGAATGACATCAAACACCTCCTCGTTCGAATGACCATATGCAAACAGTTTAGCAATAGTTTAACCCAATCGATCAGGGCGGGCGAGCGACCTTTTTCCGACTTTTGCGACCTTTTTACTGCCCATTGTTCTGGTGACGGGCGGGCGGGACGAATTAGGCGATGATCGGGGCGAAATATGTGGGAGCCGTGTTCAACGACCAACGGAGGATGCTCTTTCCGTTTCCGTGCGCTGGCAACAGCTTAGAGGCCCCCAAGCCGCTTCAACGCCGCGAAAACGCCCGGGAGGCCTACGAGCGGACTCCCATGCGCAGGAGCATCGTCGCGTAGAAGCCCAGCTCGGCCTCCAACGCTTGCCGGATATGCACCGCCTCCTTGAAGCCGTGGGACTCGCCCTCAAACAGGTAGTACGCCGCGGGAACGCCGCTGAGACGCAGCGCGGCCACCATCGCCTCGGTCTGCGCCTTCGGGACAACCGGATCGTCGGAGCCTTGGAAGAAGATCACGGGTGCCTTGACTTGGCCTGCGACACCCAACGGGGAGCGCTCGCGGAAGAGCGCCTCTTGGGCGGGCCAGTCTCCGATCAGCGTGTCGTGGTATCTCGACTCGAACTTGTGCGTCTCATCCGCCAGGCCCGTAAGCTCGCTAATTCCGTAATAGGAGGCACCGGCTGCGAAGACATCACGGAAGGCCAAGCAACACAACGCGGTATAGCCCCCGGCGCTGCCGCCCTTGACGATCAGGCGGTTTTCGTCGGCCTGGCTTTGGGCGACGAAATGCCGGGCGGCCGCAACGGTATCCTCTACGTCCACGACTCCCCACTGGCCGTTGAGGCGCTCCCGGTAGGCCCTGCCGAACCCTGTGCTGCCGCCATAGTTGAGGTCAGCGAGGGCGAATCCGCGACTGGTCCAGAACTGAACGGTGAGCGACAAGGCGTCGCTGGCAGCAGCAGTCGGGCCGCCGTGGATACGAATGATGAGCGGCGGCTTTTCCTCAGGGGGTGCCTCGAAGTCCGGATTGCGGGGCTTGTAGAAGAAGGCGTGGACGGGCGTACCGTCGCCCCCACGGAAATATTCAGAGCTCGGATGCGAGAAGAAACCGCGCGCGTGCTCGGGAATCTCCGCGGATTCCCTTAGAGTCTCGATCCGGCGCGAGCCGAGATCCATGCGCACTAGGGCCGGGGCCTCTGTCGGCGACGCCGCGCGAAACACCGCCTCGGTGCCACGCACCGTGACGGAATCGATCTGGCTGTACTGCGTGTGAATCGGATCGAGCTCGCCGCTGCCATCCAGCAGACCCAAGCTCCAGCGGCCGTGCTCACAGTACGCGGCGAGAATCGTGCCGTCACGCGCGAAACCGTAGGTCGACATCCGGAAGACCCACTGCGGCAATCCGAACTCCGCTTCCCTTTCGTGCAGCGGGCAAGCGCTGCCATCGTGGCGGTAGAGGTTCCAATACCCCGTCCGGTCGGACACGTAGTGGAGCTCTCCCGACGGAGACCACTGTGGCTGGAAGATTGACTCGTTGGCACCGCCGGCAACCTTCTCCCGCTCCCTCAGCCCGCCATCCGCGCCAAGGTTCCCGACCCAAAGCTCGGTGCCGTCCCAGGGCATGTTCGAGTGCTGCCACTGGAGCCAGCACAGGCGCGCGCCATCGGGGCTCACGCGGGGATTGGAGTAGAAATCAGCACCCTTGAGCAGGCAGCGCACCGGCCGGATGTCAGGCCCCGATGCGATCGCAACGAGCGACTGCTGCGCTTCGCGGCCCGCTTCTGAGTGGTCTTCGCAGACAGCCATGATCCGCTCGCGAGCCGCATCGACCTCCAGATCGGCATACCTCTGCGGTCCGTTCGCCGTCAGTGCCTGCAAGCGGCCGTCAGGACCGAGGCGGTACAGAAGCCGGTCGCGGGCTTCGGAAAAGTAGACCGTTCCATCAAGGACGGTATAGGCTCCGCCGCCGTACTCGTGGACACCCGTGCGCACGGACGAGGGGATCTGGAGCAGATCGCGAACGTTCCCGTCGCGGCCGCGACAGACCAAGGCCGTGCGACCGCCCTCGGCCGGCCGTCCCTCAAGCCAATAGACTTCACCGCCATCCAGCGTCGGCTCGCTCAGCCGGATGGACTTTCCGGCCACCAAGTCCGCAGTGATCGGCGATTTCCAGAAGCCGTGCTCCGCAACAATGCGCTCGCCCGCGCTCACGAAGCCTCCGCTGCCAAGATCGATTCGGCATAGAGCAGCTCGCCGGTTAGGCCGTCATAGTACTGGAAGATCGCTTGCGGCCGCGGGTATGCGACCCAGCGCGGGCGGCCCTCCGGCCCCGGATTGTTGAAGACATTGCTGATGCGGACTACGCAAAACACGGGCCTGCGGCGCTCGCTCGAATCGTCGAGAAAGAAGGTCGACCAGCGAATCTGGGCGTTGCGGCCGCGCGATTCGAAGTCCCCGTTTGGCGGACGGCCCGCCTCGGACACGAGGGCATGGTTGCCGGAGCTGTGCGGGCCGGCCGCAAACTCGCGGACGCGATCCGTGATCTGGATGGCGAAGCTGTTGTGCAGGTCTCCCGTGAGCACGAAGACCGGCTTGCCCAGGCCGTCCCAGAATTCGATCAGCTCCTCCCGCTCGGCCGCCGTCGCGGTCCAAGCCTCGTCTTTGTTAGGCCCGCCCATGCCCGGCCCCACGTGCGGGATCATCAGGTTCACCGACGAGACCACGAACAGGAAATCGGCCTCGCTGTCCCCCATGCCTTGCTTGAGCCAGCCCTTTTGGCGCTCTCCCAGCATCGAGACCCCGGGCTTGAACGGGTCCGTCTTGTCGTGCAATTGCCGGTGGCTGCGCGTGTCCAGGAAGAAGAACTCGGCGTTGGATATCGCGCGCCGCCAATAGTTCAGGCGCCCGATCGAGTAGCTGGCCGTTCCGTCGCTGTCCGGCGCCGGGTGGATTCGCAGGCGGTTGTCGTCCAGCACCTGCTCGACGCGGTAAACCCCGGCATTCGGATCCCCTCCCACATCGTCGAGCTCCTTCAGGTTGACGCCCGCGTCAGGCTCCCCCCAATGCACCAGCAGTGTTGCAGCTTGCTCCAGCTCCAAGCCGCTGAAGCCGCCCCCAGCGTCATGCAAGACCGCCTCTCCGGCGGCCAGTCTCGCCTCGCCGAAGTGGATCGGCTGGGTGTGGGCGACATCGTTGGCCCAGCCTAGGTAGTCGTACCAGCCCTGCACGCCAATGTCCCGGAATGCCGCCCTGCGGCTCCGCAGGCCGATCGTGCCGGCGCCATTGACATCGCCCAGGATCTCATGGTCATCGAAGACGAAGTACGACGGCATCTCGCGGTGCCAGGCCGCCATGTCGCGGCCACGCTCGAGGTAGAGCTTGTAGTTCTGCCACACGCCCGCGATCGTGGGCGCAAGCGCTACGATCCTTGGGGCAGTGTCAGCGCCGCTCTGCCGCAGCCACTCCGCGGCCGGGAAGTCGCGCTGCTCTTCATACAGCCAGTCACCATTCTGGATGGCGAAGTGCGCGCGGTCGTTGAGGCTGGCCAGCATCGTGCGAAAAGCCGGCTGGTCGCCGCCACGCTGGTTGTTGCCGCAGGCGAACTCGAACGAGAAGTTGAACAGGCCGCGCGGGTTGACTGCTGGGTCAACCACCCGTGCGGCCGTCGGCAAGGTGCGGAAAGTCCCGGCCGGCGGCACGGCTCCGTCCGCCTCTAGCCGGTAGGCATACAGCGTGTCAGGCTCCAGCCCTTCCAGCCGCCCCCAGCCCGTGTTGTCCCTGTCCAAGGTCGTGGCGATGGGGGCCGAGATCCGCTCGCCTGTGCCGCCGACCGGCCAGTAGCGTACCCGGAAGGCAGCGGGTGCGTGGGTGCGCGCCCAGACCGCAATGCTGTCTGAGGCGACGCGGCCCAAGATCGGGCCGTGCGAAATCCGCCCGAGCGAGGATTGATCGACAGCACAGCCGAGGAGCCCCGCCGCGAGCAGAATGCCCGCCCAAGCTTGCCACTGCGACAGCCGGGCTGGGACGGGTTTCATCACTGCACGGGCGGCTTGGGCAGCTGGTCCAAGAAGACCTGCACCAACTGTCGGTTCTCTTCCTCGCCCAGATTCTTCTTCAACAACTGCTCTGCCGCCAAGATGGCCAGGCCCGCGGCCTCCTGCCGGATGTCAGAGAGCGCGGCTCGCCTTTCGACCTCAAGCTGGCGGCGTCCCTCCTCCACGATCTTACGCGCTTCGACGCGGGCCTCCTCGCGAGCCTGCGTGCGGACTCGCTCGGCCTCCTGCCTAGCCTCCGCCACGAGCTCTTGGGACTGGCGCAGCGAAGCCTCCATGTTGGCCTTGTTCTCCTCGATAGCCCGCTCAGCCTCGGCTTGGGCTTGCTCGGCCTTCTGCAGAGACTCGCGAATCCGCCCCTCGCGCTCGTCGAGCACGCCCAGAATGGGCTTCCACGCGATCAGACGCAGCGCCAGAAAGGTGACCAAGAACGTCACCACGGTCCAGATCATCAGACCGGGCTCGAACTGGAGCAGCGCGTTTCCGTTATCACCGGCCATGCGAATTCCTCCGGCACTTCCCCGCAGTCGGGGACGCTAGAACAGCAACGCGACGAACAAGACGCCGAGCCCGATCACAGCCACGCCTTCCAGCAGGAAGAGCGGCAGCTGGAAGGCGCCGCGAATGTCCTTGGCAGCCTGCGGCTGGCGCGCGATGCTCTCGACCGCGGCCGCCGTGAACTTGCCGATGCCGAGGCCGGCGCCGACCACGATGATTCCGGCGCCGATTGCGCTGCCGGCACCTTTGTCGAGCAACTGAGCGGACGCCATGGCCGGCATGGCCAGCAAGATGGCGAGGGCGAACAGGATGTTGAATGTGCGATTCATTACTTGGTTTCCTCCGTTTGGATGCGATGGGGCTGCTTGAGCCGCGTCAATGTTCCTCTGCCACGAGCATTCCGACATACAGCGCCGTCAGCAGCGTGAAGACATAGGCCTGGATGAAGGCCACGATGAGTTCCAGCAGCATGATCGCTGCCGCCAGCGGCACGGAGACCGCCGACACGGCCACGCTCTGGAACAAGAAGATGAAGCCGAGGATGATCAAGATGACGATGTGCCCGGCGGTCATGTTGGCGCCCAGCCGGATCATCAGCGCGATCGGCCGCACCAGCATCGAGATGATCTCGAGCAGGATTACGACCGGAGCGATGGCAAGCGGAGTGCCCTCGGGAACCATGTGCTTGAAGTAGCCGACGGGGCCGAGCGCGATCATGCCGGTGACCACGAAGGTCAGAAAGGACATGACCGCCAGAGCGCCGGTGACGTTCAGGTTGCTGGTCGCCGTGAAGCCCCCGGGAACCATGCCCAGCAAGTTACAGGTCAGGATGAAGAAGAACAGCGTCAGCAGAAAGGGCGTGAAACGGCGGCCCCACTTCTCGCCCATGTTTCCGATCGCGATCTCGTCGCGCACGAACACGACCAGCATTTCGAGAGCGTTGGTCATCCCGCTGGGAGCTTCCTGCCCTCCCCGCGGGCGGCGCAGAAAGATCCCCATCAGCACCATCAGGCTGGCCGACGCGATCAGCATCATCAATACGGCCTTGCTGATCCCGAATGTCTCGACCGTTGAGTGCAAGTACGGCTCCAGCCAAGCGGGCAGATGGACCTCGCTGTTTGCGATGTGATGCATGATCACATCGGCGATGCCCTCCTCCTCGCCGGAGCCGGCCAGAAAGGCCAGTGGCGGTTGCGCGCTCAGCACCGCTCGAAGTACCTCGTGTAGCGGACGCCCTCAAAGACCTGGGAGGCCAGGTACCCTGCCAGCAAGGCCAGTACGAATGCACGGGGGTCGACCGCACCGCTGCTCAGCGACCAAGCGACGAGCGCTAGCACCCACAGCGCGCGCAGCCCGGCGCCGATGGCCAGGGCCGAAAACAGCCTGCGCTTGAGCGTTGGCGCGCCCAGCCGCAGCACCGCCTCGGAAACCAAGGCGGTCACGAGGCCGCAAGCCAAGCCCAGTGGGATCTCCGCGTTCATTGCCGTGTCCACATCGCCTTGGCCAAGTTGTAGAAACCGGCGACGATCCCCACGAAGAGCCCCGCCACCGCCGCCGCCGGGTTGCAGTCCCAGCGCTGCCCGATCCAAGCGCCTACCAACAACCCGCCCAGCACCATTCCGCTCAACGACAATGCCGCTGCGACGGCAGCATTGCGGGGTTGGGACGGCACCGGCTTGTCCTTAGTCTTGGATGGGCTGTGGTGCGGGAACCTAGAGGTGCGCTGGGCCGCGGTCCACGGCCTACTCTGAACATAGCAAAATCGCAGGCCGGGATACAACTTCGGCGGTCGGCCATGCCTCTTTGGAACGAACGGCTCGATACATGCCTGCATCGCCATAGGCGAACAAGAGCGACCTCAGACGGAACTCTCTACGTGGGTGTTGTGGAAAGCCATGACCTCGCGCAGGTCATTCGGTAGGCGCTGGCGGAAAGTCGAGCGCTGCAAGAATCGATTCGCGGTCCTCGGCAGTGAGAACAGTGCGCTGATGATCTGCGATGATGGCGTGGGTCCGCTCCAGCGCGACGCAGGTGATAGAGGTGGTGTCATCCACACCGAGCAAGGCTGCCGCCTGCTGAATCTGAGCCTTGACGCGCGGCTTCGTGCGCTGTTCCATCCGCGCCGTCCTCGGCTCGTCGATGTTGGCTGTGATGTCATTGATGCTCAGCATGGCCCGGTCCTCAGGATCACCTGTCGCTGTACGGTGATTGGCCTCTCGATTCAAGCAAGGGCAAAGCGCGGTCACCCACGGCCCAACGATTCAACGCAGCCAATTGGGCGGCCTCGCAATCCGAACCACGCGGTCGTGACGATTGTGGCGATCGCCTGAATCAGAGCCTTGGAGCCGCTGCCGGACGTCTTCTGCGGCTCGAATTCCTCACGCAGTTGGATCAGGCAGCTGGAACTTCGAGCTAGCGCAGCGCGGCCAAGACGGACTCGCCGGCCAGGTCGATGAACCTCTGGGGCAAGACGCCGATCAGCACGGTCAGCACGCCGCTGGCCACCAGCGCCGTCCGCGTGCCCAGGTTCATGTCCAGCGACGCAGGGCGCTCGGCGGCCTCGCCGAGCCAGCAGGCGCGAATCACGCGGAAGTAGTAGTAGGCGGAGACCGCCACGTAGAGTGCGGCGAACACCGCGAGGATGTAGTAGCCCTCGCCCAACAGCGCGAGGAAGATGTAGTACTTGCCGTAGAAGCCTGCCAGCGGCGGGATGCCTGTCAGCGAGAGCATGAAGATCGCCATCAATATCGTGTACCCGGGCGCGCGCCCGAACAGTCCGTTGAGGTCGTCCAATTCTTCTGCGGCCTCGCCGTCGCGGCGCAAGGCCGCGATCAGGGCAAACGCACCGTAGTTCATGAACACGTAGGCCAGCAAGTAGATTGCGATGCCACGCAGGCCGGTCTCGCTGAACGCAACCAGGCCCAGCAACATGTAACCTGCGTGCGCAACCGAACTGTAGGCCAGCAAGCGCTTGAGGTTCGACTGCGTCACCGCGGCCAGGTTGCCGATGGTCATCGTGGCGATCGCGACGATCGCGAGCAGCGGAACCCAAGCCTCGGCCACGCTGCCGTAGGCCGTGACGAAGAGACGGATCATCAGGGCGAACGAGGCCGCCTTCGAAGCGACCGACACGTAGGCCGTGGTCGGTGTCGGCGCACCCTCGTAGACATCCGGCGCCCACATGTGGAAGGGAGCGGCGGCGATCTTGAAGAACAGGCCGACCGATGTGGTGATCAGCGCCAAGATCATGATCCAGTCCAGCGCCGGCCGGCCGGCGATGGCTTCGCCGATCGCCGCCAGGCTGGTGGAGCCGGAAATGCCGTACAGCACCGAGAATCCGTACGCGAGAAGGCCGCTCGAGAACGCGCCCAAGATGAGGTACTTCATCGCGGCTTCGTTGGAGCGCTTGGAGTCGCGCAGGAAGCCGACCATCACGTAGAAGCTCAGCGCCATGGTCTCCAAGGCGACGAACAGCACTACTAGGTCGTGGCCGGTGGCCATGATTGACATGCCGGCCTGGGCGAACAGGATCAGCGCGTAGTATTCGCCGCGCTGCTCGCCCTCGGCCTCCATGTAGCGCGCCGAGAGAATGACTGCCAGCACGGCCGCCAGCATGAAGATGACGTTGAAGAAGACCCCGAACCCGTCAACGACGATCGACCCGCCCAAGCCGGTCAGCGAACCCCCAGATCGGACATCGGGAAGGTACTGCAGCAGCACCGCGGCAACGACGGCTTCGCCAACCAAGGCGGTCACGGCGTTCAGCCAGCGCTGCCCGATGCGCCTCACCAAGAAGGCGTCAGTGAGCAGGATCCCGCAGCCGACCAGGCACAGGACTACCGCCGGCTTCAGGACATGGAAGTCGCTGAGGGTGAAGCTGATCGCGTCCATTATTCGCTCGCTGGAGTCTCGGCGGGCAGCAGCCGCGAGAGCTGGCCCGCCTCATCCGCCGGCTCGGCCGCGTTGCGGCTGAAGTAGCCGGGGTCGAGCCGTTCGACCAGCTTGATGGTGGGAGCTTCGAGAATTTCGAAGCACGGCTTGGGGTAGAGGCCGATCCAGAAGCACCCCGCCACGAGCGGCGCCATGACGATGATCTCGCGCAGGTTCATGTCCTTGACGCTCTCGTTCTTGGGATTGGTGATCGGTCCCAGCATCACGCGCTGGAAGAGCCACAGCAAGTAGGCTGCTCCCAGAACAATCCCAAGCACGGCGAATCCGGCCCACCAGATGCTGACCTCGTACGCGCCGCGCAAGATGGTGAACTCGCCGATGAAGCCATTCAGGCCCGGCATGCCCATCGACGCGAACAGCGAAATCGCGAACAGCACCGTGTACACCGGCATGCGGTTGGCCAGACCGCCGTAGTCAGCGATCTCGCGTGTGTGGCGCTGGTCGTAGACAATCCCGACCGCGAGGAAGAGCAGGGGCGTGGACAGGCCGTGGTTGACGCCCTGCAGCATGCCGCCGGCGATGCCGTTGGGGTTGAGCGCGATCAGCCCCAGCGTGCAGAACCCGAGGTGGCTCACGGATGAATAGGCAACCAAACGCTTCCAGTCGGACTGCATCAGCGAGACCAGGGCCCCGTAGATGATGCCGACGATCGAAAGCAGCGCAACCAACTGCACCGTCAGCTCGTCCGTGGCGCCCTTCGGAAACAGCGGCATGGCGAACCGCACCAAGCCGTACAGGCCCATCTTTAGCAGGATGCCGGCCAGGATGACCGAACCCGCCGTAGGCGCCTCGGTGTGGGCATCGGGCAGCCATGTGTGGAACGGGAACATTGGCACTTTGACGGCGAACGCGATAAAGAAGGCCCAGAACAGCCAGAACTGAATTTCCGGGCCGGTGTAGGCCGCCACGCGCAGCAGGTCTTCTAGGGCAAAGCTGTAGTGACCGAACTGCTCAAAGTGATCGAAGTAGAGCTTCAGGATCCCAAGCAGCATCAGCACCGAGCCGGCCAGGGTGTAGAGGAAGAACTTGATCGCCGCGTACAGGCGCCGGCCGCCGCCCCAGATGCCGATGATGAAGTACATCGGCACCAGCATGATCTCCCAGAAGACGTAGAACAGGAACACGTCCAGCACCATGAAGACGCCGAGCATGCCCGCCTGCAGGAACAGGAAGAAGGCGTAGTATTCCTTGACCCGCTCCTGAATCGAAGACCACGAGCACAGGATCGACAGCCAGCCGACTACCACTGTCAGCAGGATCATCAGGTAGCCGAACCCGTCGACGCCCAAGTAGTACTGTGCGCCCAGCGCGGGTATCCAGTCGTGCCGCTCGACCAGCTGGAAGTCCCCGATGGAGCTGTCGAAGGCACGGATCATCGGGATCGTGACCAGCAGCCCCAGCACGGCGAAACCGTTGGCCACGTAGCGGATCAGGTCCTTGCTCTCCTTGGGCAGGCACATGACCGCGATCATGCCGACGAGCGGCGTCAGCCAGATGATGCTCAGAATGTGTTCGCTCATTGTGTCCCGCGACCGGTCAGGTCCAAGCCGCTCTCCCTCAAGTTATGGTGAAAAAGAAGTACGCCGCGACCATCCCCAGGCCGATCAGCAGCCACAGCGCGTAGTTCTGGACCAGTCCGGTCTGGAACATGCGCACCGGGTACGAGGCGAACTTGACGCCGTACCCCACGAAGTTGACGATGCCGTCCACGACCCACTTGTCGAGGAACTTGGTCAGGTTCGACATCATGCGAGTCAGCCTGCCCGCCCCATTCACTCCCGCGTCGATCACGCGCACGTCGAAGCTGACGAGGCGGCGCCCGCCGCCCTTAGCAGCGAAGTTGACGAAGGCGGAGCCGTAGATCTCGTCCACCCAGTACTTGCGCAAGAACAACCGGTGCAGGGAGGCTCCGAGCAGCCCCGACATCGGCTCGCCCTCGTAGCGCGCGGTGCGGAACATGCGGGTGGCCAAGAAAATGGCCCCCAGCGCGAGGGCCACCGACAATGCCATCAGGCCCCATTCCAGCAGCGCGCTGTGATGTGCCGCGTCCTCGACCACCACGGACGCCGCCAGCCAGTGCTCCAAGCTCGGCAACGCATCGTGCACCGGGCCGAACACCGGCGGAGTGCCGATCCAGCCGGCCAGGATGCTGCCCGCCGCCAGCACGACCAGCGGCACGGTCATCGAGCGCGGCGACTCGTGCACGTGCGTCGCCGGATCGACCCGGTTGTCTCCGTAGAAGGTCATGTAGATCAGGCGGAACATGTAGAAGGCCGTCAGCATCGCAGTGACCAGCCCCAGCCCGTACAGCAAGGTGTGGTGCGAGGAGAAGGTCTTCCACAGGATCTCGTCCTTGGAGAAGAAGCCGGCCAGCCCGGGAATGCCGGCGATGGCCAAGGCTCCCACCAGCATGGTCTTGTAGGTGACCGGGATCTTGTCCTTTAGGGCGCCCATCTTGCGCATGTCCTGCTCTCCGCCTACCGCGTGGATCACCGAGCCGGAGCCGAGGAAGAGCAGTGCCTTGAAAAAGGCGTGGGTATAGAGGTGGAATATGCCGACCCAGAACGCGCCCACGCCGCAAGCCAGGAACATGTAGCCCAGCTGCGAGACGGTCGAGTAGGCCAGCACCTTCTTGATGTCGTACTGGACCAGGCCGATCGTAGCGGCGAAGATGGCCGTGACGCCGCCCACCACCGCCACCAGAAGCATCGCGCTCGGCGCCAGGGTATAGATCTGGCTGGAGCGCGCCACGAGGTAGACGCCCGCCGTGACCATGGTCGCGGCGTGGATCAGGGCCGAGACGGGTGTGGGGCCCTCCATCGCGTCCGGCAGCCAGACGTGCAACGGGAGCTGGGCCGACTTGCCCATGGCGCCGATGAAGAACAACACGCCGATCAGCGTCAGCGGGCCGGCGGCTTGCTCGAGCTGGAATCCGCCCGCGGCGAGCGCCGCGCCGACCTCGCTGAACTTGAGCGTGCCCAGGATCGAAAAGGTGGCCAGCATCCCGAGCACGAAGCCGGCGTCGCCGACCCGATTGACAATGAACGCCTTGTTGGCGGCATTGGAGGCGGACTGCTTGCGGAAGTAGAAGCCGATCAGGCCGAAGCTGCAGAAGCCGACGCCCTCCCAGCCGACGAACAGCAGTGCGTAGTTGTTCGCCAGCACCAGCACCAGCATGAAGAACAGGAACAGGTTCATGAACCCGAAGAAGCGGTAGTAGCCGCCATCGTGGGCCATGTAGCCGGTCGAGTAGACGTGGATCAGGAAGCCGATGCCCGAAACCACCAGCACCATCACGGAACTGAGCGAATCGAGCAAGAAGCCCCAATCGGCGGTAAAGGCGCGCAGCCCGGCCTCGGTGCCGGAGTCAAGACCCGCCAGCCAGGTCCACTTGACGACCTCGTAGCTGTGGCCGGGCACGCCCTGAAGCTGCCAGATCGCGCCGACCGAGAACAGGAAGGACAGCAGCACCATGCCCGGGCAGACGATGTCGATCAGTCTGCGCCCTGGCGAGGCCTCGTGATGGGCCGCGTGAGAGTCGTCCTCGGGCGGCCCGAGCGGGTGCTGCCTGTCCAGCCTGCGCCCGACGAGCAGCATCAGAGCAGCTCCGAAGAGCGGGAACATCGGGATCAGCCAGATACTTTCTAGAAAGAACACCTGCCCCTCTCCCCTACCAGCGCAACAGGTCGATCTCGTCGGCGTGGACGGTTTGCTTGTTGCGGAACAAGGCGATCAATATGCCCAGGCCGACCGCCGCCTCGGCGGCAGCGACAGTGATGACGAAAATCGAGAAGACTTGGCCGTGCACCTGCTGCAGCGAGGCCGAGAAAGCCACTAGGTTGATGTTGACGGCATTGAGGATCAGCTCGACCGACATCAGCAGCACCAAGATGTTGCGCCGGATCAGGATACCGATCACGCCGATCAGCATCAGCAGGGTGCTCAGCACGACATAGTGCGAGGTGGTGACTTCCAGCATCGTGTGTGGACCGCCCGGCTAGCTCTCCGTCTCGCGATTGCGCGTCTTGGACATCACGATGGCGCCGATGATCGCTACCAGCAGCAGGATCGAAGCCAGCTCGAACGGCAGCAGGTACTGCGAGAACAGCACCAAGCCGACCGCCTCGGAGTTCTCAGACAGCGAGCCCGGCCCCAGCGGCTCCGCCATGCCCGGATGATCGAGCATGCCGACGCCGTTGACCGCGATGAACGCCACCCACAGGAACAGGGCAACAGCCGCCACCGTGGCAGGCCATTTCTGGTTGGAGAAGCGCCGCTGGGTGGACTCGTCGTGGACCGGCACCAGCATGATCACGAACAGGAACAGCACCATGATCCCGCCGATATAGACGATGACCTGCACGCCCGCCAAGAACTCCGCGCCGCGCGACAGGAACAGGCCCGCGACGCCAACCAGCGCGCTGATCAGCCAGACGGCGGCATGCACCACGTTGCGGCGCGTGATCGTCATGATCGCGCTGCCTAGGACGAGGGCCGCCAAGACGTAGAACAGTACTGAATCGAGCGACATGAGTGGTCAGAGCAAGCTTGGCGGGAATATGAACCCTACAGCATATCACCTGCCGGAGCTGCTCCCCGCGAAACGCCCGGGCGGCGCGCGTCAGTGCGTGTAGCGCACCGGCAGCGGCCCCTCTTCCAGCATCTGGCGGTCCCAGATCTGGCCCTCGCGGGTGTACGTGGCAAGTTCAAAGTCCTGGGTCAGTTCGAGCGCATCGACCGGGCAGGCGTCCTCGCACAGGCCACAGAACATGCAGCGCGAAACGTCGTAGGTGAAGGTGGTCAGATCCTTGCGCTTGGTCTCGGGGTTGCGCTCCGAAGTGACCACAATCAATTGCTCCGGACAGGCCAGCGCGCAAAGGTTGCAAGAGATGCACAGCGTCTCGGAGGTCTCCGGGTGGGTGTTCAGCCGGGGAGCCCCGCGGTAGCGCTCCGCGACCGGCGGCCGGTTGAGAGGGTACTGCTCGGTGACAACCTTGGATGGCTTCTGGTTCTTGAAGGTCGTCCAAAGGCCCTTGAGCAGGTCGGTCAACAGGAAGGTATTGATGAGGTTGGCCATCGGTCGTCTCCCCTAATTATCGCACTCGGTCCAGTCGCTAGCCGCGGGCAAATAGCTGCACGACTCCGTTGAGGATCAGGCCGAACATGCTGATCGGGATGAGCCACCTCCAGCCGACGTCCATGAGTTGGTCGTACCGGAATCGCGGGAACGTGCCGCGGTACCAGATGAACAGGTAGACCATCGCTGCGAGCTTGAAGGCGAACCAGAACAGCCCGATCATCAACTCGTTGGCGACCGGCAGGGCGAAGGCCGCGCCCACCAGCAGGAACAGTCCGGTCAATGCGGCCATCACTAACCGAAAGCCGGCGAGCGCTTGGCGGAATACCCCCTTGGAACAGCCAAGAGCGATGAGGGCGAACAGCGCAGCCGGGAAAAGCGTGTTGAGCGGCATCTCCAGGGCGGCGACGTTCGGAAACGGGCGCAGCCAGCCGCCGAAGAAGAGCGTCACGCAGAGCGAGCTGATGACTACGATGGCGGCGTACTCGGCCAAGAAGAACAGGGCCCAGCGGAAGCCGGAGTACTCGGTGTGAAAGCCGGCCACGAGTTCGGACTCGGCTTCCGGCAGGTCGAACGGCGCCCGGTTGGTCTCGGCGGTGCCGGCGATGATGAACAGCACGGTGGGGATCAGCATCAAGCCGTAGTTGTCGAACGCTCCCCACACCCCGCGCTCGAGCTGCGAAGCAATCACGCCCTGCATCGACAGCGTGCCGGCGCACATGATGGCGGTCACGGTCGCGAATCCCAGCGGCACTTCGTAGCTGACCATCTGCGCCGCGGCGCGCAGCGAGCCCATCAGCGAGTACTTCGAATTCGCCGACCACCCTCCCAAGATCAGCCCCAGGGCCCCGATCGAGGACATCGCCAAGATGAACAGGATGCCGATGTTGACGTCGGCGACAAAGAACCTGTCGCTCAAGGGCAGGACGGCGAAGGCCGACAGGGCCGTGAAGGTCGACAGCACCGGCGCCAGCCAGAAGATCCACTTGTCGGACTGCGACGGGATGACATCCTCCTTGAGCATCAGCTTGAGAGCGTCGGCCAGCGGCTGCAGGACGCCGTACGGGCCGACCCGCATCGGCCCCAGCCGGACCTGCAGATCGGCGAGCACCTTGCGCTCGGCCAGCACGATGTAGCCCGCGATCAGCGGGAACACGAGAATGATCACCGCCGTCAGGATCAGGGGCGGCACGTAGGGGTTCGCGAGCAGTTGTTCCATGGCCAGTCCTAGCGGTCCACCTCGCCCAGCACGATGTCGATGGTCCCGATGATGGCGACCACGTCAGCTACCAAGCTGCCCCGGCACATCTTGTCCAGCGCGCCCAGGTTCACGAAGGAAGGGGGGCGGACCCGCACGCGGTAGGGATTCAGCGAGCCATCGCTGACGATGTAGTACCCGAGCTCGCCCTTGGGCGCCTCGATCGAGACATAGGCTTCGCCCGGCGGCGGCTTGATGACCTTGCCCACCTTGCCCTTGATCGGCCCCTCCGGCAGAGCATCGACCGCTTGGCGGATGATGCGGCAGGATTGGACCATCTCTTCCATCCGCACCATGTACCGGTCGAAGGTGTCGCCCGTCTCGGCGGTCGGAATGTCGAAGTCGTAGTTCTCGTAGCCGCAGTAAGGCTGCGCCTTGCGCAAGTCCCACTCGATGCCGGCCGCCCGGATCAGAGGCCCGGTGACTCCGTAGTCCTTGCAGTCCGCCGCGTTGAGGATGCCGACGCCCTTGGTGCGCCTGACCCAGATGCGGTTTCCGGTCAGCAGGTCGTGGTACTCCTTGAGCTTCTGCTCCATCAGGTCGCACAAGTCCAGGCACTGCTTCTCGAACGTGTCGTAGGTCTCGTACTGCAGCCCGCCGATGCGAAAGGCGTGCGTGGTCAAGCGCGCGCCGCAATAGTTCTCGAAGATTTTGAGGACCTCCTCCCGCTCGCGGAAGCAGAGGAAGACGGGCGTGATCGCACCGATGTCGAGCGCGTGGGTCCCGAGCCAGAGCAAGTGCGAGGCGATACGGTTGAGCTCGGTCAGGATCACGCGCACGGCTTGCGCTCGCGGCGGGACCTCGGCGTCGAGCAGCTTCTCGACGGCCATGCAGTAGCCGAGCCCGTTGGACACGGCAGCCACATAGTCCATGCGGTCCACGTAGGGCGCGAATTGCTGGAAGGTGCGGTTCTCCGCGATCTTCTCCACGCCGCGGTGCAGATAGCCGATCACGCAATCGGTGCCGAGCACCGTCTCGCCGTCCAGCTTCAAGATCACGCGCAGGACGCCGTGAGTAGAGGGATGTTGCGGCCCCATGTTGAGGACCAGCTCGTTGCTGTCCAGCAGGGTCTCTGCCTGAACCTCGGGCGGGGCGAGTGTCGTCTCTGCCATTACTGCGCGCTCTCGATCTTGAGGTTCTCGCGAACCCAATCGGAATCCTGCTGCACGATGCCGTACTCCTTGCGCAGGGGGAAGCCCTCCCATTCGTCCGGCATCAGGATGCGGCGGAGGTCGGGATGATCCTGGAACTCAATGCCGAACATGTCGTAGACCTCGCGCTCGAGCCAGTTGGCGGAACTGTAAAGAGCTGTGGCGCTGGGGACCGGCTGGCCCTCGGCCAGTCCGGCCTTGAGCCGGACGCGCTCGTTGGCTGAGAACGAGTAGAGAGTCCAGACGATCTCGAACTGCTCGGGCTTGTCCGGCCAGTGGACAGCGGTCACGTCAACGAGGTAGTCGAAGCCGTGCTCCTGCTTGAGGCACGACAGGATCTCGAACGCCGCCGCGATTTCCGCGACCAGGAGCTTCTGGCCACCTAGCAGCACAACCCTGCTGAGGCGGTCGCTGAATCGCTCCTGCAGAGCTGCGGGCAGGGCGCCCTCCCAAGGCTCGCAGGGCATCTCCGCGGGTTTCTTGGGCACGGGCCGGCGAACCGGGCGGTCGGCGCCTGCGGCCGCTGGCGGGCGAGCGCTCGGCGCCGGACGCGGCTTGTCGTCCGAATTTGGGGTATCAGGCATTGGTGCGGCGGGCCTCGCTATCGGAGCGTGGAGGGGCGCAAGACCTTAGTGGATCATAGCAGCCTCTGCGCTCGCAACCACGCCACCAGACTGCCAGAAGGCGGAAGCGACCGCCGGTTCGCGAAGGGCGCCGGCGCGGGCATCGGAACGTCCGCGATTCGGTTCGACGCCGGCCTGATGCGGTCCCCCAAACAGTCAACCGGATTGCTCAGATGGTGTCCGCCCACGCGCAACGCCGCTCACGGGCTAGCGGAGATCTGAGTGAGAGGCTGAACACCCTGCAGCTCCGGAGGAAGCGGGAAGTGAACGTTCTCTTCAATCGCCTCCACCTCCACAACCCTCTTGAATCCCATTGAATTCAAGCGGCGCACTACTCGCTGGACCAGAGATTCCGGTGCCGAGGCTCCGGCGCTGACTGCAACGTTCCGCGCGTTCTCTAGCCACGCCCAGACGATTTCGCTCTCGTCGTCGATCAGGTAGCCGGGCAGGCCTCGCTGTTGGCCAACTTCGACCATGCGGCGCGAATTGGAACTGTTTTGCGACCCCACAACTAGGAGGAGATCCGCATTCCGCACGATCTCCTTGACCGCCATCTGACGGTTCTCGGTGGCGTAGCAGATGTCCTTGGCCGGAGGCGCTTGGATGCTGGGAAACCGCCGTTTGAGCACGTCGATGATGGAATTGGCCTCGTCGAGACTGAGCGTGGTCTGCGTGAGGTAGGCGACACTCCCAGGCGGCACCTGCACAGACTCGGCCTCTTCCGGCGAGGAAACCACGATCGTCTGGGCGGGCGCCTCACCGACCGTACCGATCACTTCACAGTGATCGCGGTGCCCTACCAGCAGGATCGTGCAGTGCGCCTTGGCAAACCTGATGGCTTCAAGATGGACTTTGGTGACGAGCGGACAGGTCGCGTCAATGACCCTGAGGTTCCGCGCGGCCGCGACCGCCCGTACCGACGGGGCCACGCCATGTGCGCTGAAGACCAAGCGCGCTCCGGAAGGCACTTCGTCGACGGAGTCCACAAAGACCGCGCCGCGCGAGGCGAGCTCGCGCACAACATTTCGGTTATGGACGATCTCCTTTCGCACGTAAATGGGCGGCCCGTAGGCCTGCAGGGCTAACTCGACGATATCGATGGCGCGGACGACGCCGGCGCAGAAACCGCGCGGTTTGAGCAGCAGGACAGACCTGTCGCTTACTGAAGTCATATCGAGGCCCCCACGCACCCCCATCATAGCCGTTCGAGCAGGCGCGGCAAGATGTCGGATCCGGGAAATCAACCAAGGCACGCCGAGGCGGTTCGGACGTGCAAGAACGGCAGCGTGCCGGCTGCCACGCCCATGAAGTTCGGAGTCGAGCAGCACCGCCGAGCCGAACCATTCATCCTGGCCGCAGACAGTACACCGTCGCCAGCAAGCTCCGCGCCCCTGCACCGCGGCACGTTCGAGCTGCGCGCCCCGCAGCTAGGCCTAGCGAGGGTGGGACAATATGGAGCAGAGCTGGACCCCGCGCCGCGCGCTTCGACGCATCGGCGTCGACCTCGAGAGCCTTGAGCGCGGGCGGCAGCGCAAGCAGCCCATGAATTCCTTTGCAACCAGAGACTCGCTCAGCCTGGACGGCCGAACCTATGCATTCCACAGCCTGCGGGCGCTGCCAGCCGCCGCTGTCTCGCGGCTCCCGTACTCGCTGAAGATCCTGCTGGAAAACCTCCTGCGCCACGAGGATGGCAGCAGTGTCACGCGGGATGACATCCAAGCCCTGCTGGATTGGCAGCCAAACGCCGCTCCCTCCAAGGAGATCGCGTATCGCCCGGCTCGAGTGCTGATGCAGGATTTCACGGGCGTGCCTGCGGTCGTCGACCTCGCGGCAATGCGCGAGGCCATGCTGAGCATGGGAGGGGACCCGTCAGGGATCAACCCCTTGCAGCCAGCCGACCTGGTGATCGACCACTCGGTCCAAGTCGACAACTTCGCCTCTTCCAACGCGCTGTCGCTGAATAGCGCCTTGGAGTACGAGCGCAACCGGGAGCGCTACCAGTTCCTCAAGTGGGGCCAGAGTGCATTCCGGAACTTCCGCGTGGTGCCCCCCGAGACAGGCATCGTGCACCAGGTGAATCTGGAGTTCCTAGCCCAAGTCGCATTCGTCTACGAGCGGGGCGGCGAGACTTGGGTCTGCCCCGACACTCTCGTCGGCACCGATTCCCACACGACCATGGTCAATGGCCTAGGCGTCCTCGGATGGGGTGTCGGCGGCATCGAAGCCGAAGCGGGCATGCTCGGCCAGCCGGTCTCGATGCTGCTTCCCCAAGTGGTGGGTTTTGAACTCACCGGTCGCTTGGCCGAGGGTGCCACCGCCACGGATCTGGTGCTCGCCATCGTGGAGCAGCTGCGCCGCCACGGCGTGGTCGGGAAGTTCGTCGAGTTCTTCGGGGACGGACTGGACGAGTTGCCCTTGGCGGATCGCGCCACGATTGCCAACATGGCTCCGGAATACGGCGCTACGTGCGGACTGTTCCCGGTGGACTCCGAGACGCTTGCCTATCTGTCCCTGACGGGGAGGTCTGACGAGCAGGTGCGCTTGGTCGAAGCGTACGCGAAGGCCCAAGGCTTCTTGCGGCTACCCGGCGAAGCACCCGCCGCTTATTCCGAAACGCTGCGGCTGGAAATGGCGGACGTCGTGCCCTCTATCGCGGGGCCCAAGCGTCCGCAAGATCGAATCGCCCTGAGCGACTCCTCGCGCTCGTTCGAGCGAATGCTTGGCGAGACGCTAGCCGCGCGCACGGCCCGGTCCGGCCGATCTGCCGTCGCGGTCAGCGCAGAGCCAACGGCAGTCAAGACGGCGGTCCGCGGCTCGGAGTGCGTGCTGGAGCATGGTGCGGTGGTCATCGCGGCCATCACGAGTTGCACCAACACGTCGAATCCCGCAGTCATGATCGGAGCGGGACTGGTCGCCAAGAAGGCCGTAGAAAAGGGCCTGCAGGTCAAGCCGTGGGTCAAGACCAGCTTGGCTCCGGGCTCGAAGGTAGTCACAGACTACCTCGCCAAGTCGGGGCTCGACACCTATCTGGACATGATCGGTTTCAACCTCGTCGGATACGGCTGCACGACCTGCATCGGCAATTCGGGGCCACTGCCCGAGGAAGTCTCGGAGGCAATCCGCGAAGGAGACCTCGTCGTGGCATCCGTGCTGTCCGGCAATCGCAACTTCGAGGGGCGGGTGCATTCGGAGGTGCGGGCCAACTATCTGGCCTCGCCCCCCTTGGTAGTGGCCTACGCCATCGCCGGGAACATGCGAGTGGACCTTGCCAACGATCCGCTTGGCAAGGACTTGGAAGGAAACAACGTCTACCTCAGCGACCTCTGGCCCTCTCAGCAAGAAATCGCCCGGACCACAGCGGAAGTCGTAGACTCGAGCATGTTCCGCGACAGCTACGCGAACGTCTACGGAGGCACCCAGCGCTGGAGAGATCTCAGCGCCACCCGCTCGGACCTCTTCGCGTGGGACGACGGCTCTACATATGTCCGCCGCCCCCCGTACTTCGATTCCATGCGGGCGGAACCTGCTCCGCTGTCCGAGATCAGCGACGCGAAGGTGCTGGCCGTGCTTGGCGACAGCGTCACCACGGACCACATCTCCCCAGCCGGCGCGATCAAGGCCGACAGCCCCGCGGGCCGCTACCTGCTTGAGCACGGAGTCGCGCCAAGGGACTTCAACTCCTACGGCTCGCGACGGGGAAATCACGAGGTCATGATGCGCGGCACGTTCGCGAACGTGCGCCTGCGCAACCTGCTCGCAGCCGGGACCGAAGGCGGCTGGACGCTCCATTTCCCCGACGGCGAACTGATGTCGATCTACGAGGCCGCCATGCGCTACAGGGACGAGGGCGTCCCGCTGGTGATTATCGCCGGCCGCGAATACGGCACCGGCTCATCTCGCGACTGGGCCGCAAAGGGCCCATCCTTGCTGGGCGTGAGGGCCGTGTTGGCGGTTAGCTACGAACGCATTCACCGTTCGAACCTGGTCGGCATGGGCATTCTCCCGCTGCAGTTTCTCGAAGGGGACGACAGCGACTCTCTGGGGCTCACCGGACGCGAGCGGATCAGTATCTCTGGCCTGGGAGACGGCTCGGCGTCCACGGTTCGAGTCGACGCGGTGCCCGAGGGCGCCGGCCCGGCGATCTCGTTCCAAGCGCGGGTCCGCATCGACACGCCGAAGGAAGTCGAATACTACCGGCACGGCGGCATCTTGCAGTACTCGTTACGACAAATGCTGAAGGCCTAGACCGGAAGCGGCAAGCGCATGGATGCGTGGAAGGACAACCTGCGGGTCGTTCTAGTCGAGTCGCGCAACTCGCTGAATATCGGCGCGGCGGCGCGCGCCATGTACAACTTCGGGTTTACAGACCTGTGGTGCGTGCGCCCCTACGAGCCTTCGTTCCGCTCGGCGCGATCCTCGGCCGGCGCAGCCACGGTCATGCAGCGGGCACGCGTTACGGACGACTTGGCGGAAGCAGTCTCGGACGCCGAGTTGGTGGTGGCCTGCAGCAGCTTGGAATCTCGCAAGCAGCGCCACGTGCAACGGCGGCTGCCCGCGGGCGGGGACGCCATCCGGACGCACATCGAAGACCGCAAGGCAGCGATGGTGTTCGGCTCGGAAAAGTTCGGGCTCTCCAACGACGACCTCAGCCATTGCGACTGGGTGTTGTCGGTCCCCACCGACGAAGCGTGCCCGTCGATGAACCTAGGCCAAGCGGTCGCCGTATGTTGCTACGCGATCGCCCGCAACGCCGTACCCCAGGAGAGCCTGCAGACCCCGGCCACCGTGCCAGCAGGAGTCCGCGAGCGCATTCTCTCTCTACTCATGCCCATCCTCCAGGAGTCCGGGTTCCTCCACGACGAAGGCATCGAGGAACGGACCCGCAAGCTGCGGCGCTTCGTGAGCCGCCTGCGGCTCGCGCCGGAAGACGGTCGCATGCTGCTCGCCATCCTACGACAGATCGATTGGAAACTCGCCCACCCAGGCTCCCCAGCCAGCGAGGCGGAATCGAGCGCGGGACCGGCTTCCGAGATGCCTGCCTCACAGCAGGTGGTCGGAAAATGACGGTGATGGCCGTCGCCGGGGCTTGGGGCTGGGTGGCGCTGGACTCGGTCGCCTCGGACTGCTAGCGGCGCGGCGACGGGGCGCCTTGCTGGCGGTGGGGCGACGCGGCGGCCTGGGAACGGGGCGTGGCGCGCGGCGCTCCGGAGCCGGGTCCGCGGTCGCGTCGGGATCGAAGACGCGCACGTATGGACCGTATTGGAATCGGCGGTTGCGGCGGTAGCCCGTGATCTCGTCCAGGATGCCCATATCCACGAACCTCGCAACGAGCTGGTTCGTAGCCACATACGAGGTGCCGGTGATGGCCTGAATCTCGCTCACCGTTGCAACCGGCTCTGTCGTCAATCGCCCGTACACCCGCAGGCCTCGCCCTACGGCGTGCCCCAAGCCGGCCGATATGGCCTCGCGATGGTCGCGGGCCAGGACGGCGCAACGGCCGATCATGCCGGCCGCCTCGGTTGCCGATTCGGCCACTCCCTTGACGAAGAAGTCCAGCCACGATGCCGTCGGGCCGCGGAGTTGTGCCTGATACTCGCTGCGGTTGGATTGGAAGTATGGGGACATGGCAAGTGCGCTGGCACCCGGGACGCCAACGCGTCGGAACATCGCCAGACCGGCGATACGCTCCAGGCGACCGTCCTTTGCGCCTGCCGGGAACAGCCGCGCGAGCTGTGCCTGCGCTATGCCGATTCGCACGAGGTCCGGCAGCCCCCCTTGCGCCAGTAGGAACTCGTCCAACTCGACCAGCGCTGCGGCTAACTTTGTTTCCTGTTTGTCGATAGCGCCATCGGCAAATCCGCCCTTCCTCGCGCCGCGCCGCGCTAGCGCCGTTTGAACCGTGGCCAAGCGGTCGAGAGTGAGTGGCTCTTCGCCGGCCTCGGCTACGCTGCGCTCGAGCGCCTTGCGGCAGCGCACGGGAGCCATTGCGTCGGAATCGCGTTCGTCGTCATCAAGGTCGACGGCAGCAGCAAGGACGGCGGCGAAGCCACTAGACCCACGCTCGATGCGACACGACAGCACGGCTTCGCGAAGCAGTTGCATCACCTCGAATGCCGAAGCGTCCAAATGTGCGCTGAAGGCCCCATCCAGCCGCCACAGGGCGAGTCCGGCCCGATCGAGCAGTGCGCTCAGGTCGGCGGTGACGGACGCAGCGGGGATGGGCGGGAAAGCCATTAGCTCGGCAAGGTCGTATTCGGCCCCGGCATCCCGCCAGCCTCAGCCAGTCCTTGCCGACGATGCAAGCTGGAACAGTCCGCTAACGATAGGGGCGCCTGCGCCGCTCGGCCGGTGCGCGGCGGCAGCACAGCGTCGGGCTGGCTGTGTGGCACAGCCAAACTTTAGCATGTCGCAATCGCCGTCCCATTCGTGCCGCCAAGAGACGAAGCTTTCGACCCCCAGGCTACGAGGTGACGTTCTTCGGGCTGGATGTGACGTTCTTTAGGCTGAACTTGACGACCTTTCTCGACACAACTAACTCTCGGCGGTGCCTCCAGCTTCTGGCTCTTGGCACTGGGATGCTACAGCGTCTTAGCAGTTGACCGTTCAGAACCTAGGCATTCGGTGGCGACAGGCTTAGGAGTGGCCCCGTATGGCATCCACCATACACATCCCGGTGGAGGATGCTGTCAGATGCGCTGCGCAAGACTCTAGCCGTACCGAACTCGGGACGAGCCAGCCGGAATGCTTACCCTACTTCTCGGACGACCCGTCGCCTTGAGGTGACGAGCGCGGTGTGTCCGAATCCCCTTTCCCCTTCGGTCTGGTGCTGGACTTGGCTCCGATCCCAGACTCGCGACAGTTGCGCGATCGCTTACTACAACCTCCTGTACATTCAGGTGGTGCCTAGGAGCGGGGCAGACGGGCTTCCAATGCGGGGCGCGACGTCCACGTAGAGGTGATGGTATGCGACTGATCAGCTGGAACTGTGCCAGGCATGCACCGGTGAGAGACATGCTCTCTTTGCTAGCACCCTTACACCCGGACCTAGTCGCCCTGCAAGAGTGCCGACGCCCGTCCTGTAGCGACCGCTCGGGCATCTGGGGTGGCGAAAATGGGAATTGGGGTTCCGTAGCGGCCAGCACCCACCCTGCGTTTCCGATAGAGCCCATGGAGATCCCCTCGCTCCATCCCACCGTCGTGCCTGTGATTGTCCGCACAATGGTTCCGTTCGTGTTCACAAGCGTTTGGACTCATCCGCCATACAACAGGGTGGCTTGGACCGCGATGACCGCATGTGCGTCAGCAGCGAACGGATTGCCCCTAATTGCAGCCGGCGACTTCAACAGCTCGCCACGAGTGAGCGGGATGCAACGCGAATCCCTCGAGTTCCTGCAACGCATGCGAGACGAACTCGGCCTTGTCAGTGCGTACGGCCACGTCTACGGCGAGAACCCGGGTGAGGAGACGCACGCCACCTACTACCACCAATGGAGGGAGTCCCAGCCGTTCCACCTCGACTACTGCTTTGTTCCGGAAGCATGGGCGGGGCGAATCACCGACGTGAAAGTCGGCAGCTTCGCTGCGTGGCGCCAAAGCGATCACCGCCCTATCACCGTGGATATCGACTTGTAATTGCGGATGCTGGCCATCGGTTGCTGAAGTTCTGGCCGGTGATTCCCGACCACTCCAGCACATCGGTAGAGGCTGGATCCTCATGACGGCTGATCCAGCCTCCATGTTCGCCGGTTGCTTCTTGGCTCAGCACGGCAGAATCCCAGCTGTGTCCGGCACAGGCCGAGTCGGGGACATCAACAGTCAGTCCGGGACGCCGCTCCAGAATGCCAGCGTCTGAATACATTCCGCGGACGCGCTCAGGCTCGAGTTCGGACTGGCCGTACCCCTGCTGGAGCAACATCGGAGAGCCGCTCGGCGGGCATGTACAATGCGTAGTTTCCGATGACCAGACTTCAAGACACGCCTGCCGAAGCTGCCTTCCGCGAACGTCTTCGCACATGGCTTGAGGCGAATACGCCAAGCATCGGCAAGCACGATGTTGACGCGCTCAAGGCTTGGCAGCGGACGTTGCACGAAGCCGGCTGGCTCGGCTTGGCCTGGCCGGCCGAGTACGGCGGACGAGGGCTGGGCTTCCGCGAGCAGGCGATCTTCAACGAAGAGGCCGCCCGCGCCAGGATCCCGCCGAGCATCAACAACATTGGCCTGATGATCGCGGGTCCCGCCTTGATTGCCGTCGGCAGCGAGAAACACAAGAAACGCTACCTGCCAAAGATCCTGAGCGCGGAAGAAATCTGGTGCCAAGGGTTCTCCGAACCCAACGCCGGCTCCGATCTGGCGGCATTGCAGACTCGCGCCGTCGACGATGGCGACGACTATGTCATCACCGGCCAGAAGATCTGGACTTCCAACTCGCTGATCGCCGATTACATCTGGCTCCTCGTGCGCACGGATCCCGATGCGCCGCGGCACAAGGGCATCACCGCCCTGGTCGTCGACATGAAGAGCCCGGGCGTGACCGTCAAGCCGTTGCGCCAGATCACGGGCGAAGCCGAGTTCGGCGAGGTTTTCTTCGATGAAGTGCGCGTGCCAAAGGCCAATCGTGTGGGTGCCGAGAACGACGGCTGGATCATAGGCATGAAGACGTTCACCCGAGAGCGAGCCAATATTTCAGTGGCCTTGAGCGTGCGCCTGCAGCAACAGTTCGACCGGTTGCTTGACACCGTGCGCAACCGGGACGTGCCGCTGGACCCCCAGCAGGCGCGCGATGTCGCGCAAGCCTACGTGGACAGCCAGTGCCTGACCCTGACCTGCGAGCGCATGGCCGACAGGCTGTTCGGCTTTGAATCTTCGGTCGTCAAGGTCGCTTGGGCAGAAATGAACCAACGCCTGCAAAGGATCGGGCTCGACACGCTCGGCCCCGACGCCCCGCTGCTGTCGGCGGGGGGCTTCGATCAGGTCGACGACACCACTGCCACATTCGGCACGGAAGCCCTGGCGGACGACGACGAATCGTACGCCAAGAGCTGGCAGTTCGGATATCTGCGGGCACGCGCCAATTCGATCGAGGGCGGAACGTCCGAGATCTTGCGCAGCGTCATTGCCGAGCGCGTACTCGGCCTGCCACGCAAGTAAGGAGCGCACCCGTGGACTTCAGCCTCAACGAAGAACAGGTTCTCCTACGCGATTCGGCGCGCGAGTTTCTCGGCGAGGAGTGGCCCAGCGCCGAGCTGCGCCGCATGCTCGACGGGGCCGATGGCGCCACCGCGGCCCAATCGCTTTGGTCAAAGATGTCTGATCTGGGCTGGCCCAGCCTGCTGGTCAGCGAGGACTATGACGGCCTCGGGCTCGGCATGTTCGATCTGGCCGTGCTGATGGAAGAGACCGGCGCTGCCCTGATCCCGGCCACGCTGCACGCCAGCGGCCTGCTGGCGGTCAGCGCGCTCGAGGCACTGGCCGACGAGGACAGTTGCCAGAAGTACCTGCCCGACATCGCAGAAGGCAAGCTGAAGGCCACGGTCGGGATCTACGAGCCGGGGTCGGGCTGGACGCCGATGATGCTGGCACCGGAAACTGGCGAGGCAGTGACGAAGCGCTACGTGCCGGATGCGGCGAGCGCCGATCTGATCCTGTTCGTGAATCGGACGGGCGGAAACGGAGCCCAGATCGCCATCGCGCACGAAGCACAGGTTGAAGACACCTATTCGATGGATGTGACTCGAAGCCTGAGTCAAGTGACCTGCCCGGCAGGCCAGCTCGAAGTGCTGGGCAAGGGCACAATCGCCGACGTCCAGGCAGTCATCGACCGGGCCACGATCGGACTCTCGGCCGAATTGATCGGCGGCTCGGCGCGGGTGTTGGACATGACGGTCGAATACGTCAAGAGCCGCAAGCAGTTCGGGCGCGCCGTCGGCACCTTCCAAGCGGTCCAGCACAAGGCGGCGGACATGCTCATCGGAATCGAGAAGGGCCGCACCGGCGTCTATTACGCCGCCGCCGTGGCAGACGAGCGCCCCGACGACTTGGCCCGAGCCGCCTCGGTGGCAAAGGCGACTGCCAACCAGACAGCGGTCAGCGTCGGCGAGCTGGGCATCCAGTTGCACGGCGGTCTCGGATTTACGTGGGAACAGGACCTGCACCTGTACCTCAAGCGCGCCAAGGCGGCCGAGTTCACCTACGGCGACACGAAATGGCACCTTGATCGGATCGCCCACGGACTAGGGCTGTCCTGACGCCGAGGCTTCCGGCTCGGTGCCCAGAACGCGGCGGTGTTACGCTCAGATCGCCGTCATGCCAAGACTTCCAGCCGCCTGTACCGCGATCCTCGCATTGCTGGGTTCCTGCGCGGAGACCCATCAGGGGCCGCCCGAGAAGCCCAACATCCTGTTCGCTATCGCGGACGATGCTTCCTTTCCCCATATGGGCGCCTATGGCACGGAGTGGGTCAACACGCCAAACTTCGACCGTGTCGCACGCGACGGCGTGCTGTTCTGGAACGCATACACGCCCAACGCCAAGTGCGCCCCTTCGCGCGCGGCTATCCTCACGGGCCGCAACTCCTGGCAGCTCAACGCAGGTGCGAACCACATGGCGTTCTTTCCGCCTGAGTTCAAGAGCTACCCCGAAGCGCTCGGCGAGAACGGCTACTTCGTGGGCATGACCGCCAAGGGCTGGAGTCCCGGCGTCGCCGTCGACGCCGCCGGCAACCCGCGCAACCTCGCCGGCACTCCGTTCGACGAGCGAGAGACCGACCCGCCGACCTCCAAGATGAGCCGGACCGACTACGCGGCCAACTTCGCCGACTTCCTCGCCGCCGCTCCCGCAGGCCAACCCTGGGCGTTCTGGTACGGCTCCCGGGAGCCGCACCGCGCCTACGAGTTCCGCTCCGGCGCGGCCTTGGGCGGCAAGAGTCCCGCAGACATCGAAGACGTCTTCGACTTCTGGCCGGATACCGAAACGGTGCGCCACGACATGCTCGACTACGCCTACGAAATCGAGTACTTCGACGCGCATTTGGGCCGAATTCTCGAAATGCTCGAGGAGCATGGGCAACTCGCCAACACCCTGATCATCGTCACCTCCGACAACGGGATGCCGTTTCCGCGCGTGAAGGCCCAGGAATACGAACTTTCCAATCACCTGCCGTTGGCGATGATGTGGCTCAACGGCATACCGCATCCTGGCCGCTCGATCCAGGACTTCGTGAGCTTCGTCGATCTGGCGCCCACGATCCTTGACGCAGCCGGGGTCGCGTGGGATGCGACCGGGATGCAGCCGCCAGCGGGTCGGAGCCTGCTGGGAGTGCTCAGGTCCGACAAAGACGGCCGGGTCGAAGCCGACCGAGATCACGTCTTGATCGGCAAGGAACGGCACGATATCGGCCGCCCGAACGACGCCGGCTATCCGATCCGCGGCATCGTCCAGGGCGATCTGCTGTACCTGCGCAACTTCGCTCCGGAGCGCTGGCCGGCAGGCAATCCGGAAACGGGCTACCTTGCGGTGGACGCGAGCCCGACCAAGACCGAGATTCTCGATCTGCGCCGCGCTGGCGGCGAAACCAGATTCTGGGAACTGGCATTCGGCAAGCGCGGCGCGGAGGAACTCTACAACATCGCTGAAGACCCCGCCTGCCTGCACAACCTGGCAGGGGACTTGGAGTACGCTCCGGCCAAGGCCGAACTGTCGGCACGGCTCGTCGCTGAGCTCGAAGCCCAGGGGGATCCGCGCATGGCCGGGCAAGAAGACTATTTCGAAGCCTTCCCGGTCGCCACGCGCTGGGCCGGCTACTACGAAAAGTTCATGGCGGGCGAGATTGACTTAGCCGTCTGGATCCTGCCCAGCGACATCGACCCAGCCATGGACTGAGGCGCAAGCCAGAATCAGGCCGCTGTCTCGTCGTGCATCGCGGAGGCCCCGGTCTCTGCCTCGTCCCGCAGCTCGGGAATCTGGACACGCACCCGCACGCCGCCTCCCGCTCGCGGCTCCAGCGAGAACTGAAAGTCCGTCCCGAACAGCACCCCGAGTCGCTCGCGCACGTTTCCCAGGCCGATGCCCCGATTGAACACCGTTGGCAGATCCTCGATCGGTATGCCGACGCCGTCGTCCTCGATTTCGATCTGCAAACGCCCGCCCCCCAGCGCGCCGGCGAGGCGGATCGTGCCGTTGCCCGTCTTGGGCCCGATCCCGTGCTTGATGCAATTCTCCACGATCGGCTGCAGGATCATGCTCGGCACCAGCACGTCTGCGATGCCGTCATCGACATCACGCGCGATGCGCAGCCTGGAGCCGAAGCGCACCTGCTCGATCTGAAGGTAGTCGTCGATGACGGACAGCTCCTCCCTCAGCGGCACAAAGGCTTCCTGCTTGCGCAGCAGGCGACGGAGGATCGTCGAGAGGCGATAGACCATCTGGCGCGCCTGCTCCTGGTCGCTGCGAATCAGCGACGCGACCGAATTGAGGGTGTTGAACAGAAAATGCGGGTTCATCTGACGCGTCAGGCTTTGCAGGCGGGCCTCGGTCAGCAAGCGCTGCTGGTTTTCGATCTTCCACTCGTTGCGCGTGTTGTTCCAGACCTTCAGGGTCAGCCCCACTCCCATCACGGTCGCCACATAGGCGAGCAGCATCGCCAGTGGGCTTGGCCCGGCCGGGTCTTGGTGCAGGTCAAACACCAGCCCTCGCCCGGCGATCTGCGTGCGAACGAACTCCACCAGCCCGCACGAGAGGAGCATCACGACTTGGAAGACGCCCTCTGAGTTCGGGATGCGCCGACGCGTCCAAGCCACGAGCGAGAACATGAAGAAGGGCGAGAACCGCCAGACGTCCTCGGGGTCGCGAGCCCCGGACCGCAGCAACCCGCCCAATGCGCCGAACCCTACGAGCATGGGCAGCATGGCCCACTCGAAGTCGGGCCCCAGAACGGCCGGAACCGAGATCAGCGCTCCGGCAATGGCACCTGGGACGAATCCCCCGACCAGTCCGGAGACAAACGCCCCTTCCACGCCGACTTCGGCAGCCCGGTAGCCGAGCACCACCCGAACCAGCGAGCCACTGGCAAACACCACGCCGAACAGCACCGCCAGTTCCAAGCGCTGCCTGAAGGTGCGTTGCTCGCGCAGGAACAGGCGCTTGGCGAAGTTCGGGCGCAAGGCGATGCTGGCCATCGAGGCCAGCACGGCGACCTTGACGAGCAGCGTGACTAGCAGGTCGGCGTCGGCCATGTCGCGAGGCGTGCGCAACGCCCTCCGCCTTGCGAATCGTCGCGCCCGCCTATAATAAATCTCTTGGGGCCTCGGCCGCTTTTGGCCCGTTCCCCGCCCCGGCGAAAGCCCGTCACCGGTAACAATCCCGATGTCCGGCAGCCAGCCAGCAGCAGTTGAGTCTTCGGTCGAACTGGTGGCGGAAGCGGACTTCCCGTGCCGCCACGGAAACTTCCGGATTCTTGGCTTTCGCGGCTTGGGGCCCGGCGGCGAGCAGGAGCTGGTTGTGCTCAAGAAGGGTGACTTCGCAGCATCGGGCGAGGCGCCGCTGCTGCGCGTTCACTCGCAGTGCCTCACAGGCGAGGTTTTCCGCAGCTTGCGCTGCGATTGCGGCCCCCAATTGACGCTGGCGTTGGAAATGATCTCGGAAGCCGGTTGCGGCCTGCTGATCTATGACCCCCAAGAGGGTCGAGGCATCGGCCTTCTCAACAAGCTCATGGCATACCAGCTGCAGGACGAGGGTGCGGACACCGTAGAGGCCAACCAGAAGCTCGGGTTCGGCGCTGACGAGCGCGAGTACGGCCACGTGGTTGCGGTATTGCGCCACTTCGGCCTGCAGAGCGTCCGCATGCTGTCCAACAATCCGGCCAAGGTAGAGGCGCTGGAACGCGAGGGGATTCGAGTCGTCGAGCTCGTGCCTTGCGCGCCGCAGGATGCGGGGGATCTAGCGCAGTCCTACTTGCGCACCAAGCGGGACAAGCTAGGGCATTTGGTCGAGGGCGTTTGAACCGGCGCGCACTCCTGCCAGATCAGGCGCTTGCGCGACATCGGCCGCCAAGTCTCTGTAGGACAGCAATTCGATCCCGTGCTCGGCAACCGCCTGCCTGACTTCGCTCGAACACAGGGCGCGCATTTCTATCTCGCGGCTCTGCTTTAGCCTGGTGTCCGCTCGCCGCAACTCGGAACCGCAGATGCCCGGGTGGCACATGAGTTCCCCGGTCCCGCCAGGCAGGCCGGCAAGCAGCGCCACCAGCCAGCGGGCGTCCATCGCGCCAGTGCCGACGAAACCGGCAAAGTAGTCGCTCGTCCGACAATCCGCCCGGCGCAGACGCTCCTCGAAGGGGATCCGCCACGGCCGGATGGCGAGGGCCAGGCCTGCGCGCAGCACCGGCGCCAGGCCAAGAGGAGTGTCGAACGGCTTGCGGATCCACGGAATCCGAAAGCGGTCCGCCAAGGTCGCGACTGCTTCCAGCACCACCGGCAACAGGTGGACATGCTGGTGCGTGTCAAGATGGCTCGGCCGGATCCCGTGATCGAGCAGGGCTTCGATCTGGGCCTGAAGCTCGCGCAGCGCCTGACGCAGAGTGGGCGGACTGGCCAGCAGCCTGCCAGCCGAGCGCGGCAGTTGAGTCCCCGGTAACGCGACGGACTCGCCTTGTACCAGCGTCAGGTGGCAGCCCACTCCCAGGCTCGGGTGCTGATGGGCGATCCGCACGGCATGCTCGAAGGCCGGGCCGTTCGCCATCAGGGACGTCGAGCGGACAATCCCTTCGAGGTGGCTGCGCAGGATGCCGTCGTTGACGTCGGGCGTGAAGCCGAAGTCATCGGCGTTCACGACGAGGCGCTTCACCGCCACGCGTCAATACAAACTGAAAGCGGCGGGACCGTCGCCCCGCCGCTTTGGTCAACCACAGGTTCACAAGGAGAAGGAATTCGAACCGTAGTTTTTGTCAGCACTCCCTAAGACGATTGAGTGCCGCGTTCTTACGGCAAGAATTTCGAATCTTCGAGAATTCTCTCTATCCGCCATCCGCCGGACGCCGATCAGAAGCGGTCCGAGAACAGCCCGTAACTGAACAACAGCCCGAGCAAGCCCGCTGCAACGACGTAGTACAGCATCGGGTAGATCGTCCGGCGGATCAGCAGGCCCTCGCGGCCGACCAAGCCGACGGTCGCGCTGGCCGCCACTACGTTGTGCACGGTGATCATGTTGCCAGCGGCGCCACCGAGCGCTTGCAAGCCCAGCACGACGAGGTGCGAGACGCCGATGCGGTCGGCGACACCGTACTGGAAGTGACTGAACATCAGGTCGCTGACCGTGTTCGACCCGGCCACAAAAGCGCCTAGAGCGCCGATCATGGCGGCGAAGAAGGGCCAAGCCTGGCCGGCGATTGCCGCTGCGAACTCGGCCAGCTCAAGCGGCATGCTCTGCAGACCCGAGGCATTGACGTTGGAGTCGATGAAGACGCGCACCAAGGCCACCGCGAAGACAAGCGCGAAAGCAGGCCCGGCCAACATGCGGGCGGACGCCGAGAAAGCACTCTTGACTTGGGCTCCCGACATGCTGTGGATCACCGCCGTGACCAAGCAGACGACGAGAAAGATCGTGCCCGGCAAGTAGAGCGGCTGGAGGCCCTGGCTCAGGTCGGTGCCGAGGATCCCGGTCCAAGTGACCTGCACGCCGGCGAGCCAAGCCTTGAAGGGCAAGCCGGGCAGTCGGGTGATCACTAGCAGCGCGGCGACCAAGACGTAAGGCATCCATGCCCGGACCAGCGACATGTGCTGCTCGTCGGGCTTGGGATCTCCGCTGAACGTGCCCATCCATTCTTTCTCCCAGCCCTCCCGCGGAGGGAAGTCCCAGGGCGCGACGCCGGAGAGCAGGAAACCCTTGCGGGCCGCTGTCACGACGACGCCCAGACCGATCAGCGCGCCCAGCAAGGTGGGAAACTCCGGCCCGAGGGCAATCGCGACAACGACGTAGGGCACGGTGAAGCAAAGACCGGCGAAGATCGCGAACTTCCAAATGCTGAGCCCGTCACGGAAAGAGCGGTTGGCACCGAAGAATCGGGTCAGCATTCCGCAAATGATGAGTGGGATCAGCGTCCCCACGATGGCGTGCGGGATCGCGGCGAAGACACCGATCTGATAGATGAACTCGGCGTACGGGATCGAGGCCTGCGCCAACGCGGCCTCGACGTCGGGGACGTTGAGGGACTCGGCCATGCCGACGAGGATCGGCGTGCCCACCGCTCCGAATGTCACCGGCGTGCTCTGGATGATGAGCGTGCACATCACAGCCGCCAGTGCCGGGAAGCCCAGCGCGAGCAGCAGCGGGCCGGCCACAGCAGCCGGCGTCCCAAAGCCGGACGCCCCCTCGATGAACGCGCCGAACATCCAGGCCACGATGATCAGCTGGACGCGGCGGTCGCGCGAGACGTTCATGAAGCCCTGGCGGATCGATGCCGCCGCTCCGCTCTCCGAAAGAGTTTGCAGCAGGAGGATGGCTCCGAAGATGATCCACAGAAGCGAGACCGCGATGATGACACCTCGTATTGAGGCGGCGGCGACATGGACAGGCGCGACATCCCAGAGGAAGAGCGCGAACGCCGCTGTCATCACATAGGCCACCGGCATTGCCCTCGTGGCAGGCCAGCGGAGGACGACAAGGAAGAACATCACCGCAACGATGGGCAGGAGTGCGACAAGTGCATAGAATCCAGATGTTTCCGGCATGAGCGAATCAAGCCTACTGAGCCGACAGCTTAAGTGTCAAGGAAGGGTGCCGACAACCGGCGGCCCGCGGGCTCGCGCCCGCCGCGGTCATAGCAATGCCAGTACTCCGAGCCCGGGATCGCAGAGGCGCGGGTCGGTCACACCTCTGACTGCCTAGCGCTTGATGCGCGGCACCTACGGCTCGGTCCCCGCAGCAGCTTCTATCCGAGGTGGACTTGCCGCGTACAGACGCGTTACACGCACGGCGCTAATCGGCGTCGCGCGCACCAGGTGGGATGCCCGGACCAGCAGGACAACTAGAGCGACGCGCCCTTAGAACGAATACAGCAGTGTTTCTGCCGCCACGGCTACGCCGCCATCACCCTCATCGAGACCGTCGTCGCCTTCGGACAGATCCAGCTGCCGATAGTACAAGCCATCCTTGCCGCGGAAAATCTCGATGTCGGACGGCCGGGGGAGCCGATCCTGGATCAGGGCCTCGGAAAGCGGATCCTCGACACAGCGCTGCAGCGCCCGCCGCAACGGGCGGGCTCCGTAGCTGCGATCTCCCAGCGTCTCGTCCAAGATGTACTGCGCTGCATCCACGCTAAGCCGGATCTGCAGCCCCTTGCTGAGCAGATTGGCGTTGATCTGGCCGACCAGCATCTGGACGATCTCCAGCAAGTCCTCGTCGCTCAGCGAGCGGAAGATGATCGTCTCGTCGAGTCGGTTGAGGAACTCCGGGTTAAAGGTCCGCTTGACCTCGTTCATGACCTCCTGCTCGGCCTTGGTGTCACTGTACGCCTGCGACGCATCTTGAAAGCCCATCGCCTTCTTAAGCTGCAGGTGGCGCGCGCCGATGTTCGAGGTCATCACGACGATCGTGTTCTTGAAGTCAACCGTGCTGCCCAAGCCATCGGTCAGCTGGCCGTCCTCGAAGACCTGCAGCAAGATGCTGAACAGATCCGGATGCGCCTTCTCGATCTCGTCCAACAGGATGATCGAGTAGGGTGCGCGCTTGACCCGCTCGGTCAACTGGCCGCCCTCTTCGTAGCCCACGTAACCGGGCGGCGAGCCGATCAGCTTCGACACCGAGTGCTTCTCCATGAATTCGGACATGTCGAAACGGATCAGCGACTTCTCGCTGCCGAACAGACAATCGGCGAGCGCGCGCGCCACCTCGGTCTTGCCGACGCCGGTGGGACCGAGGAAGAGAAACGACCCCGCCGGTCGATTGACCGGTTTCAAGCCGGCCCGCGAGCGGCGGATCGCGCGGGCAAGGGCCGAAATGGCGCTGTCCTGGCTGACGATGCGCCGGTGGAGGTCCTCCTCGAGCCGCAGCAGCTTGGCCATCTCTTCTTCCTTGATGGAAGTCATGGGCACGCCGGTCCAGCGGGCGACGACCTCTTCGATATCGTCCTTGCCCACCGTTGCCGTCACGGCCTGATCCTGCTCTTGCTCGCTCTGCAAGCGGCGCAGGTTCTCGCGCTCCTTGCGCTCCTCGTCCGAATAGAACCGCGCCTTTTCGAACTCGTGGTTGGCGATCGCGTTCTCCATGCGATGGACGATGTACTTGATGCGCTTGTGGATTTCGGCCGACTCGTCAGACATCTTGGTCTGCTCGAGCTTCACGCGCGCCCCCGCCTCGTCGAGCAGGTCGATCGCCTTGTCGGGCAGGAAGCGGTCGGGGATATACCGGATCGAACTGTGCACCGCGGACTCGATGGCGCTGTCCGTATAAACCACAGCGTGGAATTTCTCGTAGCGCTCCTTGATACCGAGCAGCACCTGCACCGCCTCGTCCTCCGATGGCGGGCTGACCTTCACAGCTTGGAAGCGGCGTTCCAGCGAACGGTCCTTCTCGATCGATTTCCGGAACTCGTTGGGCGTCGTCGCCCCGATGCACTGGATCTCGCCCCGTGACAGCGCCGGCTTGAGGATGTTGGCGGCGTCCAGCGAGCCCTCTGCCGAGCCGGCCCCGACCAAGGTGTGCAATTCGTCGATGAAGATGATGGAATTCTGGTTTTCCATCAGCTCCTTCATGATCGTCTTGAGGCGCTCTTCGAACTGGCCGCGGTACTTGGTCCCGGCGACGATCAAGGACAGATCCAGCGACAGGATGCGCTTGTCGGAAAGAAACGGCAGCACCACGCCGCTGGCGATGCGCTGCGCAAGGCCCTCGACGATGGCTGTCTTGCCCACGCCCGGCTCGCCGATGAGCACCGGGTTGTTCTTGGTCCGGCGGCACAGGATCTGCACCACGCGCTCGAGCTCGTGCTCCCGCCCCACGAGGGGATCCAGCTTTCCGTCGGCCGCCTCCTGGGTCAGGTCGCGGCTGAACTCCGCCAGCATGGAGCTCTCTTTCGGCCGGTTTGACAACAGCTTCTCGGACTGGACGCGAGCCAGCTCCTCGCGGATCGTAGACAGGCGCAGGCCGCGCTCGTGCAGGATCTCAGCCGCGAAGCACTTCTCCTCGCGCAACAGGCCCAACAGCAGGTGCTCGGTGCCGATGTGCTTGTGCGAGAGCCTTTCAGCCTCTTCAGCCGCATAGGCTAGGACGCGCTTGCACTCGTGGCTCAGCGGAAGGTCAACCGAGGTGGAGACCTTCTCGCGAATTGTCGTGTGGGCCTCGATCTGCTTCCGGATGGAGTCGACCGCAGCGTGCGACCGGAGGAACCTGTTGGCCAGCGCCTTGTCCTCGCGGATCAGGCCCAGCAGCAAGTGCTCGGTCTCGATGTACGGGCTGCCAAACTGGCTGGCCTCGTAGCGGGCGAAGAAGATCACCCGCCTGGCCTTTTCCGTGTAACGTTCAAACATGCGGTTTGCCTCAGCTACCCGCAACGTGACGGCCGCCGCTTGCTGCCGATCATCATACCAGCAAGCCTGAAGATGCCCGCCGGGCAGTTCTGCAACGGCACCTTGAGCAGGACTCAGGCATGCCCTTACGGGCGGTACAGCGGATCGCTCGCAAGATGCGCCACCCTCCGCTGGCACACCAGGGTGCCGAAGGCCTGATCGGGCCAACGCTCCAGCACCGACGGCAAGTCCGCCGTCTACGAAGTGGTCGAGCTGACCGAGAATACGTCCACTCAAGTAGTTGAGTGGCCGCAGCCCCTCACGATCCCTAAATCTGAAGTGCGCCTAGCCCTAAGGAATCGGCTTCAGGGCGTCAGCCTTCCAGTAGTTCGCTCAATGTGAATAGCGCTTCGAAATCGCAGCCCAAACCGGCGAACGTAGCGGCAGCGCCCTGCTCGCGATCTACGAGGCAACACACGCCCAGCACTTCCATGCCAGCCTCTCTGGCCCGCTCGATGGCCTGCACGCTAGAATTCCCAGTCGTGCAAACGTCTTCGAGCACGACGCAGCGGACACCCTGAGTGCTCGCAAGGCCCTCGACGTAACGCTTTCGCCCATGGCCCTTCTCGGCCTTCCGGACTACGAATGCGTCCACCGGAGCACCGGTCCCGTGAGACGCATGTGCAACTGCACAGGAGACTGGGTCGGCGCCCATGGTGAGGCCCCCGACGGCCTGCGGCCGCCAGCCGCGCGCTTCGATCCGATCGAGCAGCAGACGACCGATCAGCGGCATGGCCTCGCCGCGCAGCGTGGTGAGCCGGCAGTCCACGTAAAGATTGCTCGTCGCACCCGATGCGAGCACAAAGGAGCCGCGCAGCACGGAATGCCGGAGCAGCAGGGCCTTGAGACGCTCGCGGTCACCAGCTGCTGCCATCGGACTAGATCTAGTACGAGCGGACTTGCTGCAAGTAGCCGTCGTAGTTGCGCCGCACCTCGCCCAGCGAATCGCCGCCGAACTTTTCAAGGAAGGCCGCAGCAATGGTCAACGCGACCATCGCTTCGCCGATCACGCCCGCCGCTGGGATGACAGCGACATCCGAGCGCTCGTAGGCGGCGCTGGCAGGCTCCCGGGTGGAAAGGTCGACCGACTCGAGAGGACGGCGCAAGGTCGAGATCGGCTTGAGATAGCCGCGCACGACAACATCCTGCCCGTTAGTGATGCCACCCTCCAACCCTCCCGCGGTGTTGGAGCCGCGAGTGAATTCCCTCGCCTCCCTGTCGTAGTGGATCGTGTCCTGCACCTTCGAACCGGGCGAAGCCGCCGCGACGGCTGCTGAGCCGATCTCGACGCCCTTGACGGCCTGCATCGACACAATCGCCTGCGCTAGCCGGCCGTCCAACTTGGCATCCCAGCTCACATGCGAGCCCAAGCCGATGGGCGCGCCGCGAACGATAACCTCAAACACGCCCCCGCACGTGTCCTTGGTGCGGATAGCTTCGTCGACCACAGCCTTCATGCGCTGCTCGACCTCTGGATCGACACAGTTGAGCAAGACCTCGTCCTTCGCCGCTAGCGCCTGCAGTTCCGTCCAAGCGGCTTGGCGTCCGAGCTTGACATGGCCGACGGCTACGACATGGCTGAGCACCTCTATACCGAATTCGGACAGCAGCAGTTTGGCGAAGGCACCTGCCGCTACGCGGCCGGCGGTCTCGCGGGCGCTGGCGCGTTCCAAGATGTAGCGCGCCTCGGGGTAGTTGTACTTGATGGCGCCGGCCAAGTCGGCATGTCCCGGGCGAGGACGGTTGACCGGTCTGGCGTGCTCGCTCGAACCCTCGTAGTCCTCGACGGGCAGCGTCTCGGTCCAGTTCTTCCAGTCTCGGTTCTGGAGCAAGATCGCGATGGGAGAGCCGATCGTGCGGCCGTGGCGCACGCCAGAGACGATATGCGCTTTGTCGGTCTCGATCTTCATCCGGCCGCCGCGGCCGAAGCCCTGCTGTCGGCGCCAGAGGTCGCGATTGATACGCCCCAAGTCGACCGGCACTCCCGCAGGCATGCCGGAAAGGGTCGCGACGAGCGTCTCGCCATGAGACTCGCCTGCTGTGACGAAACGCAGCATCCGGGGAAGCGGAAGGGGCGGAGAGGGAAGTCCTTATTATAGCAAGTGATGCGGACCCTGATCGGCATCCACGCAGTAGCGGCGGCCGTGCTCTCGGCACGCGGCTCAGGCCCTGGCTTGGAGCGCGTCATCGTGGCCCAGGGTACGCGCAACAGCCGCCTGAAGGCGGTGATCGACGATTGCAGGAAGGCTGGCATTCCGGTGCGATTCGAGCCAAAGGCGGCACTGAGGAGAGCCGCCGGCACCGACAGCCACCAGAACATCATCGCGATCTCGTCCGCGGAGCGCTACAGGACGATTGACGAGGTCTTGGAGAACGCCTCAGACCAGTCCACGGTCGTTGTGCTGGATTCCGTCCAGGACCCGCACAACCTCGGAGCCATCATCCGTTCGGCCGATGGCGCGGGGGCATCAGCGGTAGTGATCCCGGAGCGCCGCTCTGCGAGCCTCACGGAAGCGGCCGCCAAAGCGGCTTCAGGGGCGTTGGAATCCGTTCCTGTCGTGCGCGTCAAGAATCTGGGCCGGGCGCTCGATCAGCTCAAGGAGTCCGACTTCTGGATCTACGGTTTCGACGCGGCGTCCACCGCCAACTATGATTCGATCGAGTACGCAGACCGCTGCGCTCTTGTCATGGGGGGAGAGAGCCGCGGGCTGCGCGAGAAGGTCGCGGAGCGATGCGATTTCTTGGTCCGCATTCCGCTGGCAGGCGGGGTCTCCTCACTCAACGTATCCGTAGCGGCAGGAATCGCGCTGTTCGAGGTCTGGCGGCAGCGGCGCTCGCAGGGCCAGATCGAGAGTGGACGACACAGTTGAGCGCCGCGCACCGTACGAAGGTAAACGGGGGTATGGCGATGATCGAATCTGGCATTGGGGCGAAGGGGAGAACCACGCTTCCCAAGCCCGTTCGGCAGGCGCTTGGCGTGGGGACCGGTGATCGGGTGCGCTACGTCATTGCTGACGGCGAGGTGAGGATCTTGGCCGTCCGAACAGTCGGCCGCCTCTTCGGAGCCCTTCGGCATGATGGGCCGCCAGTGACGTTGGAGCAAATGGAGAAGGCCGTGACCGACGGAGCGGCTCAGGAATGATCGCACTCGACACCAACGTACTCGTCCGGTATCTGAATACGCTCGCCTGAGCATTTGCTAACGCTCGGAACGCCAAGCCTCATACGCTTCCGGCCGCACACACAACGCAAGCATCGTAGGCTCGCACTGGCAAACTCGAAGAGACCGTATAATCCCGCTATGCGAATCGCAGAAGGCTACATCATCGAATTCGACGCGGAAATGGCAAACACCCGCCGGATCCTCGAGCTTGTGCCCGAGGCCCTGCTCGACTTCCAGCCTCACCCAAAGTCAATGACCATGGCCCGCCTGGCCGGCCACATCGCCGAAATGGGGGCATGGGGCACGTCGACAGCCAAGCTCGACAGCCTCGATATCAGTCCAGTCGACGGACCGGCGTTCGAACCATACTTCGCCGAGAGAACCGCCGACCTGTTGGCTTTCTTTGACAAAGGCACCGCTGGCGCTAGGGAAGCGGTCCTGGAACTGAGCGACGAGGATATGCTCAAGCCTTGGACGCTGTGTCGCGCTGGCCACGAATTGTTCACGATGCCCCGCATCGCTGTGTTGCGCACGATGATCCTGAGTCACGTCATCCATCACAGGGCACAGCTCGGCGTCTACCTGCGCATCAACGACATCCCGATCCCCGGCATGTACGGTCCCTCGGCCGACGACGCCCCGCCAAGTTAGCACCTGCGCTCGCGCCTCTCGCGTCGGCGCTCGCCTAGAATCGCCAACGCCGCATAGCGTCCAAGTGCCAGTCCGCCGGGCGGTTAGCAAGGGTGGCACTGGTACGCTGGTCAGCACGGAGCCCCTTTCGTGGCCCGGTCCTTGAAGCTATCGCTAACTTCGTGGATGCTCCTGGCAATGGTGTCGGGAGCGTGCCTAGGCCTGCTCGCTCCGCAATGGGCGGATCGACTGGAATTCCTCAGCACGATCTTTCTGCGGCTGATCCGCTCGATCATTGCGCCAGTGCTAGTGGGCGTCCTGCTGCGAGCAATCGCAGGCGCCGGGAGCCTTGGCTCTCTCGGCCGCATTGGCTGGAAGTCCGTTGTCTGCTTCGAGACCGCCACAACGATCGCACTTCTGCTGGGCTGGTTTGCCGTTGAATTGACGCAGCCGGGCGCTGGTTTCGCTCTGGAGTCGGCAGCCTCGGCCCGAGCGGCACCGAGTACAACATTAGCCGAGGCTCTGGAATCGGCTGTCCCCACGAGCATCGTGGACGCGTTGGCCCGCGGCGACGTGGTTCAGATCGTAGTCTTCTGCTTCCTGTTCGGCATCGCATGCCTGTCCGTCGGCAAACGGGCCCGTCCGGTGGTGGAGTTTGCCGACGCTCTCGCCGAGGTGGCGTTCCGCTATACCGCCTACGTGATGTACCTCGCGCCCCTGGCCGTGTTCGCGGCCGCTGCCAACGCCTTCGCTCACGGCGGCGAAAGCGCCTTGGAGGGCTTGGTCTCGTTCTCGGCAGTGGCGTGGGCGGCGCAGGCCCTGTTCCTAGCTGTGATCTTGCTGGGCGCCCTACTTGTGCTGCAAGTGCCCGTTGGACGCTTTGCCCACTTCTCGCGTGAGCCCTTCGTGATCGGATTCGCGACGACTTCCAGCGCGGCGGCGCTGCCGCAGACGTTGGAGAAGATAGAGCGCTTCGGCGTACCGCGCCGGATTCTCGGCGTGGTCGCTCCGCTGAGCCTGAGCCTGAACATGAACGGGAGCACGATTCATCTCGGTATGGCGACGCTGTTCATCGCGCAGGCAGCCGGAATCCCGCTCTCGCTGGAACAGCAGGTGGTAATCCTGCTGACGCTGAAGCTGACGAGCAAGGGAGTGGCCGGCGTGCCCCGGGCGAACTTCGTGATCTTGGCAGCCGTGTTCGAAGCCCACGGCCTGCCAATGGAAGGCTTGGCGGTGTTACTGGGAATCGACGCGCTGATCGATCCGATCCGCACCAGCGTCAACGTCGCGAGCCACTGCGTGGCGCCGGTGGTCGTGGCACGGTGGGAGGGCAGCTCATTCGCCGACGGTAGCGACACTCCCGATGCAGGCGGGCCCTTGCCGTAGCCGATTCGCGACCAGGACGCTTCAATCAAGCCCTACTGCTTCATCCACTGCTGTCGCCTCGGCCACCTGGGGCCGTCCTCGAAGAACCTGACGCCTGTGCCGATTCGGTCATAGTCGCCAAGTTCCTCGCGTCCGGCGTCGGCCAAGGCCGTCAAGCGTTCCACTACGTCGGGATGGTCCGCGGCAACGTTGGTGGTCTCGCCGATGTCGGACTCAAGGTTATACAGCGCCAGCTCAGTGACAGGCTCGAGCAGCTCGCCCAGGAAGGCACCGGCTTTGGAAAGCAGCCACTCCGATTCGTCGCGGCCCGGCCTCGGAAACACCAGCTTCCAAGGGCCGCTCCGGACCGCGTCCAGATGCGTCTCGCGGTAGTAGTAGAACGCCTCGTGCGGGCTTTCCGCTCCAGGCTCGCCCCGCATCAGGGGCCCGATGTCCCGTCCGTCCAACGTGCGGTCGGCAGGAAGCTCCGCTCCAGCCATTTGGATAAACGTGGGCAGCAGGTCCATCGTAGTGGCTACTTCCGATGTTTCCGTTCCGGCGGGAATGCGCCCCGGCGCCCACATCACTGTGGGCACGCGGATGCCCCCTTCCCACGTCGTGGCCTTCTCACCCCGCAGCGGCCCGGATGATCCGGCGTGCTCGGTAATCGCAGCCGTGTACTGCGGCAGCGAGTGATTGCTCCACGGCCCGTTGTCGGAGGTGTAGACCACGATCGTGTTCTGATCGAGCCCTAACTCGGTGAGTAGGTCGACGATCTCGCCAGTGCTGGCGTCAAGCTCCTCGATCACGTCCCCGTATAATCCGCGCTCGGAGCGGCCCTCGAACGGCTCGGTGACGCCCAGCACCACATGGGCCATCGTATGGGCGATATAGAGGAAGAACGGCCTGTCCTTGTTTTGCCTGATGAAGGCGAGGGCATCGTCGGTGTACCGTCGCGTCAGGTCATCGACTCCGGCAGTCTCTTGGATGCGCTCCTCGTTGCGGTAGACCCAGCGGACCTCGCCGCTGTCGTTCGCGCCCACCACCCCAAACCAATGGTCGAACCCTCGCCGTACCGGGTTCACTTCCGGCTTGAAACCGCGGTGGCGCAGGGTGATGTCCACCTTGCCGATCATGCCCGTGGCGTAGCCGGCCTCCTGCAGCACCTTGGGCAGCAGGATCTCCTTCTCGTGCACGTACGGGAAAGTGTTCTTTTCGTTGCCGTACTCTCCGACGCGGATCGGGTAGCTTCCAGTCAGCAGGGCAGTCCGCGACGGGCCGCAGACCGGCTGGGCATAGAAGTCCGTGAATCGCATGCCCTCGCGGGCCATCCGGTCGATGCGCGGCGTCTTGAAGTCGGTCGCACCGAAGCAACCCAGATCACCGTAGCCTTGGTCGTCCGCGAAGACGATGATGAAGTTCGGGCGCTGATCGGTCTCGACCGGCGGCGAGCCGCAGCCCAACATGCAAAGCGCCGCCAACAAGGCGGACAGGTTCGTTTTCAGACGCATCGCTGCACTCCTCGACTCGACCATGCCAGCTCGCTCGACTTCTACTTGCCCTTGAGGCCGAAGCAATAGACCACCGAGTCATAATCCACTGTATAGACTTTCCCCTCGGCAATGGCGATGCCGCTGAAGTGCACCCACGTGCCCATGGCATCACCGCTGTTGTAGAGTTCGTCACCGGTTCGCGCATCGAGCGCATGCAAGACCGCCGGCTGGGTGTTCTTGGTCTGGCGCTTTTGCACCGAGGTGCGCTGCTCAGTGTTCTCGCCGTTGGCCAGCACGAACGCCACTCCGTTCGCCAAGGCGACAGGTTCCGGCACCTTCAGGTTGCCCGAAATCCACGCCGGAGTCAGCTCGGGCCTGCCTGTGCCCGGGTTCGCCGTCACCTCAAACGCCATTACGCTGCCGTCGGTGATCGGCCCGTGGGAGCGTGGGAACGCCGGCGCCTCCTTTGACGGCGGGCCGTAGACGGGCGCATACACCCAGCGCCGGCCCTGCTCGTCAGCCCAGGTCGAAAGGCCGCCCCAGATTCCGTAAGAACCGATGTCCTTGGGATCATTGCCGAGCCGGATCCCCTCCAGCAGCGGCGTCTGATGGTCCCGCCCGCCCAACAGGTCGGCGTCCAGCAGGTAGATCACGCCCTCCTTGGCACCGGCCGCGAGGATGTTGTAGCCCTTCCACCCGAACCATACTGGGCTGGCCGCGCCGAAGTCCAGGTCAAGCTCGTACAGCTCCCAGTGATTGCGCGGCAGGAAATAGTCCACCAGCGAGAGGTCGTCCAACGACGCCGCCACCACCGCGTTGGAATAGTCCCCTACCCGCGCGTCGAACGGCCCGTCCGCAGTCGAGCCGTAGACGCGTCCGTTCTCTCCGACGACCGGCCCGCCCCTGCCCCAAATCCCGCCCGTGGAGGTGTTAGAGAGCAGGCGCTGGCGCACCACCGGGCTGTGCCGGTCGCTGATGTCAATGGAATAGAACCCCGAGAGGCTGCCGCCGCAACCTTGGGCCAAGGTCGTGTAGATCGTGTCGCCGACGAGGTTGAGGCTCCAGTTCTTGGAAAACGCCGGAACAAACTGCACCGGCCCGTAGCGAACCTTGCCGCTGCCCATGTCCAGCCCCCACAAGGCGCCGGATTCGGCAACGGTGTACAGGATGCCGCTGCGGACATCGAGAGTTGGCGTGGCGTTGACACCGTTCGGGCAGTAGACGCTGCCTTGCAGGCCGTTGTTCGTCGGCAACTGATACAGCGTCGGCTTCCAGTCCCAGAGCTGCTCACCGGTAGCAGAATCAAGGGCAAACACGCCCCCCTGCTTGCCTGCCACGTAGACCACGTCGCGGACGCCGAGCCGCGTCGAGACGCCCGTGCCGACCACCGGCGCCGTCAGCGAGACCAGGTACTCGGATTCGTCGTCGACCTCGGTCTTCCACTTCAACTCCAAGTTCCCGACGTTCTCGGGGCCAAGCGTTCTCTCCGAGCGCGCCCAGCCCGTGCGAGCCGGATCGTAGCCGAACGTGGGCCAGTCGCCGGCTGCCGCCCCATCGGCGAAGCTCAGCGCGAGGCAGATCGGCCCGAGCAGTGCAGCCAGCCTATGCATCGCCTCTCACCGCTACATATGCTAGTGAATTGAACGGCGGCGCCGTAGCCCGCGCCGCTGGTGGGCTTCACCAAGCCAGTCCGAGCCGGCGTCAATCCGACGACCGGACAGCTGGCCGCGCTTCGCCTCCGATGTGAAAGATCAGTTGCTTCGGCCGGCCATCTGCGGCGAGTTCGAATTCGACGGTTGCGGCCGTCCAGCGCAGCGAGAATTCCGTCTTCGAGTGGGGTAGCAGCTCCAGTGGCGGCAGCAGTCCGAACGTCGCGTACAACGTCGCGCCGTTACGCTTTATCACCGTCGGCAGGCCCCTGCCTTGGCTGTATGTACCGACGTAACGGTCCAGCATCACCGGCGTCATCGTCATCAGCGGCTTTGTCTGGTGGCGCCCCGGGCCGGGCCGCGGCTCCTCCTCGAGCTCCCGAACCCAGATGTTGCGGTACAGGACAGGATTGCCGTGATCCTGCAGTTGCAATGGCAAGCGGTCGGGGTGGGTCTCGTAGGGGAGGTGCTGTAGCCACGATGTGGGTCCCCAAGCCTTGGAGTTGTCCTGGACCAAGACTCCGTTGTGGAATACCGTCAGGCGAGCGGGCTGCGCGACCGACCCGTCAGGCTGGAACCGTGGCCGTCGGAAGACGATGTCGTAGGCCTGCCATTCGCCCGCGGGGCGGCTGGCATTCACCAGCGGCGGGTACTGGCCGTACAGAGCCGCAGCCTGACCGTCGGCGTAGGTAACGTTCTCGAAAGAGTCGAGTACCTGAATCTCATACTTGCTCATCAGAAAGACCCCGCTGTTGCCGCGGCCTTGGCCCTTGCCGCGACCAGGCGTGGGCGCGGCCCACTCGAGGTGCAGCTGAACGTCCCCGTAGCCATCGCGCGTGAAGACAGGACCGCTGCCCGGCACGGCCGCGAGATTGCCGTCCTTGATGATCCACTTGGCCGGACCGCCGTCCGCGGCCATCCACTTCGAGAGATCCGTGCCGTCGAAGAGGAGGATCGCGTCAGACGGGGGTCTCACCGGCAGCTGCATCTGAGACACGACCTTGCGCGGCACGGGCCGCGTCATGTCGTGAATCTTCCAGCGCACCGGCGACTGGGCAGACAGCGATGGTGCCAGCCACGCCGTGGCAACGATGAGGGAGAGAACTGGGATTCGTGCAAGCATCGGAACTTTCAAACCTCGTTAGATTCTAGCCGCACATGCGTGGCAGCCGGACCTCAAGACAATGGCTGGCCGTAATTTCCCGTCCCCGATCTCCGCTAGTCGACAAACAGGAACTCGTTGCTGGCGAGCATGGCCCGCAGATAACCTGCGCGTCTCTGCTCTTGCGTGCCGTTAGCGGTGGCAAAGTAGCTCGCAGCTTGCTCAGCATCTTGGGGGCTTGGCGAGCGAGCGAAGATGGTTTCGGTCGCCCTCTCCAAGAAATCGTCCCGAACTGGAAGATCGGCACTCCAGCGCTCCGCCATGGCCTGAGCCTGTTCGTGCATGAACTCCGAGTTCATCAGGTACAGCGCCTGCAGGGTGGTAGTGGTTGACTTCCGCTCGCTCATTGGCAGATTGCCATCCGGCCCGTCGAACAAGTCCAAATACGGATTCTTCTGAATCCTTCCCTGCATGATGTACACGGAGCGCCGGTTGGTGGGGAAGTATTCCGCGAACGGTTCGTGCTGGCGGTAGAAGTAGGTCCGGCGGTGCGGGAAGGGGTGCCGTCCTCCTTTGGATAGATCGAGTTCCCCGCTGAACGCCAGAATCGAATCGCGAATCTGCTCCGCATCAAGGCGTCTGCGGTTGAAGCGCCACACGTGTCGGTTCTGGGGGTCCTTGTCGAAGTTGTGACCGCTGTCGGAGCTGACCTGGCGATACGCCCTCGAGTGGACGATCAAGCGGTGCATGGCCTTGACCGACCAACCGCTGTCGATGAAGTAGCGAGCCAAATAGTCCAGCAGCTCTGGGTGCGTGGGAGGCGTGCCGCGCACGCCGAAGTCGCTGGTCGTGCTGACCAGTCCGGTGCCGAAGTGGTGATGCCAGATGCGGTTGACCATCACGCGAGCGGTGAGCGGGTTGTCTTCGTCAGCGATCCAATCGGCCAGCAAACTGCGCCCGCTGCCCTCGTAGCTCGGCGGCAGCTTGGCGCCGCCAAGGATCTGCAAGAAGCCGCGGCGAACTTCGGGCCCCTTTGAGCGCGGATCGCCAGCCTGATGAATGTGCGAATCCTTGCCGACGCCCTCACTGATGGCGTAGGCCGTCTCCAACGGAGGCTCCGTGCGGGCGAAGACAGCTCGCTCGGCCCGGAGCTCCTGCAACTCGGCCCACACAACGATCCGGTTGCGTCCGGGAGTGGTGATCAGCTTGTTTTGGAACGACTGGTACTCGCGAAACTTCTCCCGCTCGCGGTCATTCCAGTGCGTGATGCCCTGTTCGTACTCGGCCAAGACTTCGCGGGCCTTGTCCGCGCCGACTCGGTACACGAAGTTGCTGCGATAGGGCAGATGCTCCGCACCGGGGCTTGGAAAGACCGAGCTGTCCAGAATCCCATAGAGCGCGTAGTAGTCGGCGGTTGGGATCGGATCGAACTTATGGTCGTGGCAGCGGGCGCACTGCACGCTAAGGCCCAGGAAAGTCTTGCCTAGGTTGTCGATCGTATCCTCGAGAGTAATGTGGCGCAGCCGGTGGGGGCTAACCCCGATACGGCGGGAGATCGCTAGGTAGCCAGTGGCTACGATCTTGCTCCAACGCTCAAGCTCGCCATGCGACGGCAGTAGGTCGCCGGCGATCTGCTCACGGATGAACTCGTCATAGGGCTTGTCGCCTTGGAACGCGTCGATGACGTAGTTCCGGTACTTGTACGCCTCCGGGACTGGAAAATCCCCGGAATCGCCAGCCGTGTCGGCATAGCGCACCAAGTCCAGCCAGTGGCGCCCCCAGCGCTCGCCGTAGCGCGGCGATCGCAGGAGGCGTTCGACTAGGTCCGAATACGCGGTCTGGGATTCATCGGCTAAGAAATCCTTGATCTCCTGTGGTGTGGGTGGCAGCCCGGTCAAGTCGAAGGTCAGGCGCCGGATCATGGTGCGCTTGCTGGCGAGCGGAGACGGTTCCAAGCCCTCGCTCTCCAAGCGCGCAAGTAGAAAGCGGTCGGCGGCGTTGGCGGATTCGTAAACACCCGCCGGAGTTGGCACGGCGCCCTGCCAAAGTGGCTGGAAGGCCCAGTGCTGGCGATGCTCTTCGCTGATTTCGTATGGCTCCACCGCTTTCCCGGCACCCTGCCCCCAGACCGCCCCGTCAGAGATCCACTGCACGATGTCATCCACCTCATTAGCCGGCAGCGCCCCCGTCGGCGGCATCTTCAGATCGTGCTCGTAGCGGACGGTCTTGACCAGCAAGCTAGCGTCTGCATTGCCCTTGACCAATGCAGGACCTGATTTGCCGCCCTTGAGCAGAGCCTCTAGCGAGTCCATGCGAAGGCCGCCTTGCGGCTCCGTCAGGTGGCAACCGAAGCACTTCGACTCCAACACGGGCTTGATACGCGCCTCAAAGAACTCTCGGGGAGACATCGGCCACGGCGCCCCCATCGCAATCCACTGCTCAAGCGCTTCAAACGCGTGGGGCTCGAGCCGCTGGCCCGCGGGCGGCATGGCCATGCGTCCCTTGATGCCTTGAATCGCGTGCAGCAGGATGCTGCCTTCCGGATCCCCGGGCTGGATCGCCGGGCCGGACCGGCCGCCCTTGAGCAATCCGGCGCGTGAATCGAGGCGCAGCCCCGCTGTAGCATTCTCGGCGTGGCAGCCGTAGCAGCGGGCGAGCACCGGACGCACCTTGGATTCGAAGAACTCCGCTTCCGGTGTCGCTGCCGCCAACTGCGTGAGCGCTAGGAGCGCCATCGGCCAAAGACGCATCTCGGTAACATTCTACAGTCGTAAATTCGCGCCGAAGCCAAGCCCTGCAGGATCGCGGCACATCCATAGCCGACACGAAGGCTCCATGGCGGGCCAGATATAGTATTCCCACAGATACCCTCAATACTCCCGATGCCGAAACATTCGACCCGCCGCCAGTTCGCCAAGAGTTCCGCCGCTGCACTGCTGGCTTCCTCGCCCGCCCTTTGGGGTTGCAAGGACAACGCTGCCGGACCTGCAGGACCCGCGCCGCTCAGCAGGCTCGCCCACGCCGGGCACACGCTTCATGGCCGAGAGCGCGTGTTTCGCCCGCCGACTTGGGGGCCGGCCACGCGCCGCCGCTTCGATGGCAAGAACGTCATCGTCCTGATGCTGGACAGCTTTCGCTGGGACCATCTCGGCGCCTTCGGAAATTCCAAGGCACCCACCCCCAACCTGGACGAGTTCGCCTCCCAATCAACGTTCTTCACGCACTCCTACCCGGAAGGCCTGCCGACCGTCCCTGTGCGCACCAGCCTCCTCACGGGGCGCTTCACCTATCCCTACCGCCGCTGGCAGGTGCTCTATCCCGAGGATCACCCCCTGCTTCCGGAGATCCTCTGGAGCGAGGGCTTCCGCACTGCCTTGATCAGCGACACGTACCACCTCCACAAGCCGTCCTATGGCTTCTCGCGGGGATTCGACGATGTCAAGTGGCTGCGCGGCCAGGAGCAAGATCCGTACGTGCGCGATCCGGCGATCATCGACTCGATCGATGTCTCACGCCGGTTCAAGCCTCGCGGGGAACGCCCCAACGAAGAGCGCGAGACCAGGACTTACCTCGCCAACCGCCACGATTGGAAGACTGACGAGGATCACTTCACGCCGCGCATCATGCGCTCGGCGGTGGAGTGGCTGGAAAAGCAACCCCGCAAGGAGAATCTGTTCCTGTGGATCGACAACTTCTGCCCGCACGAGCCGTGGGATCCGCCGGAGAGCTATCTCAAGCAGGTCGATCCGGACTTTGCGAACTGGGAGGTGCGCAATATCTGTCCGGTGCCGGGCGACAGCGCCGGCTATCTGGATGCGGAAGAGCTACGCCAGGTGCTGGCACTCTATGCAGCCGTGGTCCGTTTTGTCGATGCGTGGGTGGGCTACTTTCTCGATGAAGTCAGGCGCATGGGCATGTACGACAACACGATGATCGTGGTCATGACCGATCACGGCGAGCCGTTCGGCGATCACGGCATCGTGCGCAAGGTCAGGCCATGGGGCTACGAAGAGCTGGCGCGGACCTTCCTGATGATCCGCGACCCCTCGGGCGGTGGGGTGGAGCGGGTCGACTCCTATGTCCAACAGACCGATGCCACGGCAACTATCCTCGACTGGCTGGGAATCGACAGGCCCGCCCACATGACCTCTAAGAGCCTGATGCCACTGATCCGGGGCCAGCAGGAGAAGATCCGCGACGAGTCCGTGTGCTGCCATTACAACGAAAGCATCTCCGTCCGACACGACGAGTGGAGCTACCACTGGTTCGTCGAGAACTCGCGGGCCAGGGCCTCTGACCGGAGCTCGATCGTCAAGGAGGCCCCGGAGCTCTACAACCTGCGCGAAGACCCCTCCGAACAGAACGATCTGGCGCTTCAGGAACCTGAACGGGTCGCGGACATGGACCGCAGGATGCGAGCCTTCACCCAGGATCTGCTAGACCGCGAGCGAGCATAGACACTGGTCACTACAGCCGCGTGGTCCGGGATGATCATCTCCACGCCATCGGTGCTGGGCGCGAAGAGCTGGTCTGCCCGGAATCGATATTCCTGTCAGCGCGGTTGCGCCAGCTTGCCGGCTTTGACGGCTCCGCCCTGCAGTACGGCCAGGAAGTTCGAGCGATCCTCCAGCAGCCGGATGTTGCCGAGGACATCGCCCTCAACGACGAGTAGATCCGCCAGCTTGCCCTCTTCGACAGTGCCGATCTCATCCCCGCGACCCATGATTTCGGCTCCCGTCTTGGTGGCGCACTTGAGAGCCTCGAGCGGGGTGAAACCAACGTAGTTCACGAAGAACGAAATCTCCTTGGCGTAAGTGCCGTGGGGCGTCCATGCAAATCCGAAGTCGCCGCCGAGGCCCACGCGCCCGCCCGCTTTGAGGATTCGCCTGGCGCTCTCGGCGCCGGCTTCGAGAGTCTCCTGGTGGCCGTCGATGACTTCTTGCGACATGTCGAACTTCTTGCCGTTGTTGACCGAAGACTGCTCGAACCACAGCGCCGGGACAACCGGCGTGTCACTCGAGACGATCATCTCGATCGCCTCGTCGTCGACAAACGTGCCGTGCTCAAGGGTGTTGTAGCCGGCACGCAGCGCGTTCTTCACGCCTTCAAGCGCGCGGCAGTGCCCGGTGACTTTGAGACCGTGGTTGTGCGCCGTGCCAACGACGGCGTGCATCTCTTCGAACGTCATCGAGAGCGTGTGGTGGTCGTTGACGTTGGGCGCGGCGGCGTCCCCGGTCGGGTAGGTCTTTACCCACTCGATGCCGTCCTTGACGAGCTTGCGAACCGCCGCGCGCGCCTCCTCGGCGCCGTTGACGATCAGCACCAAGCCTTCCATGCCGATCTTGCGGTATTCCGGATTCCAGTCCATGATTCCCCCCGCACCGCAAATCTCCCGCCCTGAAGCCGCAAGGCGCGGACCGGGAATCATGTCTTCTTCGATTGCCTGCTTGAGCCAAACGTCGATGTTGAACAAGCTTCCGCCGCTCCGCGCCGCCGTATAGCCGGCCTCGAGTGCCGTCTGGACGTTCTTCACCGCCCGGATCGTCACATACTCGACTGGATATCGGATGTCGAGGTCCTGTAGCTCACGCACGTTAAAGTACGTCGGATGGAAGTGGGCCTCGACGAGCCCGGGCATGATCGTTCCGCCGGCAGCGTCGATGATTTGGGTATTGGGGGGCGTTTCAGGCGCATCCACTTCCGGACCGGCGTAGGCGATCTTGCCATCTTGAACGACGACGGCGCCGTCGCGTATCGCCGTCGCGCCGGTTCCGTCGACGAGCTGGCCGTTTCGGACGAGCATCCAGCCGTGAGCTAGCTTCATCGCGAACAGCATCATAACAACGGCCGGTATACTCTCGACATGCGATGCGTTGCGGCGGCTCTTCTAGTCCTTGCAGGTTGCGCCTCCGGTCCTAGTGAGCGGGAGTTGGCCGTGCCCGATCCGCTGGCGGATGCCGGCGTTTTCTCTCGGACGAACCTGGTCGCCTGGTGCATCGTGCCATTCGACGCGGCGAAACGCGGCCCTGCCGAGCGCGCAGCGATGCTGGGACGTCTGGGACTGCGGGCGGTCGCCTACGACTATCGAGACGAGCATATCCCGAGCTTCGACGACGAGATCGCAGCATTGCGCGAGAACGACATCGAGCTGTCGGCCTGGTGGTGCGGCGGTGTCGACCCGCACGATCCGCTGGGCGGGTCGGTCGGCCTCGCTCTGGAGACTCTGCGCCGCAATCAAGCTTCGAGCGATTTGTGGGTCTCCATGCGCGAACAGACGTTCGAGGGACTGTCCCAGCCCGAAAAGCTGACCCTGGCCGCCCATGCCGTCGATGCGATCGCGTCCGAAGCGGGCAAGCTCGATGGCCGTGTTGGCCTCTACAATCACGGTGGTTGGTACGGAGAACCGGAAAACCAGATGGCCGTCTTGGACAAAGCTGAGGCGGACAACGTAGGGCTCGTCTACAACTTTCATCACGGCCACGAGCAACTCGATCGCCTAGGCGTGCTGTTTCCGCTGATGGCGCCGCACCTACTGTGCGTGAACTTGAACGGCATGACTCCTGGCGGCGCAAAGATCGTGCCGCTAGGCTCCGGCGCTCGCGACCGGGAGATGATCGAGCTAATCCGGGCCTCCGGTTACGAAGGGCCAATCGGCATCTTGGACCACCGCAACGAGATAGACGCAGAGGACTCGTTACGGGAGAACTTAGAGGGGCTTGCCAGCCTGGTGTCGACAATCCCTGGGGACTGAAGGCGCCCAACAAGGACCTAGCCTTGAAAGGACTACACGGTATTCGATTTGCTCCTGCCGGCGGCCGGGGTCGCCAGGCCTGGCGATCTACAGGCTCCCTCAACTTCTTCTGACCTTCCTAGGCGCGGCCATACCGTGGAGGACGAAGATCAGATGCGCCAGAGAAGGCAGAAACCGTTGCGCCACTGCCGCATGCTGGGCTACGATCGGCTCGTTGGGATGGCCAAGACGGAGATCCCAGAGCAGATGGAGAACGCTCCACGCTCGCCAACATTGTCCATGAAACGAGCCCGCCACCTCTTCCTCTTATCGCTTCTGGCCTCGGCGCTGTGCGCTCAGTCCAGCAGCGATCCGCGGAGCCGCCGTAACAAGGGAACGAATCTCAAGCCCGCAACCGTGGCCGTGTTCGCTTCCGGAGACTTCTACGGAATGCCCTATCGACTGATCGAACCGCTAGAGATCAAGGATGGTGTTCGCTACCCCGTGATTCTGAACCTGCACGGCCGAGCGGGTATCGGGGACGACAATCTCAGCTCGCTCCGCCCTTGGTCAGCCACCTTCGCCGATTCGGAATGGCGCGCCGCGTATCCCTGTTTCGTGGTCACGCCGCAATCCTGGTCATCCTGGTCGGCATTCAATGAGCGCCCTCCGGAAATGACACCCGAAACCATCGCACAGTTTCCGAAGATCTGGCAGCGCCTGATTCAGGCGCGACTCTCTGACGTGTCTGAGTTGTCCACCGGCAGTCTGACCATGACATTTCTACTGCTGGATCAAATGGCGAGGGAGTTCCCGATCGACACCGACCGGGTCTACGTGTTGGGACATTCGATGGGAGGCTTTGGTAGCTGGAATGCGATTTGGACGGATCCAGAGCGGTTTGCCGCGGCCATTCCAAGCGCCGGCGGGCTGACTCCATGGAAAGACCCGGCGAAGTTCAAGAACGTTCCGGTCTGGGCCTTCCATGGGACCGACGATCCGACCGTGCCGTACGCCTTCAGCCAACAGATCTTTGACCGACTCGCTGAAGTCGGCGGCAACATCAAGCTGACCGCCATGGACGGCGTTAAGCACGGCTCCTCCAGGCACGCCTTCGCCTATGAAGGCGATGATCCGGAGAAAGGCTGGACAACCTCCAGCGCCAGCGAGCAATGCGACCCCACCCCCAGGATCTGGGACTGGCTTTTCCGGCAGAAACGATAGAGCGACTTAGGAGCTGGTGCAAGTTGAAGAGCATCCTGGCCGCTACGGGCGGATGATCAGGCGTGCTTGGGAACGGCACTCTTGGGAGGGAGCGCGGACGGGACTGACGATGATTTCACGTGCGGGATGGAGTTGGGTTAGTTCCCAGAGTCCGCACAATGGGCAGAGACTAGGCCGGCTCTTCACGGACTTGGGCCGCGACTGTGAGCGTTCGCGCAGGAGCCGCTAGACCGCGAGCGAGCTTGAATTCGGGCTGACGTGGGCCAGTGGGGCGAGCGAGGGGAGGCCCAACAGGCGAATGCTCCGGCCGGGCACATACGGCCATTTGAGACCGCCGATTGCGCAGGAGGGTGCCTTCGCCAGAGCGCCAGCCTCCGCCGGAGAATTCTTCCAGTCCCGGACCGGCGGGCCGCTAGGTCGAGCGCATCGCTGAAGTGGCTATAGGATGGGGGACCGGCTCGAGAAGATGGACGAAGGCTGGACAGAACAGGACAGCACCACGTTCCTAAGGGATGCCGAGTGCTTCGTGCCGGAGCGGGAGCTGCTGGTCGAGAGCGTTTGCCGGCTCATTCCGATCGGGATTGAATCCGACCTAGTCGTCGAGCTTTGTTGCGGCGACGGCGCACTGAGCGAGGCGATCCTTGACAACCTGGAACGGGTCCGGGTGCTTGCTCTCGACGCATCGGACGTGATGCTCGAGGCCTGCAGGCAACGGACGGAGCGCTACAAGCATCGAATCACGATCGGCCGGTTCGATCTCGGGAGCCCGGACTGGCGGAAGTTTGCCCAGTCGCCTCGAGCGATCGTGTCGACCTTCGCGATCCACCACTTGCCGGACAATGCGAAGCGCAGGCTCTTCCGCGACATGGCAGGTCAGCTTGCCCCGGGCGGCGTACTGGCCATCGCCGACCTGATCCAACCGTCAAACGAGGCTTCGACCCGGCTGGCTGCCTGGCAATGGGACGAAGCCGTCAAGGAGCGATCCATCCAATTGCGGGGAGACTTGTCAGGGTTCGCGTCATTTCGCGCCGAACGGTGGAACCATCACGCGCTGGAAGACCCGGATCCGATCGACCAGCCCGCGCGCCTGCTCGACCAGCTCCGCTGGCTGTCGGAGGCAGGACTGGAGTCCGTGGATGTGCATTGGTCGAAGGGCGGGATGAGCCTCTTTAGCGGCGTCAGGCCGCCAGCCTAGCCAGCAGGTTCGGCTCGCCGCTCCGAGCTAGCCGGCGCTGTCGGCGCAGGCTCCACCGTCAGCCCGATCAGACCGCTCGCCACCCAGCGCTCTCGCACCAGCACTTCGGCCGAGATCTCCCAGGACCCTACAACGGCCTCCTGGGTCGCCGCCAGGTCGACCGTGAAGCGCTGGCCGTGCCTGCGCACCTCGGCGGCCACTCCTTGCGGCAGTCCCTTGACGGTTAGCGGCGCATCCACGGGCAAGTCCACGCCGTCCAACTCAAGTGTCGCGTGACCGCCCTGCGCCAAGGTCACGCTCACGGTGGCCGTTGAGAGGGCGCCCTGCGACGGCTCGACCACCGTCATCTCAAATGCCGGCAGCGGCCTGCGCACGAAGTTCCAAAGATCAAGCAGCGGTCCCATGATGAGCGTGGATCGGGCTTCCACCACTCGCCGGTCCGGACTCGACTCATCAGCCGTCGGCGTGCCGAGAACTCGAATCGGATAGGTCCCCAGCGGCAGGGACTCCGGCACCCCGATCCGAAAGACGTGCTCCGGGATGATCATGTCTGCGCCATCGGCGTTGGGCTCGAAGAGCTGGTCTGCCCGGAATCGAGCCTCGGGTTCAGCTACCCCGGGCGGCATCCCCTCGACCCAGATCGAGACCTCTCCGGAGAAACCCGCCTCGCGGACCAGGTGAACTTTGAACTCGCCTTCGCCACCTCGCGCGACGGCGAAGTTCTCTGGCGTGGTGAAGAGTTGGAAACTTGGCCGCTCGCTGCGCACCTTCAAGCGGTAACGGTAGCTCGGGCCGCCGCGCGAGGTGCGATCCCTGATCTCGACGAAGAACACATCGTCCCGGTCCGGCGTGTAATACACCCTGCTGTCGGGATTGCCGAGCAACGTGCCCTGGCCGGCTACGACGTCGTCGTTCTCAGCGAGCCGCCGTCCTTCCGAATCGCGGATCGTCAGCACGGGATCGAGGTGCGGCACGCCGAGTTGAGTCGCCAGGGTCCAAAAACGTAGCGGCACGCCGGCTACACCGTGTATGGCGAACACATCGCGCTCGCCCGGGGCTCCGAGCACGCCGTCGATCACGTAGCCGCCATCGCGCCAGTCGGCGGACGGCGCGCTGGCCTCGCCGAATTCCTGCAAGCTGCCCAGCTCGATGATGGGCCCGTCGGCAATCCCCCTCGCTCCAGCGACCCAGACCCGCCACAGTCCGGCCTCGGCATCGGCCGGGACGGCCAGCTCCACCACGACCTCATCTTGGTTAACCTGCACGACCTTCCCTTCAATGCGGGGCACAAGCGGTCCTCTAGCGGGATCCGGCCGGAAGTGTATCGGCATCGTGTACGGGTACGTCATGCGGGCATACTCCGCCGCGCGCAGTGAGGTCACGAACACGCTCTGCACTGTGCCTAGCCCACTGCCATGCAGCGTCAGCTTTGCACTGCTGCCGATCGCGATGCCCAATGGTGCCGCGTATTCGATCGTCGGCAACGCGCTTGCGCGCAGGATGTACGAGGAGTTCTTGCCGAAGTTGAATCCTCGCGGGCCGCGATACTGATCTACCTTGATGTAGTGCGTCCCGGCATTCTGAAAGGTGTGCTCGATGAATGGCGTTTCGAGGTAGTCGTCTCGGTCATCGTTGAATCTCACGCGTCGGCCGTCCCGGTCCAGCAGGGACATCTTCGCCTCGACCGCCGAACCGTACTCGATCGAGCGTAATTCGACGGCGAGTCGCTCGCCGGCCTGCGCGTGGATCGCGAAAACATCAATATCCTTGGATCCCTCTAATACCCCTTGGACCTCCCTGGGCAAGCCTGCGATTTCTTGCGCGTCTCCGGCAACGTCGTTCGGCTCGGCTTCGCGCAGGTCCCGAAACTGGCCCACGTTGAACATCGCCGTTGTCGAGTACCCGTCCGCTGTCCGCACCCGAAACAGGTGCGGGCCGAGGGCAGCATCGGCAGCGATAGACACGACCCCGCGAAGCTTGCCAGCGCTCGCGTACGTGGTGGCGGTCCAGGCAATGTCTGCGGAGTCGAACTCCAGCCCCGAGACGTTGGAGAGATGCCTGCCTAAGATTTCCAGCTCGACCTCGGTGCCTCGCTGTCCGCCAAGCGGGTCCACCCTGCTAACGGCCGGGCTAGGCAGATCGCTCGCGAGAGCGTGCAATCCCAGGGCGCAGACAACCAGCGGCGCGAAGCGTGACAACGCTTAGCTCCAAAGCTCCTCGACGGGCTGGCCTTCCTTGTTGATGGCAATCGGTCGCCCGTTGGCGTGGTAGTTCTTGCGGTAGTCGATTCCCAGCGCTTCGTAGACCGTGGCGCCGAGGTCTTCGATGCTGACCGGGCGGCGAATCGGCTCCGCCGCGTGCCCGTCGGTCTCGCCGATGACCGCACCGCCCTGTATCCCGGCGCCGGCGAGCGCCACCGAGAAGGCGCCCGGCCAATGATCGCGGCCGCCGGAAAAATTGATCTTCGGAGTCCGTCCGAAATCTCCGATCACCAGCACTAGCGTCGAATCCAACAGCCCCCGTTGCTCGAGGTCTTCCAACAAAGTGACGAACGCTCGGTCGAATTCCGGGACCAGCTTCTTGTGCTCAGGCTCGTTATTGACATGGGTGTCGTATCCCCACTGGAAGACACTCGCCAGGCGAACGCCCGCTTCCACTAGGCGGCGGGCCAGCAACGCGCCCTGTCCGATGGTCGTGCGCCCGTAGGCGTCGCGCAGCTCGTCCGGCTCGGCGGAGATGTCGAACGCCTGCTTGGCCGCCGGCGAAGAGATCAAGTCGAACGCCTTCTGGTAGAACTCGTCCATGGAATCGATCAGCGGGGACTGCTCGACCCGCTGGAACTCTCGATTCAGGGCTCCCAGAAGTTCGGTGCGCGAGCGGGCCTCGGACAAGTTGATCCCGCCCGGCAGCGTCAGGTCTTGGACCGAGAAGTCCTCCGCCGTGGGCTCCCCGCTCACGAAGGGATCGAAAGTCGGGCCGAGAAAGCCCGCTTCGGCGGACAGATCGGCCATTGGAATCGACACGAACGGCGGCAGGCCGTTCTTCGGGCCGAGCTCCTTTGCGAGCGTCGCCCCATAGCTCGGCTGCAGCACTTCGTTCCTAGGCTTGGTTCCGCTGAAGACGTATTGCCGGGCACGCTCGTGGATCGCCTCGTCGGAATGCATCGAGCGGATGATGGAGAACTTATTGAGTGCCTTGGCGGAGCGCGGGAGCAGTTCAGACACCCGGACTCCCGGCAGGGCGGTGGGAATCGCCTTGAAGCTGCCGCGAATGTCGGAGACGGCCTCGGGCTTGGGATCGAACGTGTCAAGCTGGCTGGCGCCGCCCGCTTGGAACAGTACGATGCAGGATCGCTCGCTACCCTCGCTGGCAGCAAGCAGCTTCGTCAGGTTGATGCCGGAGAATGCGAGCGACCCGACCTTGAGAAAGTCGCGTCGGCTGGCGCCGAACAGTGCGCTTGGAGGCCGGACGATTGGCATGGTGACACCCCTTCAGTGATTGAGCTGGAACTCCTCGGAATTCAGCACCGCCCAGAGCACGTTCTCGAACGCCCTGCGGCGACTGCGCCCTGCGGCTCGCTCGGCGGCGATGAACCGAGCGATTCGATCCTGCTCCTCCTGGCTGGGCGGGCGGGCGTAGGCACGTTCGTAGAGCGCCGCGACAACTTGCCCGTCGGGGCTGCCCTGCCCCAATAGCTCGCCCAAGATGTTGCCTTCCGCCCCCACCTTGTCGCGCACGGTTGCGCCGTTCATTAGATGCAGCGCCTGGCTCAGTGTGGGCTCTGGCGCCCGATCCTTCATGATGTCCCGACGCGGCAGCCCGAAAGCGACCAAGAAATAGTCCGGGCCGTCCGGTACATAGATGTCCTTTGCGGAGGTGCCCTCCGGGTAGCCGTCGAAGGGATGCGGGACGCCCGTGACTTGACCCAAGATGTCGAGTAGCACCTCCGCTGACAGCCGGCGCGGCTGGTAGCTGCCGAACAGCGTACGACGGACCGGGCTCGCATCATTCGCACGGGACGACAGCTGGTAGGTCCGCGAGTTCAAGATCGCGCGATGGAGGGGCTTGAGTCGGTATCCGTTGCGGACGAAGAACTCCGCCAGCCGATCCAGAAGCTCAGGGTTCGAGGGCTGGTTCGTGGAGCGAAAGTCATCGTACGGCTCCACGATGCCGGTACCGAAGTACTGGTGCCACACGCGGTTGACCGTTGCCCTTGCGAAGTACGGATTCTCAGCCGAGACGATCCAGTCGGCCAAGACATCGCGCCTGTCGCGTCCCTTCGGGATGTCGGGCGCGGGGCCACCCAAGAACTTGGGAGGCACCTGCCGCTTGGTCGCGGGATGCTCGACCTCGCCCTCCTCGTCGACGTACCAAGTGCGGCGGTACGCGCCGTAGCCGTGCTTGACCCGCAAGCGGACGAAAAAAGCCGCCAAGCCGTAGAAGTCGTCCTGTGTGTAGTTCTCCAGCGGATGGCTATGGCATTCGGCACACTCCATGCGCACGCCAAGGAACAACCGCGACACCGTTGGCGTCACCTTGGTCACGCTGAACTCCTTGAGCATGAAGTCCGTGGCGGGATGCCAGAAGTTGGCAGCGGGGTTGAGCATGGTGTCCCCGGTGCTCGTCAGCAGCTCTCGCGCGAATTCGTCGTATGGCCGGTCGTCTGCCAGCCAATCCCGGACCCAGTCCTTGAAGACCCCCATCGAGCGGCCTTGCGAGTGCAGCTGGCAATTGCGGAACCAGTCCTCGAACCGCACTGTCCAATGCGAAGCGTGCTCCGGCCGCTCCAGCAATCTGTCGATCAGGCGCGACCGCTTGTCTGCTCTGCTGTCCTGCAAGAAGGAGCGCACCTCATGCGGTTCCGGCAGCAGGCCGATGGAGTCCAGATAGACCCGCCGCACGAATTCCTGATCGGATGTCGGGACGGACGGCCTGACATTCATCTGACGGAGCTTTGCGAAGACCGCTTCGTCGATGAAGTTGCCCGTCTCGTAGGCGGGATAGTCCGGTCCGGCCACCGCATCTAGGACGCCGATTTGCGAGGTCGCCACCTTGCCCATCGCGCGCGCCGTGACAGTCACCAGTCCCCGGCTCTCTGCAGCCAAGGTGCCGTTGGGAGCGATCTCGGCGATGGCGCTGTCGCCCGAGAAGTAGCGCACCTCGCGAGTCATGTCTCGCGTGCTGCCGTCGGACAGACGTCCGATCGCGATCATCCTCTGTTCTGCACCCGAACCCACGAGCACGCGCTCGGACGGATACAGCTCCAGCCGTTCCAACCGGGCGCCGTGGCTTCCGAACGGCGCTCCTTGGCGCAGCCAGCTGAGGATCGTCTCGTACTCTTCGGAATCCCTTTCCATCAGCCGACCGCCGCCATGAGTCTCCTGAAAGGTGGGCTTGCGCAGGAGCAAGCTTTGCTCGGGGTTCTCCAAGTCGACCCGCTGCCCGTCGCGGCCCGCGACGATCGCATCGTGGTCAGCCCCGATGTCGTACCCGAACAGTGAGAGCTTGAACCCGGCTTGGCCGGCGGGAGATCCGTGGCACGCGGATCCGTTGCACCCTTTCAACGTCAATATCGAGACGATATCCGTTGCAAAGCTGACCGCGACTTCGCGCTCGCCCGCTCCCACGCGCACCTCGGTCGTCGCGGAGAGCGAGCCGCACTGGGCCCGCACTTCGGCGCGACCCTGCGCAACACCGACCAGCCTCGCTAGAGCGGTGTCAACCCGAACCACCGCTGGGGCGGACGAGGTCACGAAGCAATCGTGGCTGACGTCTGCCTCGTGGCCGGCGGCGTCCACGGCCGTCAGCAGGAAGCCCTGCGCGAGGCCCGGCTCGGCTAGAACGATGCCCGCGGGCTCGAAGCGCAACACCTGCCAGTCGGACTGCTGCGATTCAGCGGGGGCCGGCGCCGCAAGCGCGGCGAATATGGCGACTGCAGCTCGGCCGGCAATCCCCCGCGCTTGAGCCGGGTCGCGGTCCCTCGCGGGGAGCCCGATCCGGCGACGGAGTCGCCAGCACGCCGCGACAGCTTGGCACCCCATGCCACCTAGGATTCTACATCCCAGAAACTGCGAGCGGTCCCGCCGCCAAGGCACTAGCGGGCATTAAGCGGGCTCTCTTGTGGCGACGAGCCGCGACCTCGCCTGCTCAACGCGCCGTGCCGGCGCTAATCAGATTGGCGAAGATCCGAAAAGCGCCCGGCACGCCTGCCGGCAGCTGCCGGAACCACGAATAGCCGGTGAACACGTAAGCGCCCTTGCCGTAGCGTGCGTAGAGCATGCCCCCTGCCAAGGGATTCTCGCCCTCGTCGCTACATGCCAGGACCGCGTCGTAGCGTTCGTCCCAGTCCGACATGAAGTACAGGCCGCGTTCCTGCACCCAGCCCTTGAAGTCCTCCGCGGTGATGCGATTCGGGACGCTGAGCAGGGGATGTTCCGCTCCCGCCGGAAAGCTCACCTCGGCGTGCTCGTCGGTCACGCGCAGCCTTGACGCCGTCATCGGATAGGGCCCCAGCGTGGCTGTCGGCGCGCCGCCCGGCCCGCGTCTCCGGAACGAAGCGGTGTTGTACTGCACGACCAAAGTGCCGCCGTTCTCCGCGTATTCCAACACCCGCTCGCGGGCCGCGATTAGGTCGGGCCTTGTATTCAGGGCCCGGACACCGGTGACCACGGCGTCGAAGCGGCCTAGGTCACCGGCTGCTAGATCCTCTGCGGACAGAAGCGTGACGTTCGCGCCGAGCTCCCGCAATGCGTCGGGTATCTTGTCGCCTGCTCCCATCACGTATCCGACCTCCCGCGCGAGCAGCTCGATATCAAGGCGCTCCACGCGCATGGCGGCGCGCGGGAACACGGGCGTTGCGGGAATGTGGCCGTACTCGATGGTGCGCATGCCCGATCGGATCTGCCGGCCGTCAACCGTCACTGTGGCGGTCAGCTCGCCGCCGGACGCACTCCCGGGAGGAGTGAGCTTGAACTGAGCGGTCACCTCCTGGCCTCGGCGTTCGAACCGGACCTCCTTCTGCGCTGGAGAAACTGTCCATCCGCCTGGCGCGGTCAGGGCCACCGTGGCATTCGCAGGCCCCCGATTCGAGGCTAGGCGCACCGCGACGTGCGTCGCTTCCGAATCGGTGAAGATGCGGTTCTCACGGGCGAACGCGACCGTCACGGGAGGCACGACGGCCAGTGGCCTCGTGCGCTCTCCCAGCGAGGGGTCTACCCAGCGGTACACGACCGGCTTTTCGATCTCGACTTCGATGCCAGCCGGCGTCTCGAAAGAAAACACCGCGCGGAGCACCGTCTTCGGTCCGGGCGAATCCCCCAAGTCCGCGCACTGCGCATTACCCTGCGGGCGCTCGGGCAGCCAGTACGGCTGCGAGTAGCAGGCGTGGGCCGGGACCTTCACGCTCGCGGACCGCTGGGCGATCCGGTTGCGCTCCAAGTCCCCGGCGCTGCCGAGGTCGGCCCCCACCAGGCCCTCCAGCCTCGTGCCCGTCCACCGCCAAGCATGCGGAGCGCGCCACAAGACGCTGCCGGTAACCTCGATATCACCACCGGCCACGGCATCCCAGCGATCCGAGGCGGCATCGACCCAAACACCCGCGGCCAGTTCGATGGCCCGCACGAGCTCGGCTCGCTTGTACTCGACATCCGGACCGCCAAGCGGCTTTAGCTCCCTATAGGCTTCCAGCAGGTGAGCGAGCGTCTCGCCCGGCCGGTCGGGGCGGTAGCTGTCCCGAGCCAAGGCCAAGCTCTTGGCAGCCTTGGCCGCGCCTTCGACACGTCCCCAAGTCGTGTCAATGCCGTCGAACAGGTCTTCGGATGCCCTGCTCCCTGCCACGTACTCGAAAAAGGTCGGCACGCTGCCCTTGCGCTGGGACGCGCCCATTGCCTGGCTCCTGTGCATGCTGCGGCTCTCGCCCGCGATCTCGGCGTAAGACCTGCCCAGCACCGGGTCGTACTCACCCAGCTCCACGCGCAAGCGCCCCGGTTGCTGAGAGGCCTGCTGCTCCATGCGGCGACCGAACGTGAAAACGTTGAAGTAATAGCGCTCAGCCTGCCATGGCGGAAGGCCCAGCTCCGGAAAGCGGCGCGGGTCCGCAGCGGCTTCGAAAGCGACCGGCCCTGTCCAGCCCACCGCCGTGTGGTGGCCGTGGCCGCCGCTCCCCGGATGCGGCGGGAACCGAGCTACGATCACATCGGGCCGGATCTTCCGGATGGAGCGCACCATGTCGCGCAGCAGCGTCTGCTCGCCCCATATGCTCAGGGCCTCCTCCGGCGTCTTGGTGTAGCCCAAGTCCACAACGGTGGCGAAGTCTTGCTCTCCGCCATCGATCCGGCGCGCCTCCAGCAACTCGTGGGTGCGTATGACGCCCATGAGATGCCCCTGCTCAGTGCCGATGCGGTTCTGGCCCCCTTCTCCGCGAGTCGCCGAAAAGTAGACCGTCCTAAAGTGCCGGCCGCGGGCGAAATAGGCCATCACGGCCGTGTTCTCATCGTCGGGGTGCGCCCCCAGCATCAGCACGGTGCCGACCGTGTTGAGGCGGTCGAGGAGCTCGTGCAGCTCGGCCGAGCCGCCTGCCGGCGTCGCCGACGCCCTCGGCAGGCTGGCCAACAACAGTACCAAGACGGGCAAGCAACGGGCCATAGATCATATCGAGTGTAACGCCTGCGGCTGGCTATTCTGGAGGCTCGTCAATGGCCGACAGCGACGCGCACACACTGTTCGAGCGGGGCATCGACCTGTTCAACAGGCAGGAGTTCTTCGAATGCCACGAAGTGTTCGAGGAGTTGTGGACGTTTTCTCAGCAGCCCGATCGGTGGTTCCTGCAAGCGCTAATCCACTTCGCGGTGGGCTTCTACCACGCAGGGCGGAACAATCCTAACGGGGCGACACGCCAGCTGCGCAAGGGATTGCGCAAGATCCAAGGCTATTTGCCGCAGTGGGATGGCGTGGAGACCGGCAAGATTGCCCAAGCGGTCGAGCAGCGGCTGCGAGAGATCGAGGCCGGCGGCACCGTCGCCAGCTACCCGCAGATCGTGATGTCCTCAGCCTGGACCGGTTTGCGCTCTCCGCTGCGGAAGTGCCAAGGTAACGAGTGATGCACTCTCCCGCAGAATTTCTCCACGGGCTGTTCGGTCTCGATTCCCAGGTCGCGGTCGTGATTGGCGGCACCGGCGTGCTAGGCGGAGCTCTGTGTGACGGCCTCGCGGGGGCGGGCGCTCACGTGATCGTGGCAGGACGCTCGCAAGAGCGGGGCGAAGCGCGGGCGGCGGCGATCCGAGACGCCGGTGGATCGGCTGATTTTGCCGCCGTTGACGTGACGTCGCGCCAGTCGTTCGAGCAGCTGCGCGACGGCGCGCAGTCCACGCACGGACGCGTTGACATCTTGGTGAACTGCGCGGGCGTCAATTCCGCTGTCCCTTACGAGGAGATCAGTGACGACGACTGGCAGAGGGTGCTCGATACCAACTTGAAGGCCACCCACCTGGGTTGCCAGATCTTCGCGCCGCTGATGGCTGCTCAGCAGAGCGGGGGCTCGATCCTGAACATCGGCAGCGTCACCGCGCACCTGCCGCTGTCCCGGGTCTTCGCCTATTCGGCTTCCAAGGCCGCAGTGAACAACCTGACCAAGAACGTGGCCCGTGAATACGCCACTCGCGGCGTGCGGGTGAACTCGCTCAACCCCGGCTTCTTTCCCGCCGAGCAAAATCGCAAGATCCTCCAGCCGGAGCGCGTCCGGAAAATCATGGATCAAACGCCCATGGCACGATTCGGAGAGCCGCCCGAACTGGTGGGCGCTGCATTGTTGTTGGTGGCCCAGAGCGCTGGCAGCTTCATAACCGGTGCCGAGGTCTTTGTTGACGGCGGCTTCACCGGGATGCGCTTTTAGCCGCTCGTCCGATCTCCCGGCGACGACCACTTCCGGCCCGACGCCGGCAGCCTATATTCAGCTCTCACGACGCCAAATCGGACGCGATCGCAACTTGGCGTAGAGTCGAGGAGAAGCGCGCTTGCCGTAGCGCGAGGGAGTAGCAGTTGGCCGGTTGCTTTCGCTTGCTACCGGCGCCTCAGTCTCGCGCACAGCCACGTTTCTTCTCCCCACTCATCGAACCGAGCGTGCGGGATTACGCTAAGCTGCTTCTTCGTGGGCAGACTGAACAGGCGGAATTCCAGCATGAAGCTGCACCGCGAGATCGGCGTATCGGAGAAGACCGTGTGGTTCCTCGTGTGAGCGCTTCGTAATATCTGCCTGTGACACTCACGAACCCAAGCATCGTCGGTTGTCGGTATCGGCGTCGGGGCACCTGCAGCCATCGGCGCACGCTTCGGCAGTTACGGAATCAATACGCAAGAATGGAGGTCAAGTCATGCCAAGTATTCTCACAGCAGAACTCGTTTCTCGATGGATAGGAGTCGCTGCCCTGGTGGCCGTTTGCGCCGCCGCTCCCATGCCCGCAGAGGCACAGAGCCGGAACGATGGTGAACAGCCTTTCCTGGCCGGCGAGGCGCTCGACTTGTCGTCGAACGCCAAGACCTACGGAGGTTTCCGATTCGCCGAGAGCATTGTCTACGACGAGACGCGGGACCTGTACGTCGCGGTCAATGCCGGAATCGCACAGAATCTCGTGCCCAACGACGGCTACGTCTCGCTGATCAACCCCGACGGCTCCGCCCACACCCTGAAGTGGATCGGTGTCAACCGCAACGGCCTGACACTGAACCACCCGCTCGGCAGCGATATCGCCAACGGCCTGCTGTATGTGGCTGACATCAACGTCGTGCGCTGGTTTGACATGCAGAGCGGCGAGCCGCGAGGCAGCGTCGCCGTGGAGGACGCGCTGTGGTTCAACGACATCGAGGTCGCCGATAACGGTACCATCTGGGCCTCGCAGACCGGGACCGGGGAGAGCGACACCTGGCGCCTCTATCGCATCTTGCCCGACGGCGGCTCGTCGGTTGTCGTCGAGGGAGCGCCGCTGGCCCGGCCCAACGGCGTCGCCTTCGATCCGGACGGTAACATCGTGGTGGTGAACATCAACGACAACGCGGTGCTCACCTTCTCCACCGACGGCGAGCTGGTCAAGACCGAGCACGCGGTCGATGGCGGCAACGACGGGCTGGTGATTCTCGAAGACGGCACAAAATACGTCTCCAGCGTCAGGATCGGCACGGTCTCGCGCATCCGGCCGGGACAGGAGGCCGAGGTCGTGGCGTCCGGTATCCCGAGCGCCGCCTCGATGTCGTACGACCCGAAGCGGAATCGTCTGCTCATCCCGATGAACAACTGGAACGCCATCACCATCGTCGAGCTCGACTGAGGAAGCGGCCCGCCGCTGCAATCCTTGCCCTGCGCAGTTCGACCAGCGTGCCGGCAAGCCTCCCCTGCCGGCACGCTGGGCTGCCGTTGGTTCCTACCCCGAAGCTCGTCAGCCACATCTAATTGTCCTGATTGAGGCGGAATCGGAGAGGTTGGTGGTTGCTTCCACGTCCTGTGCAATCCGGCGGGGGGCTTCGAAGGCCTGCCATGTGCTGTCCGGGCAGACGTTCCCGGCGTAGCCGACGGCTGGGTCGAACGTGCGGACGAAGCGGTAGGGCCCCCAGGCCGGGCGGAAGAGTGTGGGTCAGCAGCAGGTCGATGCTCGTGCGGGCGGGCCGCGCAATGACGATTGGCCTCCGGCACTCAGCGGCACGCGGACTGGCAGCGGATGATCGAGATCGCCGCATGGGTCAGGCAGGCGAGGTGGCGCGGCACGTCGCGCACCCACACCCGGCAGCGATCCTCGTCGTACGTGAAGTCCCGCACGGAGTGCAGGCGGTACTCTCGATGTGCCAGTGGTTGCGGATCAGCGCCGCCAGCTGCGTGGGCGTGCTGATCCGGCGACAGTGCGATCAGGCAGCGACTCGCTCAGATCTGGCCGTTACCGGTGCTCCTTGCACAGGAGGGCCGGGGCGACCCCGGCGATGCCGGCGGTGCTCTTCCAATCCCTCCCTGATGATGCGTAAGAAGCTGGCCCGATTCTGCCACAGCAGCCCGACCCAGTGGCGCTTCTTCATCTGCGGGAAATAGATTCCGCGAAACGCCATCCGAGTGAAGAACATCACCGCCCGCTCGTGGTACGGCCGATGCTTGATCTGATCTAGCGCCCGCTCCGTCGATTCTGGGGAATAAGACTCCGTCCAAGCCTGATGAACCTCTTGCTCGGCAGCTTCGATGCTGATGTGTTCCGGCGTGTAGGCCATCCGGAACGGCCGGAAATCCAGCCAGTGCTTGGGACGCGTCAGCCGCCCCTGCTCCATCAGGCGGTCATACAGGGGTGTCGCCGGATACGGGGTCATCAGTCCGTACACCGGCAGCCCAGGAGGCCAGCTAGCAATCGCATCGAGCGTCTCTTGAGCCACCCCAGGACGGTCGCCGTCCATCCCGAAGATAAACGAAGTGATCGAATAGATGCCCCGGCTGGCCAGTCTGTCCAAGACCTGTCCGTACAGGTCCGGCTTGTTGAAACCCTTGTTGACGTCCTTGAGGCTGGCCGGGTCGATGGATTCCAAGCCCATGAAGATCCAGCGGCCGCCGCTCTCCTTGATCAGATCCGCCAGCTCTTCGTCCTTGAGCAAGTTCATGCTGATCTGCGCCACCCACGGTATCTGGGCGTCTTGGGCGATCATCTCCCGCAACAGCGATTTGGTGCGCTTGACATTGATCGCGAAGTTATCGTCGATGAAGAACACCGCGACCCGGCCGCCCTCGGCTTTTGCCCGCGCCTTCAAGCGCAGGATCTCGTCGATCACGCTCTGGTTGCTGCGAAAGCGGATCGAGTCTCCGAAGAAGCCTGTAACGGTGCAAAAGTCGCAGCCGTACGGACAGCCCCGCCCGGATTCGATCGGCACCACGTAGAGACTCTTCCAAGTGCTGCCCGCCTTCTCCAGCAGGTAGCGGCCCCACTTGGGAACCTTGGCAACCAGGTCGAACTGCCGCAAGTCCATCGTCTCCCAAGGGATCTGGGGATAGTCTTCCAGCGACGGCTTGATCTCCGCGCCCGATTCGTCCACGGGCATGTAGACTTCCTGCAGCTGGCCAGCGGCGGCATCGTTCACGATCTTCGGCCACAGATCGTCGGCCTCGCCGAGGGCAACAGCGTCAGCGTGGCGCGGTTCGCCGTCCTTGCCGATCGGCTCGTTGGGCACCTCCGTGACATGCGGGCCGCCCATCACGACCTTGGCTCCGGCGGCCCGAATCGCGTCGGCCATGCGATAGGCCCGGGCGGCCATGCGCGTCATCGCGCCGATGCCTGCCAGCTCGATTTTGTTATCGCGGACAAACTGCGCGATGCTCTCCTCGGTCATGCTCTGGGCATTGCCATCGATGAGGAAGACCTTGTGACCGGGCGGCGTCACAGCCTGCAGAACGAACATCCACAGGTGTGGCATGTAGTTCTTGGTGACTTGGTTGTCCGGGTTGTAGAGAAGAATGTTCACAGTGCATCCGGCCGCTTGGATTTCGAGGACGCTTGCAGCCGAACGCCAACAAACCCGAGGCACTACACAGAGTGTCGTTGTGCTCCAAAGAGAGTAGCACGGAGTGCCCGCCGTGTGACGGCGATCAAGGCCTATAACACTCCCTTGCCCGAAACGCGGCCGCGCGCGGCTAGGCTTGGCCGCTGAACACAATCAGGGCCTGGTCCGCCCGATCGCGGACTTCGCCTGCTCTGGGCGAAGCTCGCGAGGACTTCCAGCGCGCTGGCCAAGAAGATCAGTCGCCGCCCAAAGATGCCGCATGAGGTTCCGCAAGGGCAGCCGGGCCCAGATCTGTCGGACGGCCGCAACGGTTGCGGCAAGCACTTCCATCTACTACGCTTGCAGTGTGCGCTTGGCACGATTCGGAATCTGCATCTGCGCAGCCGTGCCGGCTTGGTCGGCACCTGCCGCAGTCCTGATCCAGCCCTCCGATATCACGCTCCAGAGTCCGGGCGAATCCCAGCGCATCGTGCTGTCCGGAGGATCGGGCTGCGAGACATCCAGCACGGATCCAAGAGTGGCCACGGTTGAAGGAAACCGCGTCGTGGCGCACGCTCCGGGGCAAGCTCGAATCGACGTGCGCTGCGCCGATGGATCGGCTGTGACGACCGTCCAAGTCGGGAACCGGCGCTCGGCCATGGGAGTCGGCTTCGAGCGCGACCTGCTTTCGATCCTTACCACCAAGGGCTGCAACTCGTCCGCGTGCCACGGCTCGCCGGCCGGCCAGAACGGCTTCAGGCTTTCCCTGTACGGCTCGGACCCCCGCTTTGATTACGACATGATCGTGAACCAGCATGCGGGGCGGCGAATCTCGGCCGAATCGCCGGAAGACTCGCTACTGCTGGCCAAGCCGAGCTTCGCGATCGCTCACGGCGGGGGCCAACTCATGACACCCGCGTCGGACGAATACGCAACCATCCTCGAATGGTTGCGGCAAGGTACGCCGTACGGTGCGGGCGGCACGCGGTTGGAGAGACTTGAGATCCACCCAGGCGAGCAGGTGCTGACCGGCGCGGGCCAGCGCCAGCCCGTCGTCGTGGTCGGCCGACTGTCCGACGGCTCGACGCGCGATCTGACCGCGGAAGTCCGCTACGCCGTCAAGGACGAGGCCGTCGTGACACTCGAAGACGACTGGACCGTCACCGCGAAGGCTCCCGGCATGACAACCGTTATGGCCCGCGCAATGGGCAAGGCAGCCGCGGCACAGTTTATCGTCGTCGAAGAGTCGCCGAGCCGCGGCCTGCGGTTCCCCGATCCCGCCAATTTCATCGACGAGCATGTCTTCGACAAGCTCCGCGACGTCGGTGTCGAGCCGTTTCCGCTCAGTGACGACCGCACTTTCCTGCGTCGGGTGTACCTGGACACTGTCGGAGTGCTGCCAACGGCAGGGGAGGCCGAGGCCTTTCTTGCGAGCGACCGCCCCGACAAGCGCTCGGCCCTCGTGGATCGGCTGCTGGACAGCGAAGAGTACTCCACACAATGGCTAGTGAAGTTCGAGGACTGGTTCCGGAATTCCCAGTACTACTCCCAAGGCCGCACCAACGGCTCGTTCAAGCGCTGGCTGCACGACTCGATCCGCGAGGACTGGCCCTACGACGAGATGGTGCGCGCGATGCTCACGGCCGAGGGCGACACCACGGTGCGCCCGGCCGGCAATTTCTGGCATCCAGCGATCGACTTCATGCTCAAGAAGTTCGAAGTCGAGAAGGCGGTGCCAACCATCACCCGCTTGTTCTTGGGCCAGCGGCTCGAGTGCGCCCAGTGCCACAACCACCCGCTGGAGAACCTCACCCAAGACGACTTCTACGGGCTGGCGGCCTTCCTGGCGCGCACGCGGGTCAAGCACGGCTATGGCCAGTACCGCAGGATCTGGTACGACGACCGGCGCGGAGAAATCGAGCATCCTGTCACCAAGCAATCGGTCAAGCCGCGCTTTCTGGGGGGCGAACAGCCCGCGATCCCTGCCGGAACGAGCCGCCGTGAGGTCCTGGCAGACTGGATCACGCGCACCGAGCAAACTCAATTCGCCCGAGCCACCGTCAATCGCGTGTGGTACGAGTACTTCCAGCGCGGCATCGTCGAGCCCTTTGACGACTTCCGCTCTACCAACCGGGCCACGCACCCGGCACTGCTGGACGATCTGGCGCGCTACTTCATCGATTCGGGCTTCCGCTTCAAGGCCCTGCACCGCCTGATCCTCAACTCCAAGACCTACCAGCTCGCGGCTCACGTGCCGGGCCGCCCGGGAGGCGAGCGGCCGCTCGAGGACGCGCTCTTCGCTCGCTACCTGCCGCGCAAGCTGCCCGCGGAAGTGCTGCTGGACGCGATCTCGCGAGTCACCGGCGTCGCGGAGGAATTCAACAACTACCCGGCCGGCACATCCCCCAAGGAACTGATCGCGAGCATTGGCGCCACGCACTTCCTGACCACATTCGGCCATCCGCGCAGGGATATCATGGAAGCGCGTTCCAACGCGCCCTCGCTGGCCCAGGCCTTGCAGATGATGAACGGCGACGTGCTCGCCGGGCGCATGGAGGCGGAGGGGTTCGTGCTGGACACGCTGTTGCGGCAGGGGCTGAGCGATGGCGCGATCATCGACACGCTATACGGACGGGCCTTCTCGCGCACTCCCGAGGCCGCTGAGCGCGAGGCTCTCGAGGCCTACCTCGCAGCCGAATCCGCGGCTGGACGAGACCGGCGGCAGGGCCTGGCAAACATGCTCTGGGCAATCCTCAACACGAAGGAATTCCAGATGAACCTCTGAGGAAATCCGCTATGCAGCTTTCCGAAATGCGCGCACGCTACTCCCGCAGGGACTTCCTGCGCATGGGCGGATTCTCGATCGCCGGTATCTCGCTCCCTCAACTGCTCGCCGCCTCGCCAGGGCGTAGCGACATGTCGTGCCTCGTCTACTTCCACACTGGCGGGCTGTGCCAGCACGACTCGTTCGATCCCAAGCCTGACGCGCCGCGGGAGGTGCGTGGCGGATTCGGCACGATCCCCACGACCGTTCCAGGAGTGCGGTTCAGCGAACTGCTGCCACGCAGCGCGGCGAACTTCAAGCGCCTCTCTGTGATCCGGTCGATGTTCTCGCTGGAGGCCATCCACGAAAAGGCCAAGCAATACGCCTTTTCCGGGCAGCGGCCCAACAACGCCTACAAGCACCCGGTCTACGGCTCGGTAGTGGCGCGCGAATTCGGCACTCGCAACGGCCTACCGCCATTCGTTGTCATTCCCAAGAAGGACATCTGCGCGGAAGCAGGTTTCCTGGGGTCGGCCTACGACCCGTTCATAGCAGGAGATCCTTCCAAGGAGAAGTACTCGGTACAGGACTTGACCCTGCCGACAGGCCTGGGGCTGGAAGAAGCCCGCGGCCGCGCCCGCCTGCTCTCCGCGCTGGACGCACGGCTCGAGGCTGTCGAGAAATCCGGCGTGGTCGGCAGCATGGACCACTTCTACCAGAAAGCCCTCGACCTGGTCAGTTCGCCAGAGGCGAAGCGGGCATTCGACATCGGTTCAGAGCCCGACAAGGTGCGCGACGCATACGGGCGCACGACCGGCGGCCAGGGCGCCCTGCTGGCCCGGCGGCTGATCGAGGCAGGCGTGCGGTTGGTGACGCTCTTCCACGGCGGCTACGACACCCACTCCGACAACGACAAGACCAACAAGAAGCTGTACCCAGAGTTCGACCAATCCTTCAACGCGCTCTTGGAAGATCTGGATGCTCGGGGGCTGCTCGATTCGACACTGGTCTTGGCGATCGGCGAATTTGGGCGCACTCCGGAAATCAACCACTCGGCCGGGCGGGACCACTGGCCAAGCGTGTTCTCCATCGCGGTCGCGGGAGCGGGAGTGCCCGGCGGCCAAGTGATCGGCAGCTCGGACGCGATGGGTGCGGAACCGACGGAGCGGCCGATTTCCATCGAGGATCTGGGCGCGACGATCTACAGCAAGCTGGGTATTGACACGCACACGCAATACCACGCGCTCGGGCGGCCGATCAGGATCAACGATGGCGGGGAACCGATTCCCGAGCTGTTCGCGTAGCCGCTACGCCCCCGCGGCGCGGCTTGCGCTCGCAAGCGTCCTGGCGCTAGCGGGTGCCTTGGCGGCCGAGGATCCGTCCGACCCGTGGATCGACCGCATCGAACCGCTGGGCGGACAGGTGGCTACCGCTGTCGATGTGACTCTGGTAGGCAGCAATCTCGAGCTTCCTGCGACGCTGGAATTCGATTCTCCTCACCTGACATGGCAGCCGGCAGGCTCTGACGGCCAGGGCGCCCTCACGGGCCGGATCTTGATCGGTGCGGACGCACCGCTAGGGCCTCATATCGCAACGCTGCGCACCCCGAGAGGGCTTTCAAACTCACGCATGTTCTACGTCGATGGATTTGCCTCGACGCTCGAGGTGGAGCCCAACGACACCATCGCCGGCGCACAGACGATCCGCCTCGGACCGCAAACGATCCAAGGCGGGATGCACCAGCTGAAGGATATCGACACGTATCGGTTCGAGGCCAGAGCCGGCGAGCGTTGGACGTTTGACCTGCGGTCGATCGAATACGGGGGATTTCTCGAAAACGACATGTCGCTGCTCGACAGCGCTGGCAACCGAGTCGCCTTCAACGACGACCGCGACGAATACTTGGAAACACCGTTCATCGAGCACACCTTCGAGCTGTCGGGCACGTACTACCTCAAGCTCGACCAATACCGCGGCCCGCAGCGCGTCAATTGCCACAAGAACTGCGGGTATATGCTCCGCATCGGCAACCTTCCCGTGGCCCACGCGGCATTCCCTCTGGGAGCGCGCGCGGGCCAGCAGGTCGAACTCTCGCTGCGCGGGCGGTGGCTTCAAGACGTGGAGAGGATCTGGTTGGCACCAGTCCGTCGCGCCGAGTATTACCGACTGACATTCCCGTACACGATTCCTCTGCGGGTCACGGATACGGCGCTTCGGCGCCTAACGGTGGACATCGAAGAGCGGAACGGAGACCGCGTCACAGGCAGGCTGACCATACCCCGCGACGCTCCTCGAGGCCTGTGGCGCATCTGGACAGAGTCGCCGGGCGGCAGTACGGATGCCATCAGCTTCGAGGTCTCGGACATGGCCGAGCCCGATTGCGCCGAAGCGATTTCGCCCTCGCCCGAGGGCGTCGCCTGCAACGGTGTTCTGCGCCGCCACGATGAGGAGCACGAGTATTGGCTCGAACTTCGGGCTGACCGACCGGTCGTGGTCACCACGCTGGCGGCACAGCTCGGGCTGCCCAATATCGACACCGTGCTCGAACTGTTCGACAGCGACGGATCTTTGGTAGCCGAGCACGATGACCTGATGTCGGGCCAAGGCACGGTGATCGGCAATCCGGACTCGATGCTCTATTTCCGAGCGCCGGAGAGCGGCCGCTACCGCCTATTGGTGCGCGACCGAATTGACCGCGGCGGGCCCGACATGGCGTACCGGCTGCGCATCGAAGAGCGCGAGCCTCGCTTCGCCTTGCTGGCGGCGCCGGAAAACCTGAACGTAAATGCCGGCACGACGGAGCGCATTGACGTGCTGATGATGCCCGAACCGGGCTTTCGCGACGTGGTTGATGTCTGGATCGAAGGACCGCCGCAGGGTGTGTCGGAGGCGCTAGGACAGTTCCGGGCCGAGCAGTACTTCGGCCCTTCCGGTGATGGCGACAATGTCGTCATCCCGACTGCATTCTTGGATGTGGCGGTCGCAGCGGACCTGCCGGCGGGGGACTATCCGCTCCGAATCCTTGGAAAGGCGCACGGCAGCGACGAGACGGTCAGAGCGTTCTCGACGCTCTGGATCGGACCTCCGCGGAAACGCAACGACGTTCGCCGCCCGTTGGAGTCCGTCCGGCTGACAGTGGTCGATCCACCAAAAGCGACAGAGGAAAAACCTGCCGGAGCGACACTAGCAGGCGGGTCTGAGTGACGAGACTCGTACGCGTTCCGGAGTAGTTCACGCCGGGTTACGGAGATTCTCGCAGGCCGGTGCGTGCGATTCGCGGATCTCTCGCCGCGAGATTGCCCCGAGCGTGCACGGCGACAACCACACGGCGATTCAGTAGCGTCCTAGCGGGTAGGAATTCGACTCGCTCGAGGGCTCGAGGCCTGAGCGGACCGTCCTAACGAACTGCTCCTCTACAGGCGCTCTACTGGATCGTGAGCGTCGGCTGTTCGGGCTCGTCATCAACCACTTCGTCAATCTCGTCGGTGCGCGGCACGACCACCGCGGCTGCGACGACATCATTGTCTTCGAGGTTGACCAGCCTCACGCCTTGGGCCGAGCGCCCCGTGGCGCGGATTTTGTCCGAACTGGTGCGCAGTATCTTCCCGTTACGGGTCACGACCATGACCTCGTCGTCGGGCAGCACGCGCATGACTGCCACAACTGCCCCGTTTGCCTTGGTGATCTTGGTGTTGATCACGCCCTTACCCGCCCGCGCGGTAAGACGGTACTTGCCCAGCTTGGTTCGCTTGCCATAGCCGAACTCGTTGACGGTGAGCACCAAGTGTTCGTCGGTAGCGCAAAGCATGCCAATGACGTAATCCTCATTCATCAGCCGGATGCCCCGCACGCCCCGAGCAGTGCGGCCCATCGCCCGCACCTCGTCATTATTGAAGTGAATCGCCTGGCCTTGATTGGTGGCAATCAGGACCTTGTCGTCCCTCTCAGACAATCTGGCCGCAACCAGCTCGTCTCCCTCCGCCAAGGACAGGGCGATGATCCCGCGCGACATCGGACGCGAGAAGACCTCCAGCGAACACTTCTTGACCGTGCCCTGGCGCGTCACCATCATGATGTACTTGTCCGAGTCAAAGCTCGACACGGGTAGGAATGCTTGCACGGTCCTTTCGTCAGGCCGCAGCGAGAGCACATTGACGATGTTGCGTCCCTTCCCGGAAGCGGGCACTTCGGGAATGTTGTAGACCTTGAGCCAGTAGACGCGCCCGAGGTTCGTGAAGACCAAGATGTAGGAATGGGTGGTGGCGAAGAACAGGCGCTCTACAAGGTCCCCGTCCCTCGTGGTCATGCCGATGCGGCCCCGACCGCCTCGCGACTGCTTGCGGTAGGTGTCCAAGGCAGTGCGCTTGAGGTAGCCGTTCTTGGTCACCGTCACGACCATGCCCTCGTCTGCGATCAGGTCCTCGATCGAGATCTCGCGGACTTCCTCGCCGATCTCGGTGCGGCGCGGGCTTCCGAACTTCTTCTTCAGGCCCCGCAGCTCGTCGATGATGACCTGGTTGAGAACTGCCTCCGACCCGAGGATTTCTTCGTATTCGGCGATCTTCTTCTGCAACTCTTCAAGTTCATCGAGGATCTTCTGGCGCTCCATGCCGGTCAGACGCTGCAGCTGCAGCTCGATGATGGCCTGCGCCTGGCGCTCCGTGAATTCGAAAGGCCTGAAGGTCGCGTCGGCACCTTGGCGCAGGAAGCGCTTGTAGTCAACCTCGATCTCCCCGGTCAGTCCCGCCCTGGCGTCCTTGGGCGTGGCCGATGCCCGAATCAGTGCGATCACTTCGTCGATGCGCAGCAGCGCCTTGGCGAAACCGAGCAGAATGTGCTCCCGCTCGCGCGCCTTGCGCAACAGGAAGTTCGTGCGCCGACGGACTACGTCCTGGCGATGACCGATGAAGATCTTGAGGTATTCGATCAGGCCGATTTCCTTCGGCCGGCCATCCACGATGGCGAGCATACCCACGCCCGAGCCGTGTTGGAGGTCGGTGTGCTTGTAGAGGTTGTTGAGCACGACCTCGGGGTTGTCCCCGCGCTTGACCTCGAAAACGATGCGAATGCCGGAGCGGTCACTCTCGTCGCGGATATCGCTGATGCCTTCGATCTTCTTCTGATTGACCAGCTCCGCCGCCTTCTTGATCAAGCGGGCCTTGTTGACCTGATACGGCACTTCGCTGACCACGACAGCCATGCGATCCTTGCGCAGCTTCTCAATCTCAACCTTGGCGCGTACCAAGATGTGCCCGCGGCCGGTAGCATACGCCTGACGGATTCCCGCCGTGCCGCACAGAATGCCGCCCGTGGGGAAATCAGGCCCCTGCACCATCGCAATAATGCGCTCGAACCTTGTGTTGGGGTGCTTGATCAGCTGGATCGCGGCGTCCACCAGTTCGCCGAGGTTGTGGGGCGGGATGCTGGTCGCCATGCCCACCGCAATGCCGTTGGAGCCATTGACCAGCAGGTTCGGCGCGGAAGCTGCCAAGCACTCGGGCTCTTCGGCGGAATCGTCATAGTTGGGCCGGAAATCGACCGTGTCCATGTCGATGTGCTCCAGCAGCGCCTCTGCATACGGAGCAAGCCGCGCCTCCGTGTAGCGCATGGCGGCGGGCGGGTCGCCATCGAGGGATCCGAAGTTCCCCTGCCCGGTCACCAGCAGCTCGCGCATGCTGAACGGCTGGGCCATGCGCACAAGCGTCTCGTAGATCGACGAATCGCCGTGCGGATGGTACTTGCCCATCACCTGGCCGACGATGCGGGCGCACTTGCGCGGCGGCCGGTTCGACCGCAGCCCCTCTTCGCGCATGGCGTAGAGAATGCGCCGCTGCACCGGCTTGAGACCATCCCTGACGTCCGGTAAGGCACGCCCGATGATGACCGACATCGCATAGTCGAGATACGACTTGCGCATCTCGTTCTCGATGTCGATCGGGCTGATGTTGTGATCCAAGTTATCGGGACCGTTCAAGATTCCTTCGGAATCGTTCGTATGGTCTTCTGGCATAGCACCTGTTGTGGGGGGACTCCCTCAATTATACAACTTGTTCCAAACCCAGCAGGAGAAGTCCACCTGCGCGAGAGAGGTAGAAGCGGCGGTTCAACCGGTGCCCAAGAATTCAAGTCCCGGACACTCCGAAATCGAGTGTAATTGATTCAACAATCACAAGTTATGCGAACATTCTCGGATCCTCAACGCGACACCGGTGATACGCTGATACCACGATGATTCCCGGGTCACGGCGGCCGACGCAACGGTGGGAGTTCGCCTAGTTCGAGGTCGCCCGGAAGATGCCCCGGCGCTCACCGATCAATCGGCAAGGGACTGACACGTCCGTGCGCTTGATCCCGGCCCGCGAACAACCGCAAGAAATGCGCTACGCAGAGGCTTCAGCTCGGATCCACGAGGCAGCCCTGCCGGGCGGCCTGCGCGCCGTGAGGCATATGATCGCGTCCTGCATGCTTTGGCTGGGATGCGTCCACGCGCTTGCAGGCACGGGAGTGGCGCAAGATCTGCCGCGAGTCCGCGACGGCCTGGTGGCGCTCTACGACTTCGGCTCCCTCAAGGGTGAACTCGTGCCGGATCGCTCGGGCTTCCTAGAAGTGGCAGATACGAAGCTGGACGACCCTGACGCCGTGACACTGGCAGGCGGTTCCTTGATGATCGACCGGCCGACCAGGCTGCGCTCTCTGGAGCGTGTCGCGAAGATCGCGGACTTGGTGCGCGTATCCGGCGAGCTGACGGTAGAGGCCTGGATCGAGCCCGTCGCTCAAGGCGAAGCCACAAGCGCAGGCATCGTCATGATGTCCAACGGAACGAGTCAGCATAATTTCGCGCTGGTCCAAGCGGGCGACCGCTTCGAAGCTCGATTTCGCACGAGTAGAACGGGAACCGGAGAAGCCCATCCACTCCGGACGCCTGAAGCCAGCGCCAGACCCGCACTGACGCACGTGACTTTCACCCGCGATCGTACCGGGAGAGCGCGAGTTTTCCTCGACGGAGAGATTGCTTCCGAAGCCACGATCGCAGGATCCGCCTCGGACTGGGAAAAGACAACGCTCCTGATCGGAAACGGCCCCCGGGGCCGGGAGCCCTGGCTGGGAAGCGTGTACTTGGTCGCCATCTACGGCCGCGACCTGCTGGCCGAGGAGGTGGGGCGGAACTTCCGTGCAGGGCCGAGCCTAGTCGAGCCGGTTCCTGTCAAGGTGTCCGCAAGGCCGACGCTGTTCGAGGACAAGATCGCTCCGCTTCTGGCAAGCCACTGCCTTGACTGCCACGATTCCGCCGTGAGGCAGGCAGGGTTGGACCTTTCGTCGCGGGAGTCAGCCCTGGCAGGAGGAGACCACGGCAATGCCATCGTGCCGGGGGCGGCGAGCGAGAGCCTTGTGTGGCTGATGGCGGAATCGGAAGCGATGCCGCAGAACCGCCCGCCGCTATCGGCGGCCCAGAAGCAGGCTCTGCGCGAATGGATCGATGGCGGGGCAGCTTGGCCATACGAGACTATCGACCCCGCCCTCCACGGTCGCGGTGGACACGACCTCCCCAGCGCAGTCCGCAGGCTTACGGCTTCCGAGTACGCCGCCTCGATACGCAGTGCAACGGGGGTCGATCTCTCGGACGAAGCGGCTCGACTCGTGCCGCCGGATCTTCGCGCGGACGGATTCGAGAACACAGCCTACAACCTCACGGTGGACTTGCGGCATGTAGAAGCGTATGCCCGGCTAGCTGAGTCCGCAGCAGAGCGAATCGACATCAAACGCATGGTGGGAGACGGCACCGACCTGGCGGACAGCCGCATTCGACGAATGGGGGAGCGAATTCTCCGGGGCCCGCTCTCAGAACGCGAGATCGACCTGTACCGTACCCTCGCAGAATCCGTGCGGTCCTCGGGGGGCAGTTTCGAGGGGGCCGTCCGGCATGTGGTGGAAGCCATGCTGCAGTCGCCGCGTTTCCTCTACCGCATCGAGCAGCAGAAGGGCGACGGAAGCCGTTGGCCGACCGACGCCCACGAACTCGCGGCACGGCTCAGCTACATCATCTGGGGAGAGCCGCCTGACACGGCCTTGTCTACCGCCGCAGCCGCGGGTACCCTTCACGATGTCGAGGAGCTGCGGAGCCAAGTCCGCCGGATGCTGGCTGATCCGCGGGCAGTCGCACGCTCGGTGGAATTCGTCGCCCAGTGGCTCGATCTGGGGCGGCTCGAAACCCTGCGCCCTGACAGCGAGCAGTTTCCCCTGTGGAATCCGCAGTTAGGGGCGGACATGCGTTCCGAGACAATCGCCTTCTTCAAGGACCTGGTCTGGGATCAACGACGGCCGCTTGCGGACCTGCTCAATGCGCAGTTCACCTACCTCACCCCTCCTCTCGCCACGCACTACGGCCTCGACGGTCAGGGGTCCGGACTGAGACGTTACGAACTCGCTGGCATCCCGAGCCGGGGAGGAATTCTGACGCAGGGCGCGGTGTTGACGAAGGGCGGAAGCGAGGCATCTATGGTCACCCGGGGGCTCTTCGTTCTTGAGGACCTGCTCTTCGGCGAAGTCGGCTCCCCTCCTCCCGGCACCGACACCACGCCCGTGCCGGCTAGCGCCGGGCGATCCCGTCGGGCCATTGCCACCGACCGGGTGGAAAGCCCGGCCTGCGGGGGCTGTCACGGCAGGTTCGAGCCTCTGGCCTTCGGGCTGGAGCGGTTCGACGGCCTCGGCAGCTACCACGATATCGACGAGCACGGCAATGAACTGCGAGAGGACGGCGAGATTCTGTTTCCGGGCTCCGACGAACCGGTCGCGTATGCCACGTCTGCCGAAATGATGGAACTGCTCGCCGCAAGCGACCGTGTCCGACGCAATCTCACCAGAAAAGTCACCCAGTTCGCTATCGGCCGGCCACTTTCGCCAACTGACGATCCCGCGGTCGACGGAATCCATCGGCGCAGCCAAGCAAGCGGCGGAACCTACGCAAGCCTAATCGAGGCGATTGTCACAAGCGATCTGGTCCGAAGCTCGCAGACAGAGCCGTAGCCGCACAGCTATGATGGGAGCCGCAGCTAGATGACCAACCGTCACATCAGCCGACGAACGGTTCTCAGAGGCGTAGGGGGTATCGGGATCGGCCTGCCCCTGCTCGACGAAATGCGGGCCAGTGCGTCCGCTGCCGTTCCAGTGCGGGCGTTCAATGTCTTCTTCGGCCTGGGGATTCCGGCACCTCTGCAGTCCGAGGGGTTCGATGGCGTGATGGAGCCCCTGCGACCGCTCGCGGACAGGCTCTTGATCCTGCGAAACGTCGATCAGGTTCGTTGCGACGAGTCAGGCATCAACGCACACTTCGACGGCTCCAGCGGGGCGTTCACGGCCGAGCCTCCGAACGGCGAAGCGCGCGCGGGCGGTCCCTCCATTGACCAAGTCGTTCGCCAGGCGCACTACCCGAACGGACAGCCTCGAGGAGTCACTCCGACGGTGATCGCCGGCACCTATTTCCGGCGGAGCCGCATCAGCAGATACGTCCACAGTTACCGTTCTGACGGTACGGTGGCGGCGGCGATGCAGGAGAAGCCCCGTGATCTGTTCGACCGGGTGTTCGGGCGAATCGAACTGCCGGAAGGCGCTGCCGGCGAAAAGGAGCGCTTCCGCCGGAGCGTGCTCGATGCCGTGGTGGGACAGTACCAGCACTTCATCGGGGACAACTCCCCGCTGGGCGCCGAATCGAGGTCTCGCTTGGCGGACCACTTGGACCGCATCCGTGAGTTTGAGCAACGCGCATTCTCGCAACGGCGGGAGGAACCGAACGGACCCCAGTTGCCGCCGAGATCGCGGATCGCCCACGGGGGATACGCTGACCCGGGCGGCGAGGGGATCGACATGGATCTTGCCGCCCTTACGAGCGAATGGCGGCTGACTGCGGATTTGTACGCGCTGGCAGTCGAAATGGATCGGGTACGATTCGGTTCGCTGACGTTTCTGGCGGCTGGTGAGCGCTTGCGCATCCGAGGGGATTACGAATTCGGCGGCCGCAAGGTCTTTGAATTCGATGACGCCGGGCAGCGCAACGCCACAGGCGCAAAGGCGTGCAGCCATGAATGGTGGCATGACTACAAACCGGAGAGCCAGAACCCGCAATTGCGGGCCCACGCTCATATGCACCTGCGGGAGGCAGCCTACTTCCTGCATCGGCTCGACGCCGTGCAGGATGCCAACGGGCAGTCCGCTCTGCAGAACTCGATGGTGACGATTTCGACCGAATCCGGCGATGGCAGGCACTCAGACGTCAAGCGCGAGCTTTCCGGTGTCTTCCACGCGATCTCAGGTGCGGGCGGCAGGTTCAAGACCGGGCAGATACTCGACTTGGGAAGCGAGGCGCTCGACCTGTACAACACGATGCTCGATGCGATGGGAGCCACTGATCGCCTCGGCCCCGCGGACCGCGAAGGCCGACCGACCGACTCCATCCGCGCGTAGCGCGGCACGCCAGTCAATTCCCCGAGCGCAAGCTCTTGAACGCGACCGATAGGCGTGGCCGACAAACTGCAACTGCAGGCCGACGCCAACACGCCTATCCCTCATCGGTCCGCTCGGCCGGTGGCGTCGTGCCGCCAGGCAGCGATCTGAGGGAGCCGCGCTCGGATTGCTCTTGGCAGGCGATCCGCGGTATGCGCAGGGAGGAGAGCACGACACGGCCATGGCCGGGCTGGACGTAGCTACCCTCTGCAGGAGTTGCTGTCTGGCATAGGCCCGCGCCTGCTGCTGTGGGGCATCGTTGGCACAGACCAGCTGGTCCGGTCGTCGAGCGAGGGGACGCTCGCTCGCCCGGCGATTCAGGCGCTGGCAACGAGGATCATTCGTCAACGCGGTCGATGACGTGAGCCCCGCGGTCCTCGGGGAAGGTCGCCATAGGACCGACCCGGGCAAACGTGCCGCCATCGCGCAGGCCGAACCCTCGGGCGATGCTCGGCACGCCGGCGTGGAAGGCGCGGACGAAGGCCGCGAGCTCGTTCACGAGATCTGGGTGCTCCGCGGCTACGTTGTTGGATTCAGTAGGGTCCGCGTAGACGTCGTAGAGCGCCTGCTGGCTTCGTTGCTGCGGCCGGCCCCGCCCCGGAGGGCCCGGGCGACCGGCACCGCCTCGACCGCCTGGTGGGCCCTGCCCCGGGCGACGCGCGCCGCCTGCCCGGCCTAGCGGGCCCTGCCCCGGACGCCTGCCCGGCCCGCCGAGCCCTAGCCATCCCGGCACGGTCTCGACATACTTCCACTTCCCGCGAAACAGAGCTCGACCAAAGTTGGAGCCGAAGACCAAGTCGCCGCGCTCGACGGATCGCCCGGCAGCGATCGCGGGCCACATGTCGAACCCATCCAACGGCTTAGAGTCTGTCCGAGGGACCCCCGTGGCGGAAAGCAGTGTCGGCAGCCAGTCCAAGGCGCTGACCTGCTGGGAAAGGACTCCCGGCTCGATCGTGCCGGGCCAGTTCACGAGGCCCGGCACGCGCGTGCCGCCCTCGTAGGGGCTGCCCTTGCCGCCGTGGAGTGGGCTGTTGTTCCCACCGCCTGACGGGATTCCGCCGTTGTCGCTCACCCAGATCACGAGCGTGTCCTGGCGTAGCCCTTCCCGCTCGAGAGCCTCGATCAGGGACGCGACCGAGTCATCAAGATGAGTCACCATTGCGGCGTAGGTCCGCCGAACTTCGTCATCGACGCGCGCGTACCGCTCCAGATACGGTTCGACCGCCTGCAAGGGCGCGTGCGGCGCATTCCACGAGACGTACATGAAGAAGCGGGTTTCCTTGTCGCGGCCCTCGAGCAGGCGGAGCGCTTCCTGGGTATACAGGTCCGTCGTGTGGCCCTCTTCTTCGATGGGCTCGCCGTTCCGATGCCAGTCTGGAGCACCCATCAACACGTCGCTGTTGTGGGAGTAGTGGTCAAGCCCGCCGGTCAGCGAGCCGTAGGAGTGGTCCCAGCCGCGCTCGTTGGGGAAGTAGGCGCGCCTTCCGTGGCCGAGATGCCACTTGCCCAGGTACCAAGTCTGGTAGCCCGCGTCCCGAAAGATCTCGCCGACCGTGGTTTCCTCAAGCGGCAGGCCGCCGTGGTCGATGATAGGACCGAAAATCCCGAACCGCAACGGGGAGCGGCCTGTCATGATCGCAACACGGGTCGGCGTACAAAGCGAAAACGCGTAGTAGCGGTCCAGGCGCAACCCTCCGGACGCCAAGCTGTCGATTGCGGGCGTCTCGATCGCGCTCCCGTTGAAACCGACGTCGTTCCAACCGAGGTCATCTGCCATCATCAGCAAGATGTTCGGTCCGGCGCCCCACGCCGCCAGCGTGGAGGCCAACACCAGCGGCGCGAGGCCCGCTGCTCGTTTTGCTGCTCTCATGGCGCACTCCCGAGGGCCCGTCAGACCCGCTTGACTCCGATCGTGAGCGTTCCGACCTGGGCGTTGCCTTCGGTCGTCATCGTCGGAAAGACGCCGATCGGCTCTTCCCCTCCGGTCGTCCAGTACTTGACTCGATCCTTGGAGTTCGGAAAGGGCGTCGGGTAGCGCTCTGCGTAGGGCTCCGTCTGATGGATCGAGTCGGTCAAGTCATCGGGGAAATAGAGCTGGGTCGTGAGCAATTCCTGGCCGCCAAGATGCACCTTCACGTGTACGTGCACGGCGCGCGGGTTGTACCAGCCGGGGTAGATTGTCAGGAATTCCGCCTCGCCCTGATCGTTCGCCAATTGGGAGCCGCGCAGGAATCGTTTCGGGCCGGTCGGCTCACGATGGCCGCCGCGAACTCCGCCGGGCGGTCCGGCAGGCGGACGTTGTCCAGCTCTGGGCGGACGCGGCCCGCCAGTCCGACCTCGTGCTCCGCCTCCGGGTGGGCGGCCCCCGCCACCCAATCTGGGCGGAACGTTGGGATCGACGTCGGGATGGCCGCTGTAGTTGCCGAGAGCATCGCAGGACCAGATCTCGGTCCTAACCCCCGCGATCCCCTCGCAGCCCTCGGCGTCGACGATCTTCATGCGCAGCAGGAGGTCGACGCCCGGCTTGCCAGAGCGCACGTCATGCCGATCTTCGGCATCCTGGATGTGGTAGGGGCCATCGATCTGTGTCGAGGTCAAGATGCACTCGGCGGCACGGGAGAAGTCCGGGCCGACCACTAGCGAGCCAAGGGCTGCACTGGCGCCAATGATCGTCTCCCGCCTGGTCGGCTTGATGATTCGCGGATGTTGGTCCGGCATGTTGTTGCCTCCTCTTCGGTTGGTTCCTCTTTGGTTTCTCTTGATTGCAACGGGATGCATCGATGATTCTCTCGCCAACGGCACGGCTACACTCGCTGCGGCGGCAAGCCCTCGAACGCATTCTGCAGAAGAGTTCGAACGCGATCGATGGGCGCAGGCGGACGGACGGGGGCGGAAGGGCGCGCGACGATCTCCGCCACCCTGTCGAGATCGCCCTCGCCCACGCCAAGCTGTCTGAGGGCGGTCGGTGCCCCCAGCTGCTTGGCCAACTCGTAGATCCCGGCCGGGGCGTCGGCCACTCCTAACGCATCGGCAACCTTTTGGGTGCCGGCTGGCAAGGCCGTCGCATTGTAGGCAACGCTGTGCGGCAGCAGGATCGCGTGCGTCTCGGCGTGCGGAGTGCCGAAGGTGCCGCCGAGGGTGTGGCACAAGCGGTGGTGCAACCCGGTGGAGCCGACGCCCAATGCGCCCGCAGCGATGCAAGCCCCGTACAGGGCCTCGGACCGCGCCTCGAGGTCGTTCGGTTCCGTGACGACGCGCGGGAGCGCCTTCGCGAGTGCCCGAATCCCTTCCACCGCCAGCGCCGATGCGATCGGACTGGGCTTGTCGGCGGCCACATTGACAACCGCTTGGGCGAGCGCGTTCAGGCCGCTCGAGGCCGACATGCGTGCGGACAGGCTGACGGTGAGGTTCGGATCGTAAATCGTGAGCGTCGGAACAACCCTAGCGTCCCGGGACGTAACCTTGCGACCGGACTCGGTCACGCCCCAGATGTCCGTCATTTCCGAGCCTGAGTACGTTGTCGGGATCGCGACATTGTCTAGGCCTTCGCGCGCCGCGAGCGCCTTGCCCAGGCCAGTGGTCGATCCCCCGCCGATGGAAACCGTGCTCTTGGCTCCCAAGTCACGCGCGCGACGAGACGCCTCGTCAAGGACCGTCGAGGGCACGTGCATCCGGGCATCGGCAAAGAGCCCGGCAGCCCGATCACCCAACTGTTTCGCGATCAAGCGGCCCCGAGCCTGACTGCCAGGCGTGCAAAGCACCAATGCCCGGTCGAGGCCGAGGGCATCCATCTCCGCTGGAAGCCGCTCCACTGCCCCGATTCCGAACACGACGTTCCAGGGAAGCGCTCTGAAGGCGAAGTCGGTCAAGTCGTCATCCCCCTTGAGCCCAGCAGTTCCCCGTCGGCCGCCGGGTGCTCGATGCTTGCGGGCGCTGGCGCCCGGAAAACCCGGTTCAACACGACGTCCAAGGCTGCCCGGGCATTGCTCCGGAGAGTTTCTTGATCGCTGTCCACGTCGGCCAGAAAGCCGTGTCCGGACACCCCGTATAGGTGGAGGTCCATGGCCGGGTTTCGCGCGCAGACCTCGCGAAGCCTGCGTATGTTCTCCGGACCGGCCAAAGGGTCCTGCTCGCCCATGAGAATCGTCACCTCGTGGTCCAGACCCTCCATGTACTCGAATGGCGGCTGCAGCCCGTCGTCGTTGGCCATTCCCCACGGCAGCGGGTAGAACGCGCAACAAGTGCCGCGGTAGCCACGACGAACCAGCTCGAGAACGAAGTTCCCTCCGATGCAGAATCCGACAACGGTGTCGATTCCCTCCTGGTCCAGAAAGGCATTCAGCTCATCGCAGAACGCCCGGTCGCGCAGGTGATGGCGCCTCGCCCAAGCTGCTTCCCGCGTCATCTCCGGCAATTCGCCGAACGGTTGCCAAGGATCGACCAGATACACAACGGCCCCGCGGTCCGAGAGAAGCGATGCCAGTCCCTTGTAAAACGGCGTCACGCCGTAGATGTCGGGCAGCAATGCGATCCGTCTGGACCCGCCTGCACTCGCGTAGCGGAGCGCCGACACCACGCCGGTGTACTCGGACACCTGCTGCTCGTCCGGGCAAAGCGAGAGCTTGCGGATATGACACATGGCGCTATTCCGATGGACTCTGCGGCAACGCGTTTCCCTGCACCGGCATCGCTAGTTGATTTCGATGATTCCGACGTCGCCCGCGATGCGCACCTCAGTGCCGAACGGCTCTGAGGCCTCTCGGATCGTCTCAAGAACCCGCTGCGCAATCTCGCCGCTTGCAAGGTGGGGCGTTCCGATGTCAACGAACGGACCGTCGAACTTGAGATCGACCGGGTGCAGGCGTATTTGCTTCAAGGCTCCCTCGTCGTAGTGACTGACCGCTACGACGCTTTCGAAGTACTCGCGGCCGTGGTTGACCGGGTAGATCATGCCTTGCACCTCGGCCCTGGTGAGATTCTCGCCGCCCGCTCCTGGACCTCTGGCGGGAGGCCCGCCACCCGCTCCGCGTCCACCGGCGGGTGGCCCGCCGCCCGCTCTCGGACCCCGGCCGCGAGGCCCGCCGCCCCCGGCCGGGAATCGCCGCGCCATGCTCCGAAACTCCGGGTTGAAGATCTCTTGGAAGAAAGGCTGCCTCGTGAAGTTGCCCAATTGGTAGAAGATGGGCTTGCCCTTGTAGATTTCGATTCCGCGCAGCTCGCCCTCGCCGTGCGAGTAGAAGGCGTCGGCCCCGTTGTCGATCGCCGCGTGCGCCAGCTCGACGAGAAAGTCGGGCGGTTCGCGCGTCTCGGTGCTGGCCGAGGTCGCGTTGTCCGGCACCTGCCAGTGGTGCGAGTGAATGTTGGCGACGACGAAATCAGACAGGTACTTGGCGTTCCTCACTTCTCCGGCATAGGTCTCAAGCTCGCCCGAGCGAATTGAGTACGAATAGTGGGCATGGTCGCCGGCCACGTAGTACTCGTCGTACAGCCGGATCCTGTCTCCTTCGTCCCGGAAAGTGCGGGCGCTGGTGATGGGATACAGTCCTGGAAACAGCTGGGGAGAGATCTCCTTGGCCTTGCGAAGCGCGTCCAGCGCCTCCTGTGCGATCGTTACCGTCCTTTGGACGTGGAGGGCGTTCGCTCCCGCGTAGCCCGGCGAATCCTCGCCCGCGTGCCGTGCATCCCGGAAGGAATTCGTGGTGATGCCGAGAAAGCCGATCCTCCCCTTCGGGGTGTCAAGGAACTTGGCGCGCTGCGCTTCGGCGAGGTTCCTGCCCCAGCCGGCAGTCACGATGCCCACGCGCTTCATGTGGTTCATGGTCTCTCGCAGCCCTGCGAGCCCGAAGTGCGTCGTGTGGTTGTTCGCGAAGTTCATCAAGTCGAAGCCAATGGCGCGCAAGTCGTCAGCGATTTGGGGCCGGGCCAAGGCTTGGAACATGCGCGCGTCGTTTTCGGCCAAGACCTTCGCGGGCTCGGCGATGTTCTGCTCGAGATTGCCGAACGAGACGTCGGCCTCCCGCAGGAGCGAGTAGACCGCCTGAACTTCCGGGACTTCTAGCTTCGAGGTCGGCCGTATGGCAACGACGTCACCTACCGCCGCGATCGTGAACTCGCCGTCGAGCGTGGTCTGGATGTCGCGGTCCGGAACCACCATCACTCGTTGATAGCGCTGGCTCTGAGCCCAGCTTGTCAGGGGCTCCCACGCGATCAGCACCAGCAACAGTGCGACAAAGGAAAGTCGAATGGTCAGTGTTTTCATCTTGATTTCTCCCAGGCACACTCATGCGACGGCTTCGTTCTTCGTCGCAGCGTGCCGTCCGGCTGTGAACGTGCTCGACAGCAGCACGGTCGCCGCGCCCACCAACAACGGTGCAGCGAGCACCAAGTAGTAGGTCGATCGCTCCCAGCCCCAGCCGATCATCTGGCCGGCAGCGTAAGGCCCGATGATCGAGCCGATTCTTCCAACACCGATTGCCCAGCCCACTCCGGTCGAGCGCGCGCTGGCCGGATACTGCTGCGCGGCCAAGGCGTACAAGCCGATGAGCGAGCCATAGCTGAAGAATCCGATGGCGGCCGTGATCGCAATCAGCAGCGGCAGGGACAGCGCCGACAGCGCGAACACCGCCATTACGACGGCTGCGAGCGTGAAGTACGACGCGATCAGCCGATGCAGCGAGAAGCGCGCGGACACCAGGCCCAAAACCAGCATACCGGCACCGCCGCCTAGATTGAGGAGCATTCCGCCGAGAATGCTCTGATCGAGCGCAAGGCCCGCGCTGGCGAGAATCTGAGGCGTCCAGCTGATCAGAAAGTAGATTACGAGCAAGGACGCGAAGAAGCTGATCCACAGCGCCGAGGTCTGCCTCCTGTAAGCCTCTGAAAAGAGCACGCTCACTGCCTGCCGGCCGGCGGCGGGCGGCTTTGGCGGCAGCGCGTCGATCGGCACGTAGCCCAGCTTGCGTATCAGCTTGTTGGCCGCGCTCAGGGCACGCTTCGGCTGCCGCGACAGCAGGTAATCCAGCGACTCGGGAAGCCGCAGCAGCGCGACCGGAATCAGTGCGCCTGTGATCAATCCCCCGTACAGGAAGAAGGCCTGCCACCCGGTCCGCTCGATGTTGAACTGCGCAATCAAGCCGCCGAGAACCGCTCCGATAGGGTACCCGAGGTACAGCAGGCTGACCGCAAGCGTGCGGCGCCTTTCGGACGAATACTCGACCACGAGCGTGGTCAGGCTCGCGAACAGCGCCCCTACCCCCAACCCAGTCAGGATTCTCGTCGCCACGATCTGCGGGACACTTTCCACCCAATAAGTCAGCAGCATTCCAGCGGTGACCACGGACAGGCCGCCGATGATCGTGCGGCGCCTGCCAACGTAGTCTGCGAGCGGCGCAAGAAGGAAGGCCCCGATGGTCATGCCGACCAAACTGGCGCTGAATACTGTACCCAGCCTGGCCGCGGGCAACTCCCACTCGCGCGCCAGGAGCGGGCCTGCGTAGGAAATCAGGACAACGTCGAAGCCGTCTAGGATGTTGATCGCCTGGCAGATCAGGACGGTGACGACCTGATGGACCGTCATGGGACGGCGAGCAAGCAGCTCTCGAACGTCCTGTTGCATGGCGGATCTAGCGGGCGCGGGAGTCGCTCGGCCCCGAAAGACCGACCCTCCGATTGCCCCGGCACTACCCTGTGGAATGTTATTGTACACTTGTTCAATACTTTGTCAAGCGGGTTTCAGAGAAAATTTCGCAAGCTTGGCGCGAAATTTCACCGAGTGCAGCCATTTCAGGAAACGGGCATTACGAAAACGCCTTCAGAAATCGCCGATGGCTGCTGTTGCTGCTCGAGGATTCGGCTGCGGAGCGCTGGACCGAACGGCCCCAATCCGCGATCGGGCGGCAGCTCGATCGGTCCCAGACCGCAAACGGCACTAGCTCAAGATCCTGTTAGCGTGCGCGGATCTGCTAGAATCTAATTTAGTTTTGCTGGCCAAACCCGCAAACTAGCAGCCTGAGCGGAATCGAACGTGGATCTCGGGAGGTGTCAGATTCATCTTCAGCGGCACTGCCGATTCAAGCGATTCTCGGATACTTTGGTCGGTTCACTGACACGAAGCGCGCTGGGGACTGCTCGCGCAGCGAGGGTGCGCAGCTTGGCCACCGGGTCGCGCTAGGGCTCTGGCGAGTCGTCGCGAGTTGATCCGAAGACAGACGCAGAGAATGGTGTAGGCAGAAGGTATCGACCAGATGAACAGTACTCGTTCGGTGCATCGGCGCAATGAGCCGGAACCAGAGCAGGGAAAGCGATCCGAACAGATCCGCCAAGCTCTTTCCAAGGTTGGCGAGCGGGTCTCGAACGGGATGAGCGTCCCGGATGCCTGCCGCGAGGTGGGCATCACGAAGCCGACCTACTACCGATGGCGTCGCAACACGCTGCCCGCGCGCCCGGCGCTGACGTCCGAAACAGCGCAACACGTGCTCAACGTGGCCGAATCCCTTTGCGCCGAACACGGACTCGAAGTCTCGATGCGGGAGATCGCCAGAGCCGCCGAGGTGAGCAACGCCACGCTCTCGTACCATTTCGAGTCGCGGAACGATCTCCTCTACCAGATCTGTGCCCGGCGAGTGGATCAACTCGACAGCGAACGCTACCGGCTACTGGACGTAGCAGAAGAGCGCAGCAAGCCGCCCCAACTAGAAGACGTGATCGCAGCGTTCTTCCTGCCGGGCTTGAAGGCCACGGCGAGTACCGATCCAGCCTTTGCAAGCTACATGCGCTTCCTAGGACGGATCGCTCAGGATCCCGCCGAGGAGATGCAGGCCATCATGGCGCGCTGCTACGGCAACCTACACAAACGGTTCATGTTCGCGTTCAGCCGTGCTCTGCCAGACCAGTCCCTAGAGGAGGTGTACTGGCGATACACCGCATTCACCGGCGTGTTCGTGACGATGGCGCAGAATCCAAATCGGATCAATCGGATCTCGACCGGGCTCGTAAACATGACAGACCCGGAGACCGCCATGGAGAAGCTCATGCCGATTCTAGTGCCAATGATGCGCGGTCCGGACGTGGCGGGGCCTGCAAGCTGACGCCCGCAGATGCAGGCCGAGTCGACTGGGAGCCGCTACCGCTTGATTGGGCTCTCTCCGATTCTGGTCCGGATGCGCGCAACCGAATCGCCTGCATCGGAGAGCGCCGGTTCCCGATGCCGCTGCGAACTTCGAGAGCCGCTATGCCCGTGATCCCGAAGCAGCGCGGCATGACGATCCGTGATCTCCAACCTTCCGGGAAGGTTGGCCTTGGAGAGACCAGACAAGCCCTTGCAGAGGGCTCGCGCGAAGATTGGCGAGAACGGCAAACCTTGTCGCGACGGGAAGCCGTGTGGTCGCCCCAGCCTCGGCGATCGCCTTGCTGGCTTGAGAAGCGACCACGGCGATAGGGGACGACCATTGAAGAAGATTCCATTGATCACGGCCCAAGACGCAGCGGCGCTGGTCCGCTCGGGTGACGCACTCGTGGTAGGCGGTTTCGGAATGACCGGAAGTCCGGTCCACCTATTGCACGCTCTGGCAGAAACAGAGACTCGGGACCTTACGTACATCGGCAACAACGTCGGGGAGCCGGGCCTAGGGGGCGGTCGTTTGTTGCGGAACGGCCAGATTCGGAAGGCGATCGGCTCGTACTTTTCCAGCAACTCCGAGGTCGTTCAGGCGGCTCAGTCCGGCAAGATCGAAGTCGAGCTTCTGCCACAGGGAACGCTAGCCGAGGCAATTCGGGCGGGCGGAGCAGGGATCGGCGGTTTCTTCACCCCGGCCGGAGCGGGAACGCAGCTGGCCGCGGGAAAGGAGTCGCGCCTGATCGATGGTCGCGAGATGATCCTTGCCTCCCCGATCCGCGGGGATGTGGCCCTCGTGCGTGCTTGGCAGGCGGACTTGGCGGGCAATCTTGTCTACCGGATGACAGAGAGCAACTTCAATCACGCCGCGGCCACGGCTGCGAACCTAGTGATTGCCGAGGCCGAACATGTCGTTCCGGTCGGGAAGCTGGATCCGAACGTGATCCACACGCCCGGGTGCTTTGTCGACTATCTGGTGAAGGCTCACGTTCAGCCCGAGGATCTCGGATCGTCAGTTTCGGTTTCCGCTGTTCACAAGCGGATGGATGAGGCACGAATGGCGATGGCCCGCGCTGCCCTAGCCGAGCTCAAGCCAGGGGACGTCGTCAATCTGGGAATCGGCATTCCCACACTGGTCGCCGATCTGATCGGGCCAGAGCACGGAATCGTCCTGCATTCGGAGAACGGAATGCTCGGCGTCGGGCCCGAGCCCGAGTCCGGCGGGGCGATGGAGCACCCGGTCAATGCCGGGAAGATCCCAGTCACGGCCATGCCGGGCACCAGCTACTTTGACTCTGCCGCCTCGTTCGGCATGATCCGAGGCGGCCACGTTGACGCTGCGATCATGGGCGGACTGCAGGTCGATGAGGCTGGCAACTTGGCCAACTGGACGGTCCCTGGAAAGCCCTTGCTGGGCGTTGGAGGCGCCATGGATCTCGCTTCGGGAGCCGAGCGACTCATCATCACGATGTCGCATACGGACAGACGGGGCACTCCCAAGGTCGTGAGGCAGTGCAGCTTGCCCATAACGGCGAAGAGTGTTGTCGACGTGCTGGTCACAGACCTAGCGGTCTTTCGATTCGTCAACCGTCGGATGAGGTTGGTAAAGCTGATGCCCGGCGTATCGCAGGCCCAAGTCGCGGCCGTGACAGAAGCCGCGTACGAAATTGATCTTGGCTAGTACAGCGCCAAAGCCAGCGTCGACTGCGAGCACAGGGCCGAAATCTGCGGCTGCTGCACGCACGCACGCCAATGGGTTGCACAGCGCTCAGGCGAATCGCTCAAGACAAGCCCAGCGCCCGCCGAGTATCACCATCACTCCCGGCCACTTCCACACGCCCAAGACAGCCCCCCGTACGCCGGACAATCTTGGCGTGATACCGTGCAGGGCATGAAGCTGATCGCTGTCTTCCTCGGATGCCTGCTGGCAGCAGGCGCCGCCGCCAGTCCGCCAAACATCGTCTACGTCATGGCGGACGATCTAGGCTACGGCCACCTCGGCTCCTACGGCCAAACCAAGATCAAGACGCCAAACATCGATCGGCTGGCCGCCGAAGGGATGCGCTTCACTCAGGCCTACGCCGGATCGACCGTGTGCGCTCCATCGCGCAGCGTCTTGATGACGGGTCTGCATGGAGGACACACGTCGGTTAGGGGCAACCTCGGCGACGCCCACCTGCGGGACTCCGACATCACACTGGCGGAGGTCTTGAAGTCGGCGGGCTACGCCACCGGTGGCTACGGCAAGTGGGGTCTCGGCCTAGCGGGCAGTCCCGGGCATCCGCTGCGACAGGGCTTTGACGACTTCCTTGGGTACCTGCATCAGGTGCATGCACACTTCTTCTATCCGTTCTGGTTGACGCTCAACCACGGCCGGATGAACCTGCGCCAGAACGAGAACGGCGGCAGAGGGCAATATACGCACGACGTCCTCTTCGAGCGTGCTCTCGAGTTCGTTCGCAACAGCCGCGACGGGCCCTTCTTCTGCTACCTGCCTGTGACGATCCCTCACGTCGAGCTGGCAGTTCCGGCCGATTCGCTCGAGGAGTACCTCGGCCAGTTCCCCGAAGTGGGCGGAGGGCAGGAACGCCGGATCGGCTATATCGTGTCGCCAAATCCTAGGGCGACCTACGCAGCGATGGTCTCCCGCCTCGACCGCGACGTCGGCCGGATGCTGGACTTGCTTGAGAGCCTGGGTATCGACGAAGAGACCGTCGTGATCTTCAATTCGGACAACGGCGCGCAAGCTCGTTTCGACGTGAGCGAGGATTTCTTCGAAGCCTCGGGGGGCTTGCGCGGGTACAAGGGCTCGATGTACGAGGGCGGCCTGAGGATCCCTCAAATCGTCAGGTGGCCGGGACGCGTGGCAGCCGGGTCTGTCAGCGACCACGTGACCTACTTTCCGGACATGATGCCGACCTTTGCGGAACTTGCCGGAGTCGACTCTCCTAGAACTGACGGAATCTCCATCGTCCCCACGTTGCTCGGGGACGCAACGCAACGCAGGCACGATTGGCTCTACTGGGAAGTCGTAGCTGGCGATGCCGAGCTACGGGCACAGGCGGCCCGCAACGGACGGTGGAAGTTCGTCCGCAGCCCTGTCGACGGCCCAGTGGAGCTCTACGATCTCGACAGGGACGAAGCTGAGACGACCGATCTGGCATCCGCCCACCCAGACCTGATCGAGGGCTTCGAGCGCTGGGCCAGAGAGGATCGAACGGAACCCCCGGCTCAGCCAGCACGGTCGTCGGTACGCTATACGGACTACGTCCAGCTGGCGCCCGGCGGGCCGGTCGACCGGGCTGAGCTGGGTACGCGGAACCGTCCGCGAGAGTGAGTCCGGTCCAGGGATGCTGAAACGCCCGGTGTTGGACGCGAAGCCGTAGCAAAGCCGGACTCTCCTGCCGACGACAACTGCCACCAACCTTACGAATGCAGAATCCTGAGTCGAAGTTCGAGTGGGACGACGAGAAAAACCGCACCAACGTTAGAAGACACGGCATACGGTTCCAAGATGCAATACGAATCTTTGGTCACAATCCGCTCCTGTTGCGGTCTCCTCGCGGGGAAGAGGTTCGCTGGAAGGCGATCGAGCTGTTAGAGGGCAGCGCAATCGCCGTGATCTTCACCGAGCGTGCAGGCCGAAATCGGATCATCTCGGCCCGACCTGCATCCCGCAGCGAAAGACGCTCTTATACTATGGGCAGGAGGAAAATTTATATGGGCCTAGAAGCACCCGAGCCGCCCTGGGACGAGTCAAAGCAAGTCCCAGATGAAGAAATCGATTTCAGCGATATCCCCGAAACCGAAGAGTGGGAGTGGAAGTACGCCCGCCCAATGAGCCACCCCGAGGCGTTCTCAAAGGAACTGAGCGATGCGTACGATGCCGAATGGCGCGAGCGAAATCGTCAGAAGCTGGCTCAGCAAGAAGAGTCGAACAAGCCGTAACACCTCGGTTGAGGCCGAAGCACGGTTGACTGAACCCGTAGGTTCGGCGATCGAGGCTGGCTTGCGGCCCGGCCGGTTTCACGGCAACGGGACCCATCCACTTCGCCCCCGGGGCGATCACGCGCACGGCGTCTACCAGAGCTGTTGCAGGACTCTGTTGAATCGTCGCGGGCCGAGCGCCCTTCAATCAAACACAATCTCGGCAACGTACAGGCTGGGAAGGACCTGATTCCAGCCATCAGGGATATCGTCGAATGGTAGCCTGAATGGCACTTCCCCACCCGGTTGTAGACCCTGCGACGACCGCACGATCGTCGAGAGTACGCGGTGGAGTTCGATGCCGTATACGTCGAAGAAGACACAGTTCAGGCGGATGCTGCGCACTGGCCTGTCACCGATATTCCGGATCGTGCCGGTGATTTCGACCAGTGTCTGGCCAAGCGAGTTGTCTGTGGCCCCCATCTCTACATCGCTGAGGTCGAGGCTGGTGAGATAGTCGCGCGCCTCGTCTGTGAGCACAACCTGCTCGACCGGCAGATCCGAGCGCCCCTTCCACTCCAGATAGCCGAAGCCAGCTATTCCCAACAATAGTCCCAGCGCGACCAGTAGCATCATTGCCTTGGACCGCGGCGGCCTGTCTTGTTTGTCCGTTTCCAGCACCTATTCAATTATGGGATGGTTCGCTCCCGCTCAGCTGCGGCGGCCAGTTCGATAATGCTGGCACCGGCACCAGCGGCGTCGCCGCCAGGCGAACCGCCGTAATCTTGTCGAACCGAGTCCCTTCGCGACAGCCGGAGCTCATCGCGCAATCCATTCCAGGATGCTAGAGGCCAGCGGAGCCTCTGCCGGGACCGACAGGTCGCCAAGTCTCCCGCCTGCCTCAAATGCCGCCTCGAACCAGGGCATCGGAAACGCGGAATGCGCGTTGTGCAGCAACAGCCGGGCATGCTCCGAAGTCAGCGCAGCCGCGGCGCGGAAGTCACCTGCGCGGCGCAGTCCTGGAATGAACAAGCCCTCTGCATAGGCGGCGTCGTTCGCCGCGTCGAAGTTGTCCAAGTCCGCCACGACCGCTCCTATCCCACTATCCAGCGAAACCGCTAGGAGCGCCCAGAGGCCCGCGCTCCCGGAGGCGACCAGACTGATGGAGTCGGAACCAGTGTGGCTGCGCAGGAAGGCGGCAGCGGTCAGGATGTCCTGCACGCGGTTGGCATCATCGCTGCGGTTGAACACGTGATAGTACCGTTCGGCATTCCGGCCGACCGCCGCGATATCCCGCACCGCCGCGGCCAACCCCGTCTGGAACGCATCGATCAACAGCACCGGCGCATCACCCCGTGCCAACGCTTGGCCGACCCCGGAGTGCGCGGCGGCTTCGGCGCCATCGGCATGGATGAACAGAACCGGAGGGCCCTTGCGCGAATCAGCATTCAGGAACCGCGCGGGGATGCGGTCGCCAACGCCGCTCCGTCCGATCGCGAACTCGGCACCGCCGATCGCCTTCGCTTCTACAGTCCCGGGCGAAGGCACTTCGGCGAGCAGTGCCAAGCCGAGGCGCTTCTTGAACGCCAACCGCGCACTCGCTAAGGACGCTGCGTCGTCTATCGCCAGCGCTAGCGTGTCAGCCTCGGCCGCCGCGATCCGCTGGCGCACCAGTTCCTCATGGCTGACCGCGCCTTCTGGCAGGGGCCGGCCCCAGAGATAAAGCAGAGCACTGAGCTGGTCGGGACGCGATGCGCGTTCCGCGAAATGCGCGCTCTCGCTGTCTCCCAAGATACGTTTGCCGAAGAACTCGTAGACCGCCTCGCGGCTGTCTTGGTGATAGTTGTGCGGCGAGTCGAACTGCCGCCATTCAACGTTGGACTTCGCATCGAGGAGGGCGTAGATGCGCTGCACGGCGGGAAATTCGCGTTTGGGCACGTTTACCGTCCAGTCGCCGGTGGCCGACACCAGCAACTGCGGCTTGGGCGCGAACGCAGCGGCGAACTCGACATTGTTGGTGTCGATTCGCAGCAGCGGCGCATTCTCGCACCGCGAGCCGCCCTGCATTTGGAACGAAACCATGTTCACCGGCGCGGAATAGCCGATGCGGTCATCGACGGCCGCCAGCAGGAACGCCTGCGTGCCGCCGCCGGATGCCCCGGTCACGCCGAGCCGGCTGGAATCCACACCGGGCAGCGACACCAAGTAGTCCACTACGCGGATGCTGTTCCACAACTGCAGGCCAAGTGAACCGAACAGCCACAGTTCCTCGCGCGGACCGGCAAACCCGTGCGGCGTTTGCATCGTGTCATTCCACCCGACCATGTCGTACGCGAACACCACGTAGCCCTGCCGGGCCAGGCTGATCGCACGTCCCGGCACTGAGTTGAGCTCCGAGTTCTCGAAGCGGCCGTAGCGCCAGTGCCCGTGAGGCGATACCACTGCCGGGAAAGGGCCGCTCTGGCCGATTGGCCGGTAGAGGTTTCCGCCGAGGTAGTAGCCGGGGTAGGTCTGCAGCAGAACACTCGCCACGGAATAGTCTTCGTGTTCGATCACCGTCCCGACCAGTGGGTCGAGCGGCGCCTTGTCGGGCATCGGCAGCAACCCCGCGGAGAAGAGCACCTGCTTGCGCAAGAAGGCCGAACGCTGCTTCCATTCCTCAGCCGTGTAGTCCGGCAGCGAGTACACCATGTCCGTGTGCCGGATCGAGGTGTTGCGCGCATCGCTGTCAGGTATCTCGGCGACAGCGGCGCCGGCAACCAGCAGGACAGGGAAGAGGATTGCAGCTCGCATGGTGATCAAAGAGGCAAGGCTAGCAGTCCGACGCACAGGTTTGCGACGCAGACGACCCGCGAGCCACCCCCCTTCCCACGAAATGGACCGCGGTGGCGGTGGCGAGCTCGCCCCCGCATTAACGGATCCAGTGTTTTTCGTGACATCTCTCGCACGCGTCGATGAGCAGGTTGCCGGCCTCTCCGATGGCCTCCGGGTCACGCGCCCTAGCCGCCTTCAGAGCGGCCTCGCCTGCCTCGGCCAAGGCGCGCGAGGTCGCGGCCCAGACATCCGAGTCCTTGGCCCGCCCGTCGCGAATGAGCAGAGTGCCGGACTCAGCCAAGAGCACGGCGCTGTTGCGAACCTCGGCCCAACCGGAGTCGTCTTGGGGCACGTTGCGCGGCACGTCGAACAATTTGGTGGACGCGGGGATCACCATCGCCTGCATCAGTTCAGTGATCGTGGCTTCCGGCGGGGGCTCCGCTTCTTGAGGGGACACCACTCCCACCAGCCAAAGCGCGACGACGATACCGAGGCCCCACCCGACTGCTGCTCGCCGCTTCAATACCTAACTCCCTTTCGCGCAAGGATTGTACCGCCCAACAGCGGAACTTGCGACAATCGACCTAAAGGTGCTCCAAGGCGCAAGGGCCTGATCGCAACGGCGGCGCGACCACGCGCCCGCAGTGCCGCCCTCCGACCGAAACAGGGACCGTCCCACATGAAAATCCAGCAGAGGTCAGCTCTCCATTACCATAGCCACCCGCGACCGGGCAAGATCTCGATCGCTCCGACCAAGCCCTCTGACACACAGATCGATCTCAGCCTGGCCTACTCGCCCGGCGTCGCCGAGGCCTGCCTGGAGATCGTGCGCGACCCGCGACTGGCGGGGCGCTACACGTCGCGTTCGAACCTGGTCGCTGTCGTCTCCAACGGTTCGGCCGTGCTCGGCCTCGGCAATATCGGGCCGCTCGCAGGCAAGCCCGTGATGGAAGGCAAGGCGGTCCTGTTCAAGCGGTTCGCCGACATCGACGTATTCGATCTCGAGCTCAAGACAGACGATCCGGACGAGATCATCAGGGTCGTCGAGCTGCTGGAGCCAACGTTCGGCGGCATCAATCTGGAAGACATCAAGGCACCCGAGTGCTTCCATGTGGAGGAGGAACTGCGCAAGCGCATCAGCATCCCGGTCTTCCACGACGACCAGCACGGCACGGCCATCATCAGCGGAGCCGCGCTGCTCAACGCCGCGGAGATCGCCGGCAAGGATCTCCGCTCCCTGCGGGTGGTCATCAACGGTGCGGGAGCGAGCGGTGTCGCATGCGCCGACCTTTATCTGAAGCTGGGCGTAGACCCCGCCAATCTGTTGCTGCTGGACTCGCGCGGCGTGATCCATACCGATCGCGTCGACGGCATGAATCGCTTCAAGGAGCGCTTCGCTGCCGACACCGAACTGCGCACGCTCGAGGAAGCGGTCAAGGGAGCCGACGTGTTCGTCGGGCTGTCCAAGCCGAACGTGCTCACGACCGAGATGCTGCTCTCAATGGCGGACAGCCCCATCGTATTCGCGCTCGCGAACCCCGACCCGGAAATCGAGTACGGCCTGGCAACGGCGACGCGCAAGGACGCCATCATCGCCACCGGCCGCTCGGACCACCCGAACCAAGTCAACAACGTGCTCTGTTTCCCGTCCCTGTTCCGCGGCGCATTGGATGTCGAGGCCACCACCATCAATGCCGAGATGGAACTAGCAGCCGTGCGGGCACTGGCGGACCTAGCCAAGGACCCAGTGCCGGACTCGGTACGCCGGATCTACACCAGCGAGCAACTCCGGTTCGGCCCGCAATACATCATTCCCAAGCCGTTCGACCCGCGCGTAACTCCTGAGGTGGCCAGCAAAGTCGCCGAAGCGGCCATCAGCAGCGGGGCCGCCACCAAGACCATCGAATTGGAAGATTACCGCCAGGCCCTGGCGGTGCGGCTCGACAGCAGCCAAGAAGTGTTCCAGATGATCTTGGACCGTGCCAAGGAGGATCCGCGTCGGCTCGTAATGCCGGAGGGCGATCACGAGAAGATCCTGCGGGCGGCATTCGTCCTGCACCAGGAGCGCATTGCCAGGCCCGTGCTGCTGGGCGACCCGGAGCAGATTCGCCGCAAGGCAGACGAGCTGATGCTGCCGACAGATGGCTGGGAGATTGTCGAACCGCGGCACTCTCCCCATCTGGAACAGTACGCCCATGATCTGTTCAGGCTCAGGCAGCGCAAGGGCTGCACCTACGAGGACGCCCACGAAATGCTGCGGGACCGGATTGCGTTCGCCTGCATGATGGTGCGGTCCGGCGACGCCGACGGAGTGGTGGCTGGCATCACGCGCCACTACCCGGAGACTCTGCGCACCGTGCTGCGGATCATCGACCGGCGGAGCGGCGTCCGCAAGGTGTCCGGCCTCTACATGATGATCCGCCAGCGCAAGATCTACCTGTTGGCCGATACAACGGTCAATATCGATCCCAGCCCCGAGGACCTCGCTGAGATCGCGATGCTGGCCGCACGGCGGGCACGTCGTCTGGGCATCGTGCCCCATGTGGCACTCTTGTCGTTTTCCAACTTCGGTTCGGCGAGGAATCCCGACTCGGAGCGGGTCACGCAGGCAGCCGAAATCTGCTCGAGACTGGATCCCGGCCTGATCGTGGACGGTGAAATGCAGGCCGATACTGCCCTCGATCCTGATATTTCGGAGGAATTCTTCCCGTTCTCCAGGCTCCAGAGTGAGGCAAACGTGCTGATCTTCCCGAACCTAGCTGCAGCAAATATCGCCTACAAACTGCTTCGGCAGTTTGCGGGCGCGCGCTCGGTCGGGCCGATCCTGATGGGCATGGCCAAACCGGTGGCGGTGCTACAGAAGGGCTTCAACGTAGAGGAAGTGATCACCATGTCGGCCGTAGCGGTTCACGATGCGCAGGAGGGTCTTGCGGCCCAATCAGCCGTCGCTGCGGATTGAGCACCTAGCGCAGCTGCGACGACGATAGCCGCCGTCGAGTTCGTGCCTGCGGGCCGGTCGGCTCATGCATGGGACGGCGCTTGGCGCTGCGGTCCCCGCAACGCGCCCGGCCTATCGATCGACCAATTCACCGATGCGTGCGCTCCACTCTTCGAGAGCCGAGGGAAGATCCCCGGGCTTTGTCAGCACATGCACTGTCATGCCCGCCGCGCGGGCCGCTTGGACACCGGTAGAGGAATCTTCGAACACCAGGCAGTCCCCCGGATCGGAAATCTTGCAAGCGGCTTGTAGTTTCTCGAACGCCAGCAAGTAGGGCAGAGGATCGGGCTTGAGCCGCTCCACGTGCTCTGCGCAGATGATGAAGCGCATGCAGTCCGCGAGGCCTTGCCGTTCTAGGATCGGCACCACGTCGGGAATTGCGCTCGACGAGACTACTCCGAGCGGCACACGCTCGCAGTTGTCGCGAATCCAAGTCGCCACGCTCGGATGAGGCACGAGTTCTTGCACCGATCGCCGCCTGTATACGGAGTGCTTGCGCTCGCGGCCGGATTGGATTGCCTCGGGTGTCCGCGGCCTCCCGGCCAACTCTAGGAAGAATTCGCATGCGCGCGTGTCGCTGATGCCGACAAGGTTGCGCTTGTAGTCCTCCCAGCCTACTGTCACACCCCAAGGCTCGACCGCTTCCAGCCACGCTTCGTGGTGCAGGTACTCGCTGTCGAACAGCGTGCCGTCGAAGTCAAACAACACCGCTCGGATTAGCTCGTCTGGGACCCTCAACCTTGAGTCTAGCCGCATGCGTCCGGAATCTAGGCGCTGCAAGCAAGAGCGCTTTCCGATGCAACCGGCTACAGCCTCGGCGGCGCCCGAGGACTGATCAACCCTGCAGGCGGCCCGATCGCCAACCGGTGCTACAATCGCCTCATTCACCATAGATCGTTCCGGTACATAGTCTTTCTTCACTTCATGGCGGTGCCATCAGTATGAATTCATCAGATAATTCCCACTGGGGATGGATATGGCCCAAAGTCGGGCCAACACCCACAACGGAAGGATTGGATTCCGAAATCTTCGATCGCGATGACTTCCCCTACTCGGAGACATTCGTCCGAGAAGCTATTCAGAACAGCCTCGACGCCCGTATCAACGCCGAGGCCCCAGTACGCATCGACTTCAAATTCGGAACTTCAGCTATCGCACCGGACCAGTCTCTACTGCGGGACGTAATCTCATTTCGCAAGAAATGCGACTTACCTGTACCAAGCTCGTGGGACAGCAGCGAGATGACTTGGCTCGTTGTGCAAGATTTTCATGCGACGGGTTTAACCGGGAGCTTGAGCCGCCGAAACAGTGACTTCTGGAACTACTGGCTGAATTTCGGTCAATCCAACAAGGATGCATCGGGACGAGGAGGACGAGGCATTGGCAGGGTAACGTTCTTGATTGCATCAGAGATTCAAACTGTTATCGGCTACACCCGGCGTTCCGAAGACAAGAAGACCCCCATCTGTGGAATGGCCGTATTACGATCAATAGAAGACGACTCCTCGCTGCGCGCAACTCATGCATATTTCGCCGCACATGAACGGGTTTCGATCTACCACCTTCATGAATCCGCTGACTGCCGTCAGTCCGTTATCGAGACATTTCAATTTCTCGACTATGAAGAAGTTCCAGATACAGGACTCGCACTAGCAATACCCTATCCCCATAGTGAGCTCACGCCTGACTCGATACTGGCAGCGGCAATCGAGAACTTCGGCCCAACCATAATCGACGAAACCTTAGTGTTGAATGTGGATGGGACTCGTCTAGACTGTCATTCTATCGATGGTATCGCTAATAAAGTGTGCAAGAAGATGAGGAACACTTCCATCAAGAGTGACACCAAACGATATCTTTCTCTGATCAGAAAGGGACTAAAGAACAGTCCACCTGACTATAGAATATCAGTGCCTGTCGCAGCTAGAACGCTCGATTATCTCGAGCACAGAGCAACAGCGTCGAAAATCGAAGAACATTTGCAAACGGGTGGCTCATGTGTTCTCGAATTGGGTCTATTGGTCAGGCATGGAGGAAGCAAGAAGGCTACGAATCTGCGGGCTGCTATCGCCAACTGTCCGGAAGGTGCGTCGCCACTTGACGGGTTCTTCCGCGAAGGCATGTGTCTTCCTATGGTACGAAGCAAGGATCCAAGAGACTACGACTTGCTCTTTTTTGTGGATGAGTCGATTCTTGCAACATACCTTAACCTATGCGAAGGGAAGGCCCATTTAGATCTTTCCGAATCAATCGAAATCAGACAGAAGCTAGAAAGGCATCATTTCGATGCACCAGTCTATAACCTAAAGAGATTTGTCAAGGGTCTACCTAGAGATCTTCGGCTGCTGCTCTACGGTGACAGTAGCCAGCCAGACTCAAGAGTGTTTGAGAATTTATTTGCAATACCAAAGGGGCCGCCGATCAAGAAGAAAGCGCGTGACGGGCAACCAGTCCCGCCCGACACACTTCCCCAACGTAGGCCCCGAGCGTTTCGCGTATCTAAGCACGCAGACGGCTTGCGCATTGTTGCGGCAACCGACCACGATCAATGGCCCGTGGACCTCGCAGCTGAGCTGGCATACGCTGATGGCAGTCGCCGACCACGCTGGAATAGGGCCGATTTTGAGATAGAAAAGTTGACTATTACGCACAAAGACAAGCAGAAGGGATGCGCGACATTTCGGGCGGAGAGTAACGTACTAGAGGCACGAAAGTGTACGAAGGATTTCGAAGTTCGTATTACCGGGTTCGATACAAATCGAGAACTCGTCGTTTCATGGAGGCAAGATTCCGATGCGAACGGCAGTTAGGTTGACTGGTCGCAAGAACATTCCTGTGCGGTCAGTTGATGTGAGGCTCATTGAAGGACAGCCCCAAAAGGTCATGTTTTCGATCCGTCAATCGTTTAACTTCAACGGGATTCATCGAAGTTCGACTCTGAAGCTCAGATTCTTCGAGAACAAGGGATTCGAATCCGTCAATCTTGGCATCCTAGATGACTTACTCGCATCGAATGGAGTAGAGAGAGCATTGGACTCGAGGTTTTCTCGCCCTTCGTGTCAGTTGCGTGTGGTTCAGAGTGAAGGCTCTGAGAAAGGCTTATTGCTTGGTAGTACTCCGAACTGGACACTCGATTCTGACTCCAAAGATCACTCGCAATCTCAGAATACCGGGATTCTCTATTTTGCGGTGGGGCACGAGGATCCGCTATCGTGGAGGCTTGAACTTCGTGAAAATGACTACCCCACAATTTACGTTGATGAATCTATTCCCAACGCTAAGGCTTGGGCGAAGGGTGACCCAGTATTCACTAGTTTGGTTTTGCCTGTTGTGATCAGAAATATCTTGGAAGCGATTCTGCAATCGACCGATCCTCCAGAATGGATGGTGGATTGGCGGAATTGGGTTCATCAAATTGGTATTCATGACGACCCGCCAGTTAACGAGGATAGAGAGGAGCGTATAAGATGGATCGAGAAAGTTGTCGTGAGGTTTGCTCAGAATCACAAGATCCATAGGAATTTGGTCACATCGCTTCGGGAGGATTAGAGGTCGCTCGGATGTCACACTTCAATTCAAGCTTCGAGTTTACGTCCCAAGGCATTCCGATATTTGAGAAAGTGTTTGGGGGTAGCGCTGCTGACGAAGATATAGATCTTACCGATATATCCATCGCATCACCAATCGAGGGTACTACCGAATTGGCAGTTGAGGAGTGCGCGACAGCTAAAGAACTGGCCCAGGCAGTTCTTGATTCCCTGTCATCCGTAAGTGTCCAAGATTTGCTAAGTCGAACCGGCTTGTGGTGTTGGCTTACGTTTGTCTTTCGAGATCAACTTTTTTCTCGCGACGAATCCGGCCGTTGGGATACTGGTGAAGTTCATCGATGGCTTGCCAGTGATCCGAACGATTGGCGGAAGGGGCAGAGGCACTTGATTCGAATGCCAGTACAGCTGTTGGCAGAATTTGGCGAAGACGCTGATCATCTGCTCTGTGGAAGGCCTTCGGTCCTGCCTGAGATCCGAGAACAGCTTACCAGTCAACAGGATATGTTTGACAGGAACTTTCAGAGGCTCGCGCGATCTCTATATTTTGACAGCAACAATCGCAAGCTGAAGCGCGGTGCGGGTGGGAAGGGCCCGGGCTCGCCGAGGCGACTCGCCCATGTGCGACAGCAATTTGACGTTACTTGGGACCTAGCTTCATTGGATAATGCCACTCTCATGGAAATGTTGCCGAGTGAATTTGATAAGTTCAAGGCACAATAGGAGCCTGAGTCATCCCAGCTTGACCCGATTGGTCTCCGATGTACTAATGGCGTGCGACACTTACACGCTGCTCATTCCAACGTCGCCGCAACAGCCGATGCTGTCTGCATACTCGACACTGCCACCAACCCTACAATCTCGCGCGTCTCTTGACCTCCCGAATGAAGTCTGAAAGGGTCCACAGCCACCTGCGCTGATCCGCAGTGTAAGTGTCCTGGATCGGTCGAGGCACAACTAGCTGCAAGTCCGATTCCCTCATCTGCTGGGTCTGTGGCTCCGAGATCCCCCCCTCGAGCGTTAGCAAGTGTTTCGTCTGGATCTTGGATGCTTCGGCCAGCACTTGCCGCCATCGCTCTTTGCAGCTTGACTTCGCACCAAGCATGGTCAGGTGCGGAGCCCCGGATTCGGGAGCAGCTCGATAGGCTTCTCCGCTTGGAAACAAGAAGTCTGGACGATGCTTGTTCTCTGTCGAGAACCCACGTACATACGAAACGTGATGCGCTAGAAACACGGCTTCCAAGTGATTCTCTAGCGCATACCCCATGCGCGACTTTCGGCGATTCTGGATGCTCAGTGAGAAACTGATGAATCCATCAACATCGGCCTCTCCGTCTCCTAGGAGAAACCCTTGATCGATTTGGAGCCGCTTCGACACGATGCGGCGCTCGAACCGTCGAAATACTGCTTCCTCCCGGTCTAGCCATTCGACCAGTGCGGTGTCGGGGTCCTCTTCAGCACGTACTTCACCCAAGCTCTCCCGGGCGAGCTTGGAGAGTTCGGCAGTCTTCGGAAAAGTCTCTCCCAATGGATCGATGATTGTGTCGATCGATCTGGCGATAGGATCCTTGAACTCGATCCCCAGTTGCTCGAGGATCATCCGGGCGGCGAAGTTCAGGCCCGGTTCGTCTGTCTTTACCTCGCGCGAGACAAACAGAGTTCCGGTTGGTTGTGAGTCGCTGGCCGAAAAGCCGAACAACCATGAGACCTGTCGTTGGCTCGTAGATCCGTCTGGCGTGACGATGAAGTACAGGGTCCGGCCCGGGGTCATGGCCAGAAACAGGGTGTCTCCTTGCCGCATCAACTCGGTTACTCGATTGGCCTGATAGTAAAGCCGCCATTCAGGAGTCCTGTGAGGTTGGTTGCTGCGTGTGTCGTAATGGGTAGAACATCCTTCATCGATGACAAAGTTCTGATCGTCGCCGAGCCAGACAAAGATCGTCTTGAACCGTTCCTTGCCGTCAGTGTGTAGGAACTGGCGGCGCATCTGACTTGTGGTGCCGATCTCATGCTGATTCGAACTCTTCGGTTCAGCGTCCACGGCGCGAAGGCGCTTCACTCCAACGCCTGCAAAGTAATCTCGTAAGTGCCCGCGCGTCATCGTCTTTCACTCCATCGGGTACTTTGCCAATTTCATAAGCTTGAAGTCGCTACGTGCCACGCTAACGGTAGTCGGGCACTGTCTACAGACGCTGGACCCTTAGACTCTTGGACCAGATTGATTCGCCGCTCGCTCGGTTCAACCCTCTCCTCACGATCAGTGCTGCCGCGACTGTGCGAACCGAGATTCTTCCGACCGATCCTGCGGGATCAGGGGACGCTGCAATCGAGCTGAGGCCCATTCTGGGTAGAACAAGTCCTCTTGGCGCATGGAAGGCGGAACCTCGCGGCCACGCATTCTGAGCAGCTCGGCAATGCATGGCTTCATGATCTGCGCCACAGCGTGGACGACGGGCACGACTACCGCGTTTCCGAACTGACGGTAGGCTTGGGTGTCGGATACCGGAATCTTGAACGCGGTCCCACGAGGCTCATCAAAGCCCATCAGCCTTGCACACTCGCGAGGTGTCAACCGGCGGGGTCGCCGCCCGTCTTGATCTATCAAGATCTCGGATCCGTCCTTGTGGTAGCGGGCGGATAGCGTGCGTGCTACGTCATCGAGGCTGAAGAGTGAGTAACCGAACCCGTTACCAGCCTGTCGGTGCTTCTCCTTGTATCCCTGAAGATAGTTCCAAAGATGCTCTGAGAGCGTGTACTTCGGATCCACTTCTGATTCGAGGATGGATCGAAGAGTTGGAGCTGGCCCGCTTGGCAAGGGGAGTTTTCCGAAGTCAAAGTTCGCGTGCTCCCGAAATCCGACAATGAAGATCCGCTCTCGCTTTTGAGGAACCCACGGAGACGAATCAATAACCGCGGTGCTTACGTTGTAGCCCAACTCCCGCCGAAGAACCCCCATGATCGTTGCGAACGTGTGCCCTCGGTCGTGGCGCTCTAGGTTCTTGACGTTCTCCAACAGGAACGCTAGCGGACGATGGAACTCAATGATCTTCGCTATGTCGTGAAAGAGGGTTCCCTGCGCTGTGCACAGGAAGCCATGCGGTCGCCCAAGTGCATTCTTCTTGGAAACCCCAGCAATGGAGAATGGCTGGCAAGGAAACCCTGCCAATAGCACGTCGTGATCTGGCACGCGCTTCGGGTCCTCTGCGAATGGCCGGATGTCGCCCACGAAGTGATGGTCGCTCTCGGGAGGCTCTGGGAAGTTCGCAGAATAGGTCTCGCGGCTGAATCGATTCCACTCGGAGGTGAACACGCAGCGGCCACCGATCGCTTCAAACGGGAGGCGCATCCCGCCAATTCCAGCAAAGAGGTCGATGAACCGAAAACTACTGGACGGGCTCGCAAAACTTCGCACGTCGGCGATTTCACGTAGCTTCTCGATCTTGAGCGGGTCCACACGCTTCACCTGCCCGTTCATGTAGCGCCGCACAGTCCTAGTGCTCACACCTAGTTGTATTGCCGCGTCGTCGAGACCCAATCCGGCGCGTGTCATCAGCTTGGAAAACTCCTTGGGATCAGAACACTCCATTGATCCACCTCTGGGTCGATTATTGACATTATGGCACGGATCCACACAGTCTGTGGTGCCTTGACGTTGGAACTCGGCGCGAGATCTCCACAGCACCGTGGTTTGGGATGACTCGATCCTTGGCCACGTCTGGTCGCCCCTGACAAGCGTCCGCCTCTGTAGTCGACAAGAACGCCTGCCAAGTATCGACCTAAGCTAATGCACGAGTGCAGCGAGCCAGTGTGCTTGGGTATGGCAGATCGAGAGTAGTGGTTTAGTAGTTGTGTCATATGAATCTAATTATAGAATATGTAGAGACTATCATCTTTACGTTAGAAAATAAAAAGCGTATATTTTATGCAACCTGATCACCAATGGAGCCTACTCCTCTAGATCGCTTCCGAAAAGCGACTCCGGTTCCACGTCGGAAAGGCCTACAACTAGATCGGTGGGGGGCTTGGACCGGAGCACACGTCCCTCTCGCTCTGGGCTCTCTCAGCCGCAACACGCCCATCGGTCGGAGATGATGCACAGCCCGGTACGTGTTGCGTTTGCATGCTTTGCTCGATCCTTGGTCCTGCCTTCACTCACGTATAATCGACCGGCCGTCGTCGGCTATAATCGTCCGTCTTGGCGACGCCTCCCCCGCTCCGCTGGATTCTCGCTGGCTGCCTGCTCGCGGTTGGCTGCTCGGGCCACGAAGAGTCGTATCCGTCCAAGGAGATCAAGCTCATCGTTCAAGCGTCGCCCGGCGGCGCTTCCGACATGGTCTCCCGGGTGATGGCGTCTCTGGCGGAAGGCCACCTTAACGTCCCCATCGTTTGCGAGTACAAGCCCGGCGCCAGCGGTGCCTTGGCTTTCTCGTTCGTGGCCCGCCGGCCCTCGGACGGTTACACCATCGGACACGCTCCCGTCGAGATCGCCATCGTCCGCTCGTTGGGCTACGCCGACATCGGACCCTCGGACGTATCGCTGATTTGTCTAGTCTCCAAGACCGCCCCGGCCCTCGTCGTCCATCCCGACTCTCCGTGGCAGAGCTTCGAAGACTTCATCGCGGCCGCCAAGGCTGAAGCAGGCAACATCGTCATGGCGAACTCGGGAATTGGCTCAATCTGGCACTTCAATATCCTGCTGCTTGAGCAAGGCACTGGCGCGCGCTTCACACACCTTCCCTACGGAGGCTCCGCTCCAGCTCTTGTGTCCGTGATCGGCCGGCATTCCGATGCGGCGGTCGCCGCAGTCGGCGAGGTGATTTCGCACGTCCGAGCCGGGAGCCTGCGAGCCTTGGCCGTTTTCGACGCTGGACGTGCCGGTGTCATGGCCGAGGTGCCCACGACCCATGAACTCGGTTACCCGATCGGCGCGCCCGCATGGAGCGGATTCTACGGCCCGGCGGGGATGCCTGCGGAGCGCGTCGCCATGCTAGCCGATGCCTTCGAGGCCGCCTTCGGAACCGCGGAGTGGGCCGACTTCTGCAGGGAGCTTGGAATGGAGGCCCACTATTTGGGCAAGGAAGACTTCGCGGCATTCGCATTGGAACAGCAGCGTTTCTTCGAGAGCCGGATCCCCCAGCTCGTCCGCTTGGAGATCCCGTAAGTGCGGCACGCCGACACGATCTGCGGCGCACTGCTCGCGGCTCTTGGCTGTGCCCTGATCGTCAGCGGGGCGGGGTTCCCGGCCGGAACGGGCGGGCTGCCCGGCGCAGGGTTTTTTCCACAGGCGATCGGCGCCTTGATGGCATTGCTCGCAGCCGCGCTCCTGGTGCGGGGACTGCGCCACCGCTCCGAGGGGCCGTTCTCCATCACGAACATGCGTGAAGTTGCCGTGACCGCCGCCTTGCTGCTGGCGTACCTGCTGCTGTGGGGGAGCGGCTGGTTCGTCGTCCGGACGGCAGTGTTCTTGGCGATCATGTTGAGCCTGCTAGGCCAGCGATGGATCCCGGCCTTGGGCTACGCCTCCGCGCTGTCGATACTCGTGTATCTGGCATTCGACGCAGGCCTGAACGTCACCTTGGAGTGAGCGCTATGGAGCCGGCACGTCTGAAATCCGCGGACCGCTGGAGGATTCCGGACTGATGGCCGAAATCCTGGCGGGCCTGTCGGCCGTCCTCGCGTGGCAGGTACTGGGGTTCCTAGCCATCGGGGTATGCCTAGGAGCGGTCTTCGGAGCCCTGCCCGGCTTGACGGCCACCATGGGCGTGGCCCTGTTGACGCCGCTGACGTTCTGGGTCTCGCCCGAGCAGGGACTGGCGATGCTGCTCGGCATCTATTGCGGCACCATTCCGTCCGGCGGCATTCCCGCAATTCTGATCAACGTCCCCGGCACGCCGGCTTCCATCGCGGCCTCGTGGGACGGCTACGCGCTGACCCGCAAGGGCCAAGCGGGGCTGGCCTTGGGAATCAACGCACTCGCTTCCACCACCGGCCAGCTCACCAGCATCGCCTTTCTGGCCTTCCTCGCCTTCCCGATCGCCAGCTTCGCCCTCAGGTTCGGCCCCGCCGAGTACTTCGGACTGACGTTGCTCGGCGTCAGTCTGATGGCGGGCGTCTCAGGCGGACACGTGCTCAAGGGCGTGCTGTCCGGCACCCTCGGCTTGGCCCTGGCCTTGGTCGGGCTCGACCCGATGACCGCGTACCCGCGCTACACGTTCGGGATGTCCGAGTTCTTGGACGGAATCTCGTTCGTGCCCGTGATGATTGGGCTCTTTGGGCTGGGAGAGGTGCTGGTGCAGATCTCCGATCGGCAGGCTGCCCGTGCATCAGCTGCCGCCGCGATCGGCCGCGTCCTGCCAAGAATCGCCGACGCCAAGCGCATGGCGAGGGCGACATTCAGCGGCGCGGCCGTCGGCACGATGGTCGGGGCAATCCCGGCCGCCGGTGGCGATATCGGCGCGGTGATCGCGTGGGAGCAGGCCCGCCGTACATCCTCCGATGGGGACAGCTTTGGGAAGGGCTCCCTGAGCGGCCTAGCCGCGAGCTGCTCGGCTTGCAACGCCGCCATTGGCGGAGGAATGACCACGATGCTCACGCTGGGCATACCCGGAGATGCCGTTTCGGCCATCCTGATCGGCGCCCTGCTAATCCACGGCATCCAGCCCGGCCCGCTGCTCTTCGCCAACAATCAAGCATTCGTCTTCTCGATCGTCTTCCCGATGATCTTCGCCTCCCTGCTGATCATGGTCATCGGCATCTTGGGAGCCAAGCCCTTGGCGAAGGTGCTCAGCATTCCCGCACCGTGGCTTTGGGCCGGCATCATCGTGTTCGGCACAGTGGGGGCCTACGCGCTGAACAACGCCGTAACCGACGTGTGGGCCATGTACGTCGCAGGCATTGCGGGATTCCTGTTCCGCAAGACACAGATTCCGCTCGGCCCGCTAGTCCTCGGCCTGATCCTCGGCCCGCTGATGGAGTCCAACCTGCGTCGAGCGCTCATCCTCAGCCGCGGCGATTGGTCGGCCATGCTGACGCGCCCGATCTTGCTGGTTTTCTTGACCGCGACGTTGCTATCGCTGCTCTGGCCGCTCATCCGGGCCAGACGAGGCGCGGCGAAGCGCAGCCAAGGCAGGATTCCCGACGCCTAGCCCGATTCAATCTACAACGAAACTGGCCGGCTTCGATCCGGTCCTGAAGAGTGCGCACAAGAGAAACCAAATCCGATGAGCGCACGGGCCTCAGACCCGTGGCCCAGACCGAGCGTATCGACTCGATCGACGTGCTGCGGGGCGTCGGGCTGCTCGGCATCCTCGTGATGAACATCCAACTGTTTGCGATGCCGCAAGCGGCGTACTTCAACCCCACCACCTACGGTGATCTCACGGGCGCGAATCTCTGCGTCTGGGTCGTGAGCCGGATGCTGGCAGACCAAAAGTTCATGACCGTGTTCTCGATGCTATTCGGCGCCGGCATCGTGCTGATGACCGGAAGGGCTGAGGCGCGCGGCGAATCCGGTCGGTTGCACTATCGCCGCATGGGATGGCTGCTGGTCATCGGGCTGCTACATGGGCACTTGCTCTGGTCCGGTGACATTCTCTTTCTCTACGCCGTCTGCGGGATGCTTGTTTACCCGCTGCGCCGGCTGCCGCCGTGGCGACTGCTGGTGCTCGGGGCGGTGTTGGTCGGCGTCGCCTCGGCAATCCTCGTCGTCGTCGGATTGTCGCTGCCGTACTGGCCGGGGGAAGAGCAGGCCGAGTTCTTGACCGACGTGTGGCAGCCGACGCCGGATATGATCGACGCGGAACTGGGCGCGTATCGCGGAGGGTGGCTCGACCAGCAGCCCGTCCGCTCGAAGGCAGCTCTAGAGTTCGAGACGTTCGTGCTGCTCATTTGGGGCATGTGGCGCGCCGGTGGGTTGATGCTGATCGGGATGGCTCTCTTTGCGCAAGGCGTGTTTAGCGCACGCCGGTCGTTCCGGCTCTACGCCGCGCTGATCTCGCTGGCGCTCGCGATCGGCCTTCCGGTCCAAGGCTACGGGATCTCGCTGGACTTCGAGCGCGGATGGTCGGCCTGGTCATTCTTCTTCGGGGCGCAGTTCAACTACTGGGGGAGCCTCGTTGTAAGCCTCGGCTTCATCGGCGCAGTCATGTTGGCGTGCCAAAGGCCGGCACTTCGGCGCTTTACTCGTCCGTTCGCATCCGTCGGGCAGACCGCTCTGACCAACTACCTGCTGCAGACCGTCATCTGCACGACGATCTTCTACGGTCACGGTCTCGGGTGGTTCGGCTCGGTGGACCGTCTTGGGCAGGTCGGAGTGGTGGCAGGAGTTTGGGCGGCGCAACTCATCGCCTCGTCCCTCTGGCTTCGCCGCTACCGCTTCGGGCCAGCGGAGTGGGTGTGGCGGTCACTTACCTACGGCATTCGCCCGCCACTACGGAGGCGGCTTACGCCTTCGCCCGCGCACGGAACGCCATAGCATCGGACCGACAGGTTCCGAGCATGAGGAACGTGCGCGCTTTCCGTATCGCAGCGGCGCCGTCTCTGCTCTCGATCCTCGGTCGGGCGAGAAGAGGTGCGGCCCGAGGCAACCAAGTCGCCATTCCTGACGCCTAGTCAATTTGGCCGTGCATTTGTGGGGCTCGGAGGCGTCGAGCCGATCAGCCCGCCTTCCGAACGGCACGCGCCAGGGTTGAGAGTTCAGGAAAAGGACGATGAAGATGCCAAGATTCAATGCCGCTCCGCCGCTCGGACGCTATGGATTGATCGCGATCCTCGGAATTGCTTGGAGCGCGGCCGCGGCCGGGCCAGAAGCCAAGGATTCCTGGCGGCAATGGCGCGGGCCCAACAACAACGGCGTGGCTGAGAGCGACGCCCCGCTCAACTTTTCCGCAACCGAGAACGTCAAGTGGCGCATCAGCGTGCCGGGCAAGGGACATTCCACGCCCGTGATCTCCGGCCAGGCGCTCTATCTCACCACCGCAGCGATCTCGGACAAGGACGACGGCGCAGGCGACTTCCCGCTGTACGACTTCTTGGTGGTGGCCTTCGACAAGGACACCGGCAAGCAGCTCTGGCGCCAGACCGCGATTTCCAAGAAGCCGCACGAGGGTTATCACCGGCGCTACGGTAGCTACGCGTCGAATTCCCCGGTGACCGACGGGGAGATCCTGATAGCAAACTTCGGATCCCGCGGCGTGTATGCCTACGACATGGATGGCAAGCTGCTGTGGTCCAAGGACTTCGGGCCGATGCACATGCGCAACGCATTCGGCGAGGGCATCGCCCCGGTGCTCCACGAAGACAAGCTCATATTGCAGAAAGACCACGAGGGCGATTCCTACGTCGTGGCCTTGGACAAGTCGACCGGCAAGGAACTCTGGCGCACGTCACGCAATGAGCGCAGCAGCTGGGCGCAGCCGATCGTTGTGGAACACGGCGGACGCAAGCAACTGGTGACAAGCTCCGAGCGCATACGCACTTATGACCTAGACACGGGCGAGCTGATTTGGGAAGCGGGCGGGCTCGGGCCCAATGCGATTCCGGCAGTGGTCAACGTCGGCGACGAAATGGTGATCGCCATGACGGGCTACCGCAATCCCAATCTGTTGGCCGTTCAGCTCGGCGGCAAGGGCGACATCACGGATGACGGCGACTTCATCAAGTGGACCAACCAAGTGGGCAACGCCTATTCGGCGTCGCCGGTGCTACACGAGGGAATCCTGTACTTCGTCACGGATCGGGGAATGGTCAATGCATTTGAAGCCAAGACTGGCGAGAAGTACTACCACCAGCAACGGTTGCCGGAAACGTACTCGTTCAAGGCCTCTCCCGTGGCGGCGGCCGGCAAGCTCTACCTCGCTACCGAGCAGGGCGATGTCGTCGTGCTCAAGCTGGGAAAAGAGTACGAGGTGCTGGCTGTCAACGAGATGGGCGACGAATTCTTTATCTCCTCGCCGGTAATCGTCGACGGCAAGCTGTACCTGCGCAGCGAGGACGAACTGTTCTGCATCAGTTCGAGCTAGTCGACAGCGGGGCCGCCGCTTGTGAGTCCGTGCATCGGTGACGAGCGGCGTTGGCGGCGCGGTGAGCGCAGTCTCCGCGCCGCCTGTCTGACCGGCTGCGCCCGCAGCTTGGCCCCCTGGGCCGCGCTAGGTCACAGGCCTACACGGGTTCGGCCACCGGCTCTGGTCGTCTGCCTGCCAGGCGGGACTCGGTCTCTCGAGCGACCGCCGATTCGTCCGCTTCGGAGAACCGCACGGCGAAGGCGAGGAACGAGACGAGAGTCACCACTGCGCCTAGCATCAGCAGTGCATCGGGCCAGCTGAGGCTCTCGGACTTGAAGAGAAAGCCCGCAGCTACGGCACCGGCGTTCCCGCCGGCGCCGACGATGCCGGCGACCGCTCCAAGCGCTCGCTTGTTAATGAACGGCACCACTGAATACGTCGCGCCCTCGGACATCTGCACGCACAGACTGAAGACGATCAGCGTGGCGATCGCCATTGGCAGAATTGACTGCTGCGAGAACAGCATCAGCGCGAGGCCTTCTAGGAATAGGATTCCCGCGAGGAACCAGACGCGGCCGCGCAGGCCCCAGCGAAGGCCCCACCGGTCTCCGACCATCCCTCCCAAGGTCCGGGCGAACACGTTCATCAGGCCGAAGAGGCCGGCCACCAGTCCGGCGGTCGCGAGGCCCAGTCCGAAGTAATCGTGAAAGTACAACGCCGCGATGTTATTGATCGTGAGCTCGACCCCGAAGCACGCTCCGTAGATCAGGAAGAGCGCCCATACCCGCGTGTCAGAGCACGCCTTCAGGAAGGCGCCCTCGACCGTCTTGGCACTTGCAAGCGCTCCGATCTGTCGCAGTTCCTTGTAGTTTCCGTCGGGGGAGTCTTGGGTCAGCTTCCAGTAGAGCGCGGAGGTTCCCAGCAGGGCCAGGCCCGGGACTACCATCGCGATCCGCCATCCCAAGGCCTGGTCAGCGGCGAATGTCATCACCGCCGCGAAGAGCAGGGGCATGGCCATCTGCGTGACTCCGCCGCCAAGATTGCCCCAGCCCGCAGTCGTCGCGTTGGCCGTCCCGACAGTGTTCGGCGCGAACATCACGGACGTGTGGTACTGGGTGATGACAAACGACGCGCCGATCGCTCCGATGGCCAGGCGGAACAGTAAGAACGTCTCGTAGCTGTCCGCGAAGCCAATCGTCATCACCGGGATGGAACCTAGCGCAAGCAGCCACGTATAAGCCTTGCGCGGACCGATCTTGTCGCACAGCCAGCCGATCGCGAGCCGGGCGATCACCGTGATCGCCACGGAGGCGATGATCGTATTGCCGACCTGCTCCTTGGTCAGTCCGAGATCCTCCCTGACCACGGCCATGAGCGGCGCAACGCCGAACCAGCCGAAAAAGCACAGAAAGAACGCAAACCACGTCATGTGGAACGTTCGCATCGGGATCGTCCTGAAGCTGAACAGCTGGATCGTGGTCGCTTTGCCTTTGAAATCCATTTCGCCTCCTCCTGGCCGGATGCTCCGATCCGGCTTCGACCGCGGCAGGTGCCGCGCTCGACATGTTTCCCTTCGATTGCTGGATTGCCGGACAGCCTGGTCCGGCTCGTTTCCTTGGACGGGCAGTCTGCTTAGCGCACGACGCTCCTTGGGCCGCTGCGTTCAACACGGACCGCCGCTTGCTTGTAGTTCGGTTCCCTCGAGATCGGGTCGAAAGCGCTCTGCGTGAGCTGGTTCGAGTTCTTCTCCTCGTAATGGAACGGCATGAACACCTGGCCCGGCGCCACGATCTCGGTGATGCGCAATTCCAAGCGCTCGATCCTGCTGCGGGGGGACACGACAGTGACGAGGTCGTGCGGCCTGAGGCCGAGCCGCTGTGCGTCGCCCGGATTCATTTCGAGCCACGCTGCCGGGGACATGCGCTCCAGGATCTTGACTTCCTTGGTCTTGGTTCGCGTGTGCCAGTGCTCGACCGTGCGACCGGTGTTGAACACGAACGGAAACGACCTCGTGGGCTGTTCCGGGTAGGGCTCCCATTCGACCGCGAATAATCTCGCCTTGCGGTCGGGTGTCTGGAAGTGGCCGTCGGCATAGAGTCGGGTTGTCGGAGGCCGTCGGTCTCTGGCGCCTCGCGCGGCGTCCGATGGAAACGGCCACTGGATCGCGTGGTGCTTGTCGAGCAGGTCGTAGCTCAAGCCGGAATAGTCGCAGAGGCGCCCCTTCGAGACAGCGCGCCATTCCTCGAAAGCGTCTTCGGGCTCGCTCCAGCCGGGGAAGAGGGTGTCGCGGGCACCGAGTTCCTCTGCGACCGCGAGGAAGATGTCGAAATCCGGGCGGGCCTCGCCGGGCGGGTCGACGGCCTTGTTGACCTTGCTCACCCGGCGCTCGGAATTCGTATAGGTGCCGGTCTTCTCGCCCCAAATCGCCGCAGGCAGGACCATGTCGGCAATCTGGGTCGTCGGCGTCGGATGAAACCCGTCTTGCACCACGAGAAATTCGAGGTTCTCGAATCCCTGCCGCAAAACATCGACGTTCGGGAACGAGACCAACGGATTGGTGGCAACGATCCAAAGCGCCTTGATGTCGCCCTTGACGCAAGCTTCGACAATGTCGGGATAGGCGAGACCGCGTGCGCGCGGCAACTTGTCCGCGTCGACGTCCCACATGTGGGCCAGTTCGGATCGATCTGCCTCGTCGGCGAAGTTCCGGTATCCCGGCATCGAAGCGGTGAATCCCGTCTCGCGCGTGCCCATGGCGTTGCACTGCCCGGTGATCGAGAATGGCGACGAGCCCGGCTTGCCGACGTTGCCCGTAATCAGCGCGAGGTTGTTGATGACATTGACTGTTTCGGTTCCCTTGCTCGAGTGGTTGACACCCATGGTCCAGGCAAGGAACGGCCGCTCCGCGCGCCCGTAGATCAGCGCGGCGCGGTAGATCTGCTCCTCGCTCAGTCCGGTCACCGACGCCACGCGCTCGGGCGTGTACTTCGCGAGGTGCGCCTCAAGTTCGTCGAAGCCGGTCGTATGGGCCTCGATGTAGTCCTTGTCGATCAGCCCGGCCCGGATCAGGATGTGGGCCATGCCGTTGAGCAGGGCGATATCGGAGCGGGGCTTGAGCGGCAGGTACAAGTCCGCCATCCGGGCCGTCTTGCTGACGCGGGGATCCGCGACCACGACGGTCTTGCCGGGGTTCCTTTCTAGGCGGTAGCACAGGATCGGGTGATTGTCGGCGATGTTCGCGCCAATCAGGAACACCGCGTCGGACTGCTCGAGGTCTTCGTACGCCCCGGGCGGTCCGTCGCTGCCGAACGATCGCTTGTAGCCCGACACGGCGCTGGCCATGCAGAGAGTCGTGTTGCCGTCGTAGTTGTTCGTGCCGAAACCCAGCTGCACCAGCTTGCCGAGTGCATAGAACTCCTCGGTCACCAGCTGGCCCGTGCTCACCACGCCCAGGGCGCGCGGCCCGTACCTCGATTGCACGTTGCGGAACTCCCGCACGAGGGTTTCGATGGCATCGTCCCATGCGATGCGCTCGAAGCGGCCCTTCGCGTTCTTGAGCAGCGGGTGGCGCGCTCGGCTCGCGGCTGAGACGACCTCGTGTTCCGCAAGCCCCTTCGGGCAGAGCTTTCCGAGGTTGACGGGGTGGTCCTCGTTGCCCCGGACAGAGACCGCCTTTCCGCCTCTCACCCCGATGTGCATGCCGCAGCCCACCGAGCAGTATCCGCAGGTGGTCGGCACCCAGCGCTCCGGGATCTTGGCAGCCGAGGTGAAGCCGTAGCTCGGGTCGCGCCCGTAGGCGTAGTCTTGCTTCCGCGTGTCGAAGCCGAGCAGTCGCTTGAGACTCATGCCGCCGCTCTCCTGTCCAGAAACGGCATTGCCATGTTCTTAGGCACCACGCTGACGAAGAACAGGTATCGACCGACCAGCGCCCCGCATGCTGCCAGTACGAAGCCCACGCCCGCGAATCCCACGGCGGGCAGGCCGACGGCGCCTGTGGCGAGCAGTCCAAGTCGAAGCAGGAAGAGTCGCGCGAGCGGGCCGGAAAGCAGCCTCGCGGTAGCCTGCTTCTCGTACTCATCAGTGCGCACGAACCCAAAGAAGCGCCAGATTTCCAGCAGCACGTGGGCCACGGCCGAGACCGCCGCGCATGCGAGCAGGACAGCGTCATATCGCGTTCCGAGCATGGCGACGAGTAGTGGGCCCAGCGTCGTACCGGTCAGGAAGAAGTCGGCGATCGTCAGCGGACTGTTCCAGGCCGGGCGGCCCGGCACAAGATAGATGCGCGATGACGCATACATTGCGAAGACACCGATCACCGAAGCGGCGGCGCCTATCAGCGAGGCCCCCGACATGCCTGTCAACAGCATCGCCGCGCAAACCGACGCAGCCGCTCCGAACGAACTCAGGCCGAGGATCTCGCGACTGAGCCAAGAGGTCTTTACGTTGCGGATCGCTAGCGGGGCGAGCGCGGGCCGGCCCAGATGCAGCGGCGACGCTGCGAAGGATGCCAGGCCCAGCGCGAGCGATACCAGCGCCGCGGTTCGCAGCGCCTGCGAGGCGCCCGCGAGGCTCAGCAGCCACGTCGTCGCAAAGCCCGCGATCGAGAGCTGGGTCAGCACCGTCATCAGCACCAGCGAGAAGTGCGGCTTCGCCGGCTTGATGCGGTGGAAGTCGGCCTTCTCGGTGTCGAGAGGCAGCCGCTCGGGCAGCGTGACGCGGGTCGTCGAGATCGTGTCGTCGGCGCTGGGCAGGCCCGGCGCGTTGGCCTCGTCGCGGTACTTGCCCCGCCACTCGCTGACGTCGACGATCTCGATCGCAAGGGCCTGAGACGGGCAGGCGTCCACACATGCAGGCGCGTCGCCGTCGGCCAAGCGGCCGTGGCACATGTCGCACTTTCCGACCACACCGCGAGCTTCGTTGAACGTCGGGACGCTGTACGGGCAGTTCCAGATGCAGTACTCGCATCCGATGCAGGAATCGGCATCGTGCAGGACGATGCCGGTTCGGGGATCCTTGGAGTACGCCTCGGTAGGACAGCCTGTCATGCACGCTGGGTCGAGGCAGTGATTGCAGCCCATGGAAAGGTGCATGCGCTGCGTGTGAGGGAAGATGCCTCCCTCAACCTCTCCCACGCGCCGCCAGGAAACGTCGGCCGGGTTGTTGTTCTGCTCGGCGCACGCTACCTCGCAGCACTTGCAGCCGACGCATTTCGACATGTCGAAATGGAAGCGGTACTGCTGGCCGTCCTCGAGCGGGATATCCGGAATCAACGGGGACGAGCCGACCAGCCCGCGCGCGGCCCGGGACTGTGGCGCGGCCTCGCCAAGAACCACGAAGGGGTTCGTCGCGGGTCGCTCGGATGTGGCCACTGTCTGCATTGAGTTCTGTGCAATTCCTTTCAAGGCGTGGTGCGGATGCACCGGACCCGTCGAGACCGACTCTTGCGAGACGCCGGCCCGAACGGGGTTAGGTGAGTGGAACAGGGAAGCTCCGCGCTCGGCGCTGGCTCGCGCCGTGCGATTCGGCGGCTTCGAATCTACGCGGATCGGACCTCGCGGACAGCCTGGGTCCCGAGGCGGTGAGGCAGGGACGTTGGCACGCCACCCGCCTTTCTGTTCCGAAGCTAGCACGCCCGCAGCGAGATGTGAAGCAAAAATTTCTTATCGTCCGGATAACTGGCGAGTGGAACGCCGGCGAGTTCCTACACTGGACTTGTAGTTTGAGATTCGCTCCCCGCCGAGCGGATTCCACGCCCTTTCAGAGCTCCGCCACTAGCGGCGGCGCGATCGCGGTCCAGCCTAGTAGCCATACCGCGGCAGGGGGCATCGCATCCGGAGGAGGGACTTCCCATGGCGGGGAGCAGGAAGACAGCAGTGGTGATCGGAAACGGTCCCGTCGGGCACCGCTTCTGCGAGAAGCTGGTCGAGTTCGATGGCGGCCGCAACTATCGCATCGTCTCGTTCTGCGAGGAGCCCCGGCCCGCTTACGACCGAGTCCATCTCACGTCCTACTTCGACCATCGGGATCCCGCCAAGCTGGCCTTAGCGCGCATCGAGTGGTATCGCGAGAACGGAATCCAGCTCCATGTGGGAGACCGCGCCCGGCGGATCGACCGCTCGCAGCGGAAGGTCGTGTCGGAAGCCGGTCTGGATATCCCCTACGATTGCGTTGTCCTAGCGACCGGTTCGCGACCGTTCGTTCCGCCCATCGAGGGCATTGACAAGCGCGGAGTCTTTGTCTACCGCACGATCGAGGATCTCGATACCATCATCGACTACTCAAAGCAAGCTCGGAGTTGCGCGGTGATCGGCGGCGGACTCCTCGGACTGGAAGCGGCCAAGGCCGCCTACGACCTCGGGCTCGAAACCCATGTCGTCGAATTCGCCCCGCGCCTGATGCCTCGTCAGATGGACGAGGCGGGATCGAACCTGCTGGTGCGCCAGATCGAGGCCTTGGGAGTCCGCGTGCACTTGCAAAAGGCCACGCAGGCCGTGCTGGGCAATGGCCGTGTCACCGGCATGGAGTTTTCGGATGGCGCAGACCTTGGCGTGGACATGATCATTGTTTCCGCTGGGATCCGACCGCGTGACGAACTGGCCCGGGAGTGCGGACTGGACGTCGGGCCACGTGGCGGCGTCGCCGTCGACGACCAGCTGCGAACCACCGATCCGGACATCTATGCGATCGGAGAGGCCGCCCTGCACCGCGGCACGATCTACGGTCTGATCGCACCGGGCTGGGAGATGGCCGACGTCGCGGCGGGCCAGCTTGCGGGCAGGGACGTGCACTTCGAGGGCGGGAACCTCTCGACGAAGCTGAAGCTGATGGGCGTCGACGTTGCGAGCTTCGGCGACTACGAGGCCCCGGCCGAATCCGCTGTTCCGCTCGTGGTGGACGACCCGTTCGCCGGGATCTACAAGAAACTGCTTTTCAGCACGGACGGGAAGAGGCTGATCGGAGGCGTGTTGGTTGGCGATGCCTCCGGTTACTCCGAGCTGTCCGCTCTGGCCGAATCCGATCAGGAGCTGCCTTTCGAGCCCGCGCGCCTCGCAGGCTTAGGCGGCGTGGGCGGGCCCGCGATATGGGGTGGCATCGGGGCCGGCGCGCAGGGGTGGTTCTGCAACAACGTCACCAAGGGAGCGATCTGCTCAGCGATCCGCGAGCACGATCTGTCGACGATCAGCGCCGTCAAGGAGAGCACGACGGCCGGGACGGGCTGCGGCGGCTGCCTCCCGATGGTGACGGGCCTGCTGAATGCCGAGCTCGAGGCCGCAGGCAAGGCGGTGCACAAGAGCCTCTGCGAGCACTTCGACTACACCCGGCAGGACCTGTTCGAAATCGTCAAGGTCAAGGGAATCCGCAGCTTCGAAGAGCTCATCCGCGATCACGGGCAGGGGTATGGCTGCGAGATCTGCAAGCCGGCCGTGACCTCGATCCTAGCGTCGCTTTGGAACGAGAGCATCACCGATCCCTCCCACCACACACTTCAGGACACCAACGACCGGTTTCTGGCGAACATGCAGCGCGGTGGCCTTTACAGCATCGTGCCGCGCGTGCCCGGAGGCGAAATAACTCCCGCAAAGTTGATCTCCCTGGGCACGGTGGCTAGGAAATACGGCCTGTACACCAAGATCACAGGAGGCCAGCGGGTCGACCTGTTCGGGGCGCAGGTGCATCAGCTGCCTTCCATCTGGGAGGAGCTGATCGATGCGGGCTTTGAGAGCGGGCACGCCTACGGCAAGGCCCTGCGCACGATCAAGAGCTGCGTCGGCACCACTTGGTGCCGCTACGGGGTCCAGGACTCGGTCGGGTTCGCCGTCCGCATCGAGAAGCGCTACCGGGGAATCCGCGCGCCGCACAAGGTCAAGGGCGCGGTGTCCGGCTGCGTTCGCGAGTGCGCCGAGGCGCAATCGAAGGACATCGGCTTGGTCGCGACCGAGACCGGATACAACCTCTTCGTCTGCGGGAACGGCGGGGCAAAGCCGCGGCACGGCGACTTGCTCGCTTCCTCCCTAGACGAGGAGACAGCGATCCGTTACATCGACCGCTTTTTCATGTACTACATCATGACGGCTGACAAGCTGACCCGCACGTCGGTCTGGATCGAGCAGCTCGAGGGCGGCATCGAGCGCATTAGGGACGTGGTCGTCCGCGACAAGCTCGGCATCTGCGATGAACTGGAGCGGCGCATGCAGTTTCTCGTGGACAGCTACCGCTGCGAGTGGAAGGAAGTGGTGAACGATCCCGTGCGGAGGAAGCTGTTCCGGCAGTTTGTCAACACCGACGAGGTTGACTCCGGAATCGAGATTGTTCCCGAGCGCGGGCAGTCCCGCCCGGCCGATTGGCCGAAGGATGGAGTGAGGCTCGAGCAGATCAAGCTTCCCGGGGGCCAGACCCTGGGCGAGTCGAAAGCGACCGGGGGCACACAGCGCGGGCGCAAGCTCGAATGGGTCCGAGTTGGCAGGGTTGCCGACTTCCCGCGGAACGGAGGCGCGGCGGTGAAGGTCGGCGAGACCCAGATCGCAGTCTTCAACCTGACCGACAGGGGCCAGTGGCGGGCCTGTCAGAACATGTGCCCGCACAAGAACGCCTTCGTGCTGGCCAGGGGAATCGCGGGCAGCGCTGGGCTCTCGCCCAAGGTAACCTGCCCTCTGCACAAGAAGCCCTTTTCGCTCGACACGGGCGAGTGCCTCTCGGGCGAACCCTACACGCTGAAGGTTTTTCCCGTGCGGGTCGCGGGTGACGGAGTGTACTTGCTGCTTCCGCCGAAACTGCAGCTCGACGCGCTGCTCGCAACGCCGCTGCACGTGATCCAAGCAGGCGACGCTGCAGCTGCACAGGCTTGCGCGGCCTGCACCTGATCTTCATGAGGAGAAGTTGATGCCACATTGGGAAGGATGGACTTGGAGTGAGAGTTGAAACGATCGAGGAGGTCGACCCGATGAATCGGAGATCGACGGTAGAGCCGGTCTATGAGGAGCGCGGCCTCGACGGGGACGCGCATCTCGAGTTCCTGCACCGAATCAGCGGGCGCTTGGCCGTTGCCGACCCCCTGAACGAGGTGCTGGGACAGATCGTTGAATTCCTCAACGACGTGGTCGGCGCGGACTCTTGCTTCATCTACGTGCTCGAAGACGACCAGCTTGTCCTGCGCGCGTCCAAGAACCCGCATCCGGAGGCGGTCGGCAATCTCCGCATTCCGCTGGGCGACGGCATCACCGGCTGGGTGGCGCAGAATCGGGAAGGGGTCGCGATATCGGGCGGAGCGATGCGCGACAAGCGTTTCCGCACGTTCAGCCAGCTTCCCGAAGACGGATTCGAGGCCTTTCTGTCGGTCCCGATCCTCGCCGGAGGACGCCTGATCGGCGTCCTGAATTTGCAGCACCGCCAGTGCCACGAGCACTCCCAGCAAGAGACGAAGCTGGTATCGACAATCGGCCATCTGGTCGGCGCCGAGATCGAACGGGCGCGGCTAGATTCCGAAGTCGCAAAGCTCACCGGCCAGCTGGCGACGCGAAAGCTGATCGAGAGGGCCAAGGGGATTCTGCAACGGGACCTTGGCTTTACAGAGGAGCAGTCGTACCTAAAGTTGCAGCAGGAGAGCAGGCGTCGGCGTATGCCGATGAAACAAGTCGCTGAGGCCGTGGTGCTCTCGGACGATCTCCGGCGCGCCCAATCCGAAAAGTAGCGGTCAAATCCGGTCGCGGGTCTGGCATCCGGCGTTTCTTGGCAGCCGCTGCTGCCGCGCAGTGCTGGCTGACTTCCCGCCAGTCGGGGGAATGTCAGGATTCTGGCGTTAGCAGAGCCCCAGTTCGAGGGTTCGGTTCGCGAGTTCAGGGGGGCGGTCCGCCACTTCTGCCGCTCACGCAGTCACTTCCCTTTGCCGTGATACACTCCGCCCAAGTCATGGACGTACAGATTCGGACTGTGTTGCCGAGCGAATCGACCTTGATCTTTAGCTTTCTGACCCTAGCGGCTCGCATGCAGGAATCTGGAGAGCCAATTCAAAAGGCCCTGCGTGACCATGAGTTGAGAAGATACTGGCAGAACTGGGGCCGGCAAGGCGATCTCGGCGTCGTGGCGGAGTCCGACAGCGTCGGGTACCCGGTGAGCTGCGCGTGGGTGCGGCTCTTCTCCCCCGAGGATGCAGGCGCGGACTATGTGGGCGAGAACATTCCGGAGCTGGCAGTCGGGACGATTGCCCCGGCCCGTGGGCTGGGAGTGGGCACGAAGACCCTGCAGGCTCTGCTGAGCCTTTGTCAGGTCCACTACTCTGGAGTGAGCCTGAGCGTCAGAATCGATAATCCCGCAGTTCGTCTCTATGAGCGGCTGGGGTTCCGTAGAACATCGGCGAGTCCGATTGTCAACCGGGTGGGCACGGAGTCGGTCATCATGCTTCTGAGCTTCGAAAGGAATCGAGGATGAAACCCCTGTTCATATCCCTGGTCTCGCTCATGGTCGCCGCGGCTGCCGGCGCAGTTCCGAACGTGGTCTTGATCGTCTCTGACGACCAAGGCTACGCCGACATCAGCTGCTACCCGCACCCGGACGAGATCCAGACGCCGAATCTCGACAGGATCGCCCGGGAGGGCGCACGCATGACCAGCGGGTATGCGAGTTGTCCTGTCTGCGCGCCGACCCGGGCCGGCCTGCTCACGGGCCGGTACCACCAAAGGTTCGGCTTCTACACCGCCGCTGATTCGCGGGCGGGTCTGCCGAGGTCCGAGACCACACTCGCAGAAGTCCTCGGCGACCACGGTTACGCCACGGGGGCCTTCGGCAAGTGGCATTTGGGCTATGCGCCGCCCTTCCGCCCGCTGGAGAGGGGCTTTGACACGTTCTACGGGTTTCTGGGCCATGGCGGGCACGACTATTTCGACCTGGCCATCTCGGACGACGTCCGCTCGATCTACCGCAACCGGTCGCCGATAGACGACTCTGGCTACCTGACGCGAAATATCACCAAGGAAGCTATCGCCTTCATCGAGGAAAACCGGGACAGGCCGCTCTTCGCCTACGTGCCTTACAACGCCGTCCACAACCCACTCCAGGCACCACAGGACTACGTTCGGCGCTATGCAAGCCCAGATCCGCAGCGCAGCATCTACTTGGCCATGCTCGCGATCATGGACGAGGGAGTGGGAGCGATTCTCGACACGTTGGACCGCCTCGATCTGTCCCACAACACCCTGGTCATCTTCCTGTCCGACAACGGCGGCGCTCGAGGCACCACGGCGAACAACGGTGCACTGCGGAACTTCAAACACAGCGTGTACGAAGGCGGCCTTCGCGTGCCGTTCCTAGCGCGCTGGCCAGAACGGATTCCAGCGGGAACCGTCTCTGACGAACCCGTGATCTCCATCGACGTGTTTTCCACCGTCCTTGCCGCGGCCGGCATTGAGCCTCCCGACGAACTCCAACTTGACAGCCGCGACATGTTGCCTGCCTTGGCGGGACGGCTGGATCGCCCCCTCCACGAGGCTCTGTACTGGAATTGGATCGACAAGGATTCCGATACCGGCTGGGCGATCCGCAAGGGGCGCTGGAAGCTACTGGCCGACAAGGGCGGAATCGAGCTGTACGACCTAGAGGCCGACATCGGCGAGACACGCAACCTAGCCTCGAACCGATCGATGATCGTCCAAACACTGCTTGCCGAGTACAAGAACTGGCAGAGTCAACTCCGCCCCCGCATCCGGCGCCAGCGGTGAGTCTGGCTAGGGCTCTCTCTTGACCGCGACTTCGAACTGATGCCGCGTCCCGCCAAGCCTTCGCGGCAGGATCGTCCGATGCCGTTCCGTGCAGCCGCGAATCGACCTACCGTGCCAGGGCCGGCCGCGAGCCCTCCTCTTGGTGACGGATCAGGGGCGTCGACTCCGGTTCCGCAGACCCCTCGGTGAGGACGTAGCGCTTGTTGGCGTCCAAGTGAGTCCACTCCTGTCTCAGGCCGCGGGGCCACGTCACGCGAACGGCCTCGACCCGGTTGGCCTGGCCGAGTCCGAAGTGCAGGGCCAAGTCGCTCTGCGAATAGTAGCTGCCACCGCCCACGACAGCCTGAGTCAGTCGGCGCCCCCCCACTGAAACCTCCACGCGGGCGCCGATTGCGCTGCGATTCGACTCAACGCCAACCAACTTGAGCACGAGTGCGTTGGTGCCGTCAGGAACGTTCTTCAACAGCGCTGGCGGTTGGTTCACGTTGACGATGACAACTTCCGGGTGGCCATCTCCGTCCAAGTCACCGGATGCCAAGCCGCGGGCCGGCCGGGGCACCTGCAGGGCGGGACCGGCCGTGTCCGAGACATCTTGGAACGTCCCCGTGCCGAGGTTCCTGAACAGGAGGGTCGGCTGCCGGTAGGTCTCGCCGATGTCAGCGGCGTCCACCTCCGGGTATACATGGCCGTTGGCGAGCATCAAATCCGGCAAGCCGTCCTCGTCGGCGTCAATGAAGAGCGCCCCCCAGCCAAGGAGCTGGTGCGCCCCGAGTCCCGCTTCAAATGCAAGATCCTCGAAGAAGACGCCGTCTTCATTGTTGTAGAGCGACGGCAAATCGCCCGAAAAGTTCGTCTTCGCAATGTCGAGGAAGCCGTTGCCGTCGTAGTCGGCCACGGCCACCCCCATTCCGGCCTGGAGCTGGCCGTCGGCGCTATAAGCCACGCCGGCTTCGGAGGCGATGTCGGTGAAGGTACCGTCGGCGTTGTTGCGATACAGCAGGCTAGGCGTCATGTCGCAAGCGACATAGATGTCGATGTCGCCGTCAATGTCGAAGTCTGCCGCAACGACGCCAAGCCCGTAGCGCCCTCCTGCCTCAAGGATTCCTGCGGTCTCAGAAACGTCCTCGAATCGAGCGTCTCCCAGATTCCGATACAGCTGGTTGCTCGCACGGGGAAGCCCTCGCGGACCGCACATGACCGGGATCCCCTTCCACTCGCAAGCTCCGGATGAGCCGGGCTTGGGTGTATTCTCGGGATCGAAGTCGACGTAGTTGCTGACGAACAGATCCAACAAGCCGTCTTGGTCGTAGTCCAAGAACGCACAGCCAGCGCCCCACCTACGCGAATCAGCCGCCTGACCAAGCCCGCCGCTTGAATCCACGAACCTGCCTTTCTGATTGCGGTAGAGAACGTTCGAGCCGAAGTAGGTGACGGCCAGATCGTCCCAGCCATCGTTGTCAAAGTCGCCCACGCACGCACCCTGCCCCCAGCCCCTCGCTGCAAGCCCCATTTCGAGCGCAGACTCGGTGAAGCGGCCTCGGCCGTCGTTTACATAGAGCATCAACGGCGGGCTCTTGCCTGCTTGAGCGAGTGGAAACGTAGTGCCGTTCACGACGAAGATGTCGCTGTCGCCGTCACGGTCAAAGTCGAATATGGCGGCACCTGTTCCGGTGGTCTCCAAGATATAGTTGCTTTCGGTTGCATTTCCGAAGGTAACGGGAACGCGAAGGCCCGCCTGAGAAGCTATGTCCTCATAGTTGGCGGCGCCGGAAATCTGAGGTGACAACCCAACCACCAAAACCAAGGCGAGAGAGCAACGTTCGAGGCAAGTAAGGCCTGATCCAGACCAAGCTGCCAGGCGTCGGCACACATGCACAGTTGGATCTAGCAGCACGAGGTGTCGCGCTGTCCAGACTCCTACCTTAGCCCAGCCGACCTCGGCGTTGCCCCGCTGGCCATGGGACCCAAGCATGCGGCAGGTAGGCCAGTCTCGAATGCCGAGCCGCACCGCGCGGACTGCGGTTGGCCGGCCTGAAAGACTGCGCGCACTAGCTCTGGACTTCAGGCTCGACGCGCGCGGAGGTGCGGATCTCGTCTTCACCCCGAGGGAAGGCATCCCACAAGTGCAGGAACGTAGGTGTTAGCATCCAAGCCTGTTCCTCCCGCAACCGAGCCACCTCTTCTATTGGCAGGAAACGAGCCTGAGAAATATGGTCCGTTTCAACAGTGATCGGACCATTCCAAATCGCCGAATAGAGGCATATGAACTTCGTGCAACCTTCGTCTGACATAGCCGTCTTGCCGACGAATTGGGGATCTTGGAGGCGCACTTCAAGTTCCTCGAGGGCACGGCGGACGATGGCCTCTCCGTAGCTCTCACCCGACCTTAGACACGTGGCCACAGACGAACCCCAGCAACCCGGATGGCGTGGTCTCGATGCGGCCAAGCGCTGCATCAGCAACTCGGAGTCATCGTTGAACAAGAACAGATGCGCGACTCGGAAGTTTGCTCCCAGCCGCAACGCGTCCCCTCGCTTGATCGAGCGAATGACGCGATCCCGGGAGTCCACGGCATCAATCAGTTGATCGGCGGTCGAGCGCATTAGCAGAGGGTGATGCCTGACCTCCACTACTCCATTACCGCATACCTGCACTGGACATATGTGGAGCGACTCAGCAGGCATGGTTGAATCATGCTGAGGCCGGAGACAAGCAACGAGTTCTCACCGTGGCCCTGAAGAGCGCCAATGAGCTCGGAAGCCGCCTCAGGGCCGACGGCAAGTCACCTCAGCAAAGGCCGGCGGCCCAACGTTGCTGTGATTGCCGAGGGCGCGTCCCGCGCGCTGACCGAGGCGCTAAGTGACTAGCTTGCTCGGCGAACAACGAGAACGGCCCCCGCCCCGGAGGGCGGAGGCCGTGAGCCAAGCGGACCAGCCGCTTAGAACATGAACCGCAGCGCGAGCTGGAAGTTTCTGTTCAGGCCGCCGCGAGTGCCAAAGATCCGGCCGAAGTTACCCGACCCGTGCGTCGAGTTCGGACGGTTGAACTGAGGCGTGTTCATCAGGTTGAACGACTCGATGCGGAACTGCAGCTTGGAACTCTCCGTGATTGCGAAGTCCTTGAACAGCGACAGATCCACTGTGTTGGTGGGCGGGCCGATGTTGCTGTAGTTGCCGAGAGCCCCGTAGGTGCCGACCGCCGGATCTTGGAACGCCGACGTGTCAAACCACTCCTCAGGAGAGCGACCGCCTGAAGGGGCCGCGTTCGGATCCCTGCCCGAAACCGGATCCGGACGCGTCGTTCCCGTACAGGAACAGATCGCACGGTTGGTTCCTATGCTGAAGTAGTTGCCAGTCTGAAGAGTCAGGATTCCGTTTAGCTGCCAGCCTCCCACGATCATGTTCGCGGCACCGCTCAAGTTGCTCGGTGTCGGGAGATTCCAGTTGCCACTCAGCACGAACCGGTGCCGTATATCAAAGCTGGCGTGAGAGTACTCCAAAGACTGGTGCGGCGTACGGAATCCAGGTCCGCCAGAGAGAGTCGTGCCCGTATCCGCCAGCGCGTGACCCCACGTGTAGGCAGCGAGGAAGCCTACACCGTCCGAGTAGCGCTTGTCCAGCTTCGCCGTGAAAGCGTGGTACGCCGAGCGGCCGTTGCTGTTGGTAAAGGTGATACCGACATTCCCTACCACGTCCTTGAATGGCCTCCGGTCGAAGGAGGAAATATTCGGGCGCGGGTCGTTAACTGTCGGGTTGCCTTGGTAGTTGTCGGTCAGGCGGTTGCCCTTGGAACCAATATAGGCCAATTCGAGCACAGAGTTCCAGCCCAAGTCGCGCTGCAGGTTGAAGTTCCACTTGTTCACCAATGGCCAGCGGCGCTGCGTGTAGAGCGACCGGAAGGAAATCGGGGCGGGAAGCGTGAACGAATCGACCGGGAAGCCGTTCGAGAACTTGCGGACGAACGGGTTGCGGTCCGAAGGCCGGTCCTTGACAAACCTCGTCTCTTGGTTGAAGGGCACGTTCTCGCCGCGATTCGGGTTTCCGCCCTCGTTCTCTTCGGCACCGTAGAAGATGCCGTAGCCAGCGCGAATTACCGTGCCGGGCATCACCTCATAGGCGAAGCCAATCCGAGGAGCGATATTCGTTCGATCCCATTCAGTGAGATATAGAGACGTCTGGCCACGCGACACTGCGATCGCCGGGTAGTCGGTGGCGAAGTTCGGCGGCAGCGGAGCATCCTGGTCCTTGCCTTCGGGAATGACAAGTGTCGGCTGGCTGTGATCGGTGCCAAACACGTCCAGGTGGGCTTGGCGGCCGAACTTCTCGCCAATTGGAGTCGTCAATTCGTAGCGCACGCCAATGTTGACGGTGAGCCTGGAGGAGACCTTCCAGTCGTCCTGGACGAAGAACGAATAGGCATCCTTGAACGACGAGATGAAGTTCGCGGTCGTGATGCGAGCCCAGTCCACGTCGCCGAGCAGCCAAGACGCCATGGCGTCGCCGGTGTCGTTGAATCCAACTTGGTCCGAGTCTCTCCGGTTGAAGTTCATGCGGCCGCGAGGAGACGGCACCTGGAAGAACGGGAAGCCGATCGGGCGGTATTCCGCGCCGAACTTGATCGCGTGCGAGCCCTTGTTCCAAGAGACGTTCTGGATGAAGTCCCAAACGTTGTTGTACTCCTGCGTCGGAAGCCACTCGGACCCGCCGACGATGCTATAACCCTGCGGTGCCAAGCGCATCAAGCCGCCATTGTTGGTGGTGAACGGGTTAAGTCCGCCAAAGCCCAGATCCGAGAATGAGTCGGTGTTAGCGTTGCTCTGCACACGCGTAGTGATCAGGCGCGAGTAGGCGATGCGGGACTCGGTGATGAACGTGGGCGACCAAATCTTCGTGTAGCTCATCATCGCCGCACGGCTGAGATTCTCCTCCGTTTCTCCCAAGAAGCCCCCGGCATCCAATTCTCCGGGAAGCGGCGGAGACTGGAACTTCTGCTCGTCGATCCAGCTCAAGCTGCCGAAGAGGCTGTCGTTGTCGGAGATCCTGTGGTCGATCCGCACGTCGAACTGATGGACATCACGGGTTGCATTGCGCGTGGTGAAGAAGTTGCCGCCGGGACGCTCGCCCGCAGGCGTGAGGTTCTGGTTCTCAGCAGGATACTGGCCGATCAGGTTCGAGGCGATCGGGTCGAACATCGTTTGGGGGATCATGTTGTTGGGGAACGGATCGCGAATGACGGTACCGTCCATTTCCCTTTGCGTGGTTCGGTCGAAGATCTGCCCGCGGGTGATGTCGCGGCCGAGGGCGTCCTGGCCCAGTACGTCGCCTGCACGGAAGACAGAGGTGAAGTCGCCTTGAGCCATACCGGGGGCCGGCACAGTGAGTGTGCTGGACAGGCTGCTATCGCGGATCAGCGTGCCCTGATAGTCGGCGAACCAGAACGTGCGGTTCCTAGCGATCGGGCCACCGACGGCAGCACCATACTGGTTCTGCTTATAGCCTTGCCGCGGCTGGCCGTTCCGGTTCAACTCCCAGGGATTGGCATTGAGCTTGGTGTTCTGCAGGAACTCGAACAGGGTACCGTGGACTTCGTTGGTGCCGGACTTGATCGTCACGTTGACCACGCCGCCGGCGGCGCGGCCGTACTCGGCGTTGTAGCCGTTCGTCAAGATCTGCATCTCGCCGATGGCCTCGACCGACGGACCGACCACGTAAGCGGTCTGGTTAATGAAGTCGATGACGTTCACGTTGTTGTCAACGCCGTTGAGCAGGAAGTTGTTCTGCCCGTTCGAGCGCACGCCGTTGGCCGAAAAGCCGCCGCCGGCAGCGTCACGAGCGCCAGGCTCGGCCGGCACGACCGCAGGCACGGTGCGGGCCAAGAACGCGAACCGGCGCTGGCCGCCCAAGGGCAGCTCGCTGGTCTGGCGGTTCTCTAGCGTGCCGCCCATCTGGGTCGTCTCGGTCTGCAGTGCCGGAGGCGCGGCGGAAACCTCGATGGTTTCCGTGACCTCGCCGATCTCAAGCACGAAGTTGGCCTGGACTCGGCCAGCCGACTGCAGGATCACGCCGCTCTGGACCGACCGCTTGAAGCCCGGCGATTCGCAGGCAATCGTGTAGACGCCCGGCTTGATGAGGGGCCTGATGTAGTTGCCGATGACATCCGACTCGACCGTGTCCGTCACGCCGGTCGCCTCTTCGGTAATCGTGATCGTGGCCCCGGGAATAGCAGCTCCCGAAGGGTCGGTAACGCCGCCAAGCAGCGTGCCCATGTCCCGCTGCGCCATGGCTGGCACCGCGGCCAGCAGCACCGCGAGCAGCACGGCTGGGATCAAAGAATACGAGCTTCGTCGCATGTAGTTCGTCGTCTCCTCTTGTTCCGGAACTCGGCCGGAACCGAAATACAGTTGGGAGAAAAGATCCTTCCCAGACCTATCCACCCCACCGCTACCAGTATAAGCACACGGCCCGTCGCAGGCGCAAATTGCGCGCTGTCGGCAGGAGACGACATGAGGCGGTGGCGTTCGGCGGGTCGGCCCGGGCCTGCGAGCCCTTCTGGCGAATCTTGGCAGGCCGGACGGTGGCGCGGCACCCGACTGAAGGTATGGATTGGCGGAGTCCGACCGGAACCCGGCGGGCCCTTTCGTGTCGCGCCAGCCGCCCGCGCCGCGAAATTCGTTTGCACGAATTGCGCCAGCGAAGAGTATTCATAATGTGATGGCCGTGGCTGGAGTAGCTCCTGTCGGCAATCCGGTCGCTTGGATGAGGGGGGATTCGGCTCCCGCTCGCGACCCCGAATCGGCTCAGCACCTGATCGCGGCAGCACAGTCTGGGGACACGGCGGCATTCGGTCGCCTGGTCGAACTCCACCAGCAACAAGTGTTTCGCACGGCCCGCGCCATCCTGGGAAACGATGCGGACGCACAGGATGCGGCGCAGGAGGCGTTCCTCAGGGCGTTCCGCCACCTTGCAAGCTTCGACCCGAAGAGGGACCTAGCAGCGTGGCTCTACAAGCTCACGGTAAATGTCTGTCGCGACATGGTCCGGCGCAGGCCCGGCAAGGAGACGGCGGAGATCGACACCGAGGTCTTGGCCGCGAGCGATCCGGGACCGTTCGAGACCGCCTCTCTGCAAGAACAGCGGGACTTGACCCGCCGCGCTATTGCCCGGCTGCCGTACAAGGAGCGGGCGGCCATCACGCTGCGCGACTTGGAGGGCCTGACGACCACAGAAGTCGCGGCGGCCCTCGGAACGACCCAAGCCACTGTTCGGTCGCAAGTGAGCGCAGCTCGCGGAAAGCTGCGCCGATACATCCTTGGAGACAGACGGAGCCAGACATGACCTGCCCCAAGGAACTAGAGCTTTCGCTCTTCGCCGGAGGGGATGTCCGGGAGCTCCAAGCCCGCCGGATCACACAGCACCTGCATTCTTGCCAGGCCTGCGCGCAAGCGGTGCATGAGTTCCGAGTGGTCCGGTCAGCAGTGATGGAAAGCGGTGCTCCAATGCCGCCTCACCTGCGCTCCGCACTGCCAACGCAGGTGCTGTCTCGGATCGCGGTCGAGCAAGGCAACTCCGATCAAGTGTCACTGTGGCACCGGCTGCGCTGGGGCATCGCAGGAGTCGCGACAGCCTGCGTCTCGATTGCCATCTTGGGCCTGCAACCGGATTGGCAAGCCTTGGAGCTACCCCAGGTGGCACTGGCCCCCGCCCGGCCTCCCGCGCAGGGGTTCGCTCTCTCCGAGCCCTTTCGGCTGGGATCATCGCCTGCCCAGCCCGCAGCGGCAAGGCCCGAGACCGCCGCCGACCCGCTCGACGCAGTCAAGCTGAGTTCGATTGCGGATGCCGACGGCGAAGGCAGTGGCGTTAGGGTCCGCATCCCATCGGACAACCCGGCGATTGAAATTCACTGGCTGATCGACTGAAGGAGGTAACATGACACGCCATACTATTCCCGCACTCTGCCTGACCCTGCTCTTGCTGGTTGGCTCGCCCGCAACGCTGACCGGCGCAGAAGACGAGCAACTCACACGCATCTACCGCCCGAAGCACGCACAGGCTGACGTGCTGGCAAGGCTTGTGAGCCAGTCGGGACCGCTGGTCAAGGCAGATCCAGCGCTAGGCGTAGTGATGGTCCAAGGACGCCCTGCGCAAGTTTCCATGGTCCTCGAAACACTCGCCGAAGTAGATAGGCCGCAGCCAGATCCAGCACCGGCAGATCCAGCGCCGGCAGACGTGGTCGTAGACCTCCACCTCGTCGGCGCATTCCGCAGCGAGGCGGACTCGTCCGTAACGCCGGAACCGCTGCGAGAGGCCATCGACGAGATCCGGGACACGTTTCCGTTCTCGTCATACCGGCTGCTGGAGTCCCTGACTGTTCGCACCGCTCCCGGCGGCCGCCTCGCCTCCGTAAAGGGTCAAATCCAGAGCGAGGATCGGGTGGACTATAGCGTCATGCTCAGCGTGGCCGACGAGCGCCCTACGCCGGAGGCGATCAAGCTGAACCTGATTAGCCTCAAATTCAGGCGGACTGACTCAGCTGTAGGTGTTGAAGAGGCGCAAATCGAGACCATGCTCACCGCAGCGCACGGCAAGACATTGGTCGTCGGCAAGGCTGGGGTGAGGGGCATCGCGGACGGAATCTTCCTGCTGTTGACGGCGCGCCTAGAGTAATGTTCCCGGGGCAGAAGCGCGCATCGATAGTCCTTCGAGCTGGCACTCTCGGGATACTACAGACGGAGCCCGGAAATACATGTGCCTGCAACTGTCTACAGCACCAAGGACCGGGATCAAGCTGCGGGCGAGATCAGGTCAGGATGTCCTTGACCACGTGGCCGTGCACGTCGGTCAGCCTGAAGTCGCGCCCGGCGTGGCGGTAGGTAAGCCGCTCGTGGTCCAAGCCCAGCCGGTCCAATATGGTGGCCTGGAAGTCGTGTACAGTCACGGGATTCTCGGCGATGTCAAAGCCCATTTCGTCGCTGGACCCGTAGACGATGCCGCCCTTGACTCCGCCTCCAGCCAGCCATGAGCTGTAGACCCTAGCGTGGTGCCCGCGCCCTTCGGCACCAGGAGACGGACAGGTCGGCGTGCGCCCGAACTCCGTCGTGAACACCACGAGGGTGTCGTCCAGCATGCCGCGAGACTTCAGATCTCGTATCAGCGCTCCGATGGGCTGGTCGACATTCTTGGCCATGTGGTTGTAGTTCGCCATCTTGGCGTGCGTGTCCCAGTTCTTGTCGATGCTCGTGCCACCATCGATCAGCTCGACGAAGCGCACGCCACGCTCGACCAGTCGTCGTCCCACCAAGCACTGCCACGCGAAGCCATCAGTGCTGCCGCGCTCGAGCCCATACATCTTCAGGGTTGCGTCGGACTCCTTCGTGAGATCAAACGCCTCAGGCGCTTCTACCTGCATGCCGAACGCCGTCTCGTACGACTTGATGCGGGCTGCCAGGTTGGTGTCGCGCTCGCGCCCGTGCAGGTGCTGCCGGTTGAAGTACTCCAGCAGGTCCAGCTCGGTGCGTTGCTGGTCGCTGGTCGTCCGCCGGCTCATGTGTGCGATTGGCTCTTCACCCGGCACGATGCGCGTGCCCTGATGCAGCACCGGCAAGAAGTCCGAGCCCCAGACCTGCCCGCCTGCATACGGAATCTCGGGCGCGATCACCATGAATGACGGCAGGTTTCGGTTGAACGTGCCCAACCCGTAGCTGACCCACGAACCGATGCTGGGGCGGTTGAACGTCGCCGATCCGGTGTGGATGCCCAGAGTCGCGCCGAAGTGGTCCCCGTTGATGTTCGTCATCGAACGCACGACCGCGATGTCGTCGGCGACCTTGCCGATCTCGGGGAACAAGTCGCTGACTTCGATGCCGCTCTGGCCGTAAGGCCGGAATTCCCAGTCGGCCCCCTTGTAGACACGGTTCTTGCTGAACGGCTGGTCGTGGTTCTGCCGCAGGAAAGGCTTGGGATCGAACGTGTCAACGTGCGACACGCCGCCCGTCATGAACAGGAAGATTACCTGCTTGGCCTTGGCGGGGTGGTGCGGCCTTTTCGGGCTTAGCGGATCATCCGCCGTGGCACCCATCATTTCCGACAGCAGGCCGGGCAGCAGCAGTCCGCCGCCGGCGAGCGACCGGATCGTCTGACGGCGATTCAATCCTTCACTGCGAAACATGCCAACCTAATCGTATCTCTATAGGGCCCGGGCATGCCGTGGTGGCCTGCATTTGCGGAAACTTTATTTTCGAGCCCTATCTGTAACAGGCTCAGCCGTTTAGCCTCCGAGCGGTAGCAAATCGCGGGCAATCCTGCGTTTGACCTAAAACCGTTTCCCGTACAACACCTACGGGAGCCTTTCTTGTCAGGCCCCTGTGGACGTGCGGAGGGGCCGGGAAATCAGACGCGGGAGTGGTGTAAACGGTAGCACGCCTGACTCCAAATCCCGAGGTGCCGGTTCGACTCCGGTCTCCCGCTCCTACTCCTCCAGTTCCTCCGCACGGTTTGTTGTTTACGAAGTTCCCACGGGGCGTTGGAGCGCCCCGTGGGATGGCCGAGGGAGGACATGGAAAGCCGCCGTCAACCAGCACGGTTCTCACGCGTACATCCGGATTGTACCGGACCGGCGGCCTTCGCAGTCCCTTCCCGGCCTTCAGGGAGGGAATCATGCAATGCAAACATTGCTCCGGCCGCTGCCGGGACTACGGGAAGAACCGTAGCGGCACCCGGCGCTACCAATGCGTCCGCTGCGGGAGAACGCAATCCGAACCCCGCCGCTCGGTGGGGAACATGTACCTGCCGTTCGAGAAAGCCTGCCGTACGGCGGAGCTGCTGGTGGAGGGCTGCTCGGTCCGGTCGGCCGCCCGGCTGTCCGGACTCCCGCGCTGCACGGTCCTGTCGTTGGTGGCCAAGGCCGGGGGCGCTTGCCGCCTGCTGCTCCGCGACAGGATCCGGAACGTGGACGTGGATCACTTGGAACTGGATGAGATCTGGGGATTCGTCTACAAGAAGCAGCGGCGGGTCACGGCCAAGGATCCCGACACGGTCGGGGATGCCTACGTGTTCATCGCCATCGAACGGACGACCCGCCTGATCGTGGCGTGGCACCTGGGCAAGCGGGATCTGTCCCACACGGCCCGCTTCATCCTCGCCGTCCGTCAGGCCACCTCGGCCAAGCGGTTCCAGATCAGCACCGACGGGTACCCGGAGTACGAACTCGCGATCGAGGCCGGGCTGTCCGACCGGGCCAGCTACGGCAGGATCGTGAAGGTCACCAATCCCGGCCGGGTGGAGCCCGTGTTCGGGAACCCGGATGTCAGCCAGATCGAGACGACCTATATCGAGCGTTTCAACGGAACGCTCCGAGGGTGGCTGCGCCGGTTCAGCCGGAAGACCTATGCGTTCTCCAAGGACTGGGACATGCTGGAGGCGGCCTTGGCCCTGCTGTTCGCCTCGTACAACTTCTGCAAGGTCCACACCACGTTGCGGAAGACCCCGGCCATGGCGGCGGGGTTGGCCGATCACCCGTGGAGCATGGACGAATTGCTGGAGAAGGCTTGCTCGTAGCGGCCGGATACCTGCCCGTTTGTAAAAAATTCCCCGATCCGCTATCCAACGGGCCTGCGGGCCTGTTAGGCTTAGATCGCAACCGTTGTGCGGGAAGGCCCCGAGTCGGGTCCCCTGCGGAATACAACAGCCAACACGAAGCGGACGGGAGTAGCTACCCGGAAGCGGCGAATACGCGGGACCTCTCTCCTTCCCGAGCGACGGTTGCCGGGCCCGGCACCCTTGCGTGCCGGGCGGGAGGGATCATGACGAGGAGCCGCGCCGCTCCGGGTCGATGTGACAGGGGCCCGGTAGCTATCCCCGGCAGGCCCGGGTCGCGAGAGGGATCAGGCGAACGCCGGTCCCGTTCGGGCCGGGCCCCTGTCTCCACCAGCGTATCTCAGCCTGCGTTGCCGTCGCAGGCCCCTCCCCGTTGCCGGTACCACGGGGACGGGAGGCCCATTCTGGCCTTCCGAGGGAGGGAATCGAGATGGCGGCCAGAGTGATCGGCGGAATCATCATCGCAGTGTTGCTGGGGACGTGGGCGGCGTTCAACTGGGGGATCGAGAGCAAGGCCCGGGACGCCCGCCAACGGCGCGAGCGGATTTGGGCAACGGCGGGATACGAGGCCACCAAGGCCCGGGACCGGAAGGCGGGCATCGAGGAGTCGCTGGCCGAGAGCGCCATTGCCGCTGGCATCGTGTCGCACGAGGCCGATCCGGAATTTGGCCTGCTGACTGTGACCGTCGACGAGGCGATGACGGTGGCGTGGGAGCGGGCTTCGTGTGACATCCAGCGGAACAACATGGCCGTCCTGATGTCGGCGATGGAGCGGCACTCGGCCAGGCCGTCGGGCACGTGGCACAGCGTGGAGCTACGGTCGTTCTCGGGGCGCACCATCGGTTCGGTGGAGCGCTCGCTGTTCAGCGGCGTGGTCTACCACTGCGAGTAGGTCGGCCCGTCCCAGCGGTACAATCGAATCGAACGGTGGAGGCGCGAGCCGGGTTCGAACCGGCGATCAATCGTTTCACGGACCAGCCTTACCAACTTGGCTACCGCGCCCCATCGTTCACCGAGGGGAGCGACAGCTCTGAACCGGCAGTCCGGTGCCTCTCAATCGCAGTCTAGCACGGGTATGACCGAAGCCGAACGCCACCAAGAGATCGGCAAGTCCACGCTGGAACTCACCGAGCAGCGGCGGCGGTTGGACGGCCTCAAGTCACAAGCCTCCGGGCTGTCCTCGGCGTTGAAACGGGCGGCCCAGCGGTTGGAGGACCGTGCCAACGGCAGGGACTCCTCGCAGGACGAACTGAAGTGCCCCGAGGCCGACGACGTGGCGGTGACCTACCACAGCATGGCCGAGGCCGCGGAGAGGGTCAGGGCGGCCAGCGAACGGCTCAAACAACTGGGCGTTTCGCTAGGCTAGCCCGCTCAATGCGAAGTCAGGCCACCACGGGGCATGCAGCGGTTCGACTTCATATTCCTCCTCTTGGCCGGATTTTTCCTCTCCAGCCTGGTCCTGGCGAACTCCTTCGTCTTCAAGTTCATCGACGTTCCGCTGCCGATCATAGGCGTGGCGACGATCAGCCTGGGCGTGCTGCCCTATCCGATCACGTTCCTCTGCACCGACCTCATCAGCGAGTTATACGGCAAGCAGCGCGCCAACGCCATCGTGCTGACCGGAGCCGCGGTGTCGGCATACATGCTGGTGCTGCTGCAGATCGGACGGGTGCTGCCGGTGTCCCATCTGCAGGAGGCCGCGATCCAAGACCACTACATGGCGGTGTTCGGACAGAGCGCTCGCGCCATCTTCGCGAGCATGGTGGCCTACCTGCTCGCGCAATTCGTCGATGTCCGCCTATACCACTTCTGGCGCAAGCTCACAGACGGGCGCCATCTGTGGCTGCGCAATAACGCTTCGACCATGCTGAGCCAGCTGATCGACACGACGGCTGTCGTGACGGTCCTGTTCTACGGCGTCTGGTCGTGGTCCGAGATAGGCGCGGTAATCATTGCGAGTTACGCCTTCAAACTGCTGGTCGCAGCAGCGGACACACCCTTGATGTACGTAGGCACTTGGCTATTCGCGGACGTTCGCGAGGAATCCCGCAGGCGCGGGCTGATCCACGAGTCGGCCTGAAGCGTTCGCAGGCCGCCTCCGATTCAGGCGTCCTCCACGACCTGTAACACCATGCCCTCGACGAGGTGCCCCGCCGTCTTTCGGAAAGCCGCCATGTGCGGAGCCCGGGAATGGGATTGCAGCGCTTCCATGCTTTCCCATTGCTCGACTACGGTCATGCGCTGCGGGTCCAAGGCCTGCGTCTTCCAGCCAGTCTCGGCATCGATACACGGCGCGTACTGGACACAGCCGTCCTCGGCGAGGACGTTCGGCACGTTCTCCTTGAACAGGGCTATGTACTCGTCCAAGGATCCCTCTTTGACGCGGATTGACGCGATGACGTGAACCATGACGCCTATTGTCGCAAGAGGGCCGGACAGGGTCGCCGACTCTTCAGCGCCACCAAGGCCTACAAGCCCCGCAAGCCCTGCGTGGCCACGCCCCGACAGCCACCGAAGATCTCTTGCCGTCCACGACAGTTCCGGCGATACTAGCGGTGCGGCCGGCCCAATCGTGACAGTGCGATGCGAACGCCAACGGGACCACGGCAGACCGCTGGCGGCCTGCGTTCCGATCCGCGCCATTCGCCGATGATTAGAGTGGACGGACCGGTGCCCGGCACCGCGCCCTGCCGGACGCTATGCAGAACTACAGTCCAGCAATCAAGCGTCTGATCGATGGCGGCCTCTTCGAGCGCCTCCCCGCGACGTTCGCCGTCTACTCCCTTGACCGCATCAGGGATTGGCAGCGCTTGTTCCCTGCCGAACAGGACTACTTCGAGCGGTTGTTCGGCCTGCTGGAGCGATCCTCCGACGAAGCCGTCGCAGAACTGTTCGGCCCCTTGCGGCAGGTCGAGCAGAAGATGGACATCCGCGGGGGAATCTGGAAGACCAAAGACTTCACGCTCGAGCACGTCGACTTCCTGCAGCGCAATCGCTACCTCGCGGAATGGCGCCAAGCCATCGCCGGGATCTTCGCCCAAATCGATCCGCTGCTCGATGCCGAGGTGGCTCGCGCGGGCAAGCCCCGCTTGGTGGCGGTCGTCTCTCCGGCCGAACTGCCGATGGGACCCGACCGCATGTGGACGCGAATCCGCGATCGCGGTCGCGTCGTGCCGCTAGCGGTGGCCGAGGATGCACCGCTGCGCGACTATCTGGCCCGCTTGTTGAGCGGTGCCGCCGTGTCCGGGCGGCGCCCCAGCATCTTCGACCTCTACGGCGAGCAGCGCTCCGAAAGCCAGTTTGACACCTGGGTGGTGGAGGCTTCGGACCCGCTAATGCGTCTGGCCCGCGGGTTCGTCGGCTGGACCGGCCTGAGCTTCGAGCGCATGGCCGATCTGCGTCAGGCGCTGATGAAGGATGTCAACGAACTGGTCACCCAAGAGAAGATTCCCGGGCCGCGTCAGCTGGGCGAGCGCCTGCAGAAGATGAATCCGGGGGCCCTAAGGCGAGCCGCCGGACGCGATCCGGTCATGCAGGACTTCCTCCAGTCGGTCCTGCTCAACGGCAACGGCACGCTGCTGATCAACAACACGTTCGTCGAATGGGCCTCCCTGCAGGCCATCCGGCGGGCGCGCCCTTCGGTATTGCTCGCCTCGTTCGGCATCCGCAACAAGGTCAAGCCGTTCAGCAGCCTGCTGATCTATTCCGACCAAGAGGAGACCAACCCGATTCCAACGCAGGCAGACATGCTGGGCTCGTACGTCGACTTGGAAGTGTTCTACCAGTACATCTGGCAAGAATGCGAGAAATACGCCGAGTACCGGCGGAACACGGCGTATCTCTTCGTCGGCACGGGCATGGACGCGCTCTTCGCAATCGCGCCGCCGGATTTCCCGCTGCTCGCTTCAGACACGCCTCAAAGACCCGAGGAAGTCTTCTTGAGCTGCGCCCGCTGGCTGGGCCTCGATCCCTCCGCGGTCTGAGCAAGCGCGCTCTGTAGTGATTTCGCCGCTTTCCCATATAATCCACTCAGTGAAACTGCTGATGACAGCGATTCGAGAGGCGGCGTTGAAGCTCTCGGTCGGCGTGCTGGCCCTCGGCGCGGCCGCCACTGTCACAGGGAACGCAGACGCTGAGGCTCAGCTGCTTCGGGATATCGAGCGATCCGGCCGCCTGGGCTTGATCGGTGTAAGCGCGTCCGACCGGCTCAGGCCCACTGGCCGGCTAGCACCCGGCGATCCGCCAATGCTGGCCTTCCGGTACTTGGAAGACCGCCGCCGCCATCGCTTTGGCGAGTTGGACCTGATGATGGACGATGCCGGCCACTAGGGGCCAACTGACTGTCGCGGCAGGGCTTGCGTGCCTGCTTTCCGCAGGACCGCCCGCAACGGCTGACCAGCCCTTCGAGGATGGCTTGCGGCATTTCGGCTCCGGGGAATACACCGCCGCAAAGCAGCGCTTCGCGGCCTCCTCGGATCCGCGCGCACCCACGCTGGAAGCGGTCGTCGATGCTTCCTTGGGCCAGTGCGCGCAGGCTCTGGAACGCCTCGAAGCGACGGACCGGCAAGACCTGACCGTCGCCAAGCTGGCAGGACTGGCTATGGCGCGCTGCGCCATCGCGGAGAGGCGGTTCGATGCCGCGTTTTCCGCTCTGACAGGCATGCCCTCCGAGCTCTCCGAAGACCCCGACGTGTTGTACGAGACCGCCAGGCTGTACCTGAAAGGCTGGAACGATGCGGTCGAGGCGATGTTCGCATCCGCCCCGGCATCGTTTCGAGTGAACCAGCTGTCGGCTGAGATCTTCGAGATCCAAGGGCGCTATGACGACGCCGTGCGCGAATACCGCAAGGCCATTGAGAAGGCGCCGGCAACGCTGAACCTGCACTACCGCTTGGGACGCGCCCTGCTGATGCGCTCCCACGAGCCGGAGGCGCTCACTGAGGCCTTGGAAGAATTCCGCGCCGAGCTGGAGCTCAACCCCTCAGACGCGGTGGCGGAATTTCAAGTCGGCCAGATCCTCCAAGTGCTGGGCCAACCATCCGAAGCCCTGGCGCACTTCGAGCGAGCAGTCTCGCTTGACGGCGAGTTTCCCGAGGCGTTGATCGCTCTGGCCAAAGAACGCTCCAGCCGGGAACAGTACGACGAGGCGATCGCCCTGCTCGAACGCGCGCTGGCGCTGCATCCGGCGAGCGAGCCCGCACACTACAGCCTGATGCTGGCATACCGCAATGCGGGGCGACGCGAGGACGCCCGTCGTGTCCAGCAGGCGCTGGAAGAGTTGCAGGCCCCGTCCGAAGGCGAGTTCAGCGATTTTCTTAAGCGGATCGGCGAGGTTCCGTGAAGGCGCGCGGCACCGCACGCGCGGCGTTTGCGCTGCTGATTGCCAGTGCCCCGATCGCTGTCGCCGAATCCGTGCGCTACATCGATATCGCCGCTGCCGCGGGACTGCGAGACGTATTTCCCAACGGCGGAGACCGATCCAAGGCTTGGATTCTCGAGACCACCGGCAGCGGCGCCGCCTTCTTCGACTTCAACGCCGACGGCCTGCCCGATGCCTTCGTGGTGTCGGGACAGGGCGGCACGAACCGCTTGTACCAAAACCAAGGCGGACGGCGCTTCGTTGACGTGACCGAGCGAGCAGGACTGCTGAGCGAGGGCTGGGGGCAGGGCGCCTGCGTCGGCGATGTGGACAACGACGGGCTCGCCGACCTCTTCGTCACCTATTGGGGCGAGAATCGCCTCTATCGCAACCAGTCCGGTGAGCGGTTCGAGCGATTGCCAGTCCCCGACAGCGGCAGCTATAGCACGGGTTGCGCCTTTCTCGACGCTGACAACGACGGCGATCTAGACCTGTTCATTGCCAACTATCTCGAGTTCGATTTCGAGCGCACGCCGAAACCGGGCCAGAACCCGTACTGCTTCTATCGCGACATGCCCGTCGCCTGCGGACCGCGAGGCCTGCCGTTCGCCCGCAACGAGTTTCTGCGCAATGAAGGCACGGGCCGCTTCACGGACGCGTCCCGCGCAAGCGGGATTGCCGCTCCCGGCCGCAACTACTCGCTCGGAGCCGTCAGCGGAGACTTCAATGGGGACGGCTGGGCGGACATCTACGTCGCCTGCGACCGCACTCCGTCGATCCTGTACGTCAACCAGCGAGACGGCACGTTCGCCGACGAGGCGGTCTTGCGCGGCGTGGCCTTCGATGAGCACGGAGAGGCCCTTTCCGGCATGGGCGTGGCCGCCGGCGACATGGACGGCGACGGTCGTGACGATATCTTTCGCACGAACTTTTCTGACGAGCGCTCGACCCTGTACACCAACCGGGGAGGCGGCGACTTCGATGATTCGACCGTTCGCTACGGCCTAGGCGTCAATACGCACTTCGTTGGCTGGGGCTGCGGCTTCCTAGACGCCGACAACGACGGCTGGCGAGACATACTCCTAGTCAATGGCCACGTCTTCCCCGAAGTCGAAACGCTCGTCGATAGCGACCTGAGCTATCGCGAGCCGCCCGTGCTGTATCGCAGCTTGCTGGGCCGCAGATTCGAGGACATCTCGGCCCGCGCCGGCCCCGGGATGCGGCAAGAGCGCGCGGCTCGGGGCCTAGCCTTGGCCGACATCGATAACGACGGCAGGGTCGAGGCGTTGATCAATAGCCAGAACGAGCGGCCAGCGCTGCTAGCCCAGCAAGGCAGCGCCTCGGGCAACTGGATCGTGCTGCACCTGGAGGGCAGCGTCTCGAACCGCAGCGCGATTGGCGCGAAGGTGCGCGTCATCGCCGGTGACAAGACACAGCGAGGGGAGGTCAGGGGCGGCGGCAGCTACCTATCGCAGCACGACTTGCGGCTGCACTTCGGACTGGGCCCTGCCACGGAGGTCGATCTCGAACTGCGCTGGCCGAGCGGTACGGACCAGCGCTTGGAGGGCTTGGCCGCGGGTCAAGTCCACACGATCCGCGAGCCGCCCCGGCAAGACTGAGACCGGTTTCCGGCGCGCGCTGGCTGTCACACGCCGGGCGATCCGTTCGTCTTCTCCGACCCGCTGCTCCTGTATGCTTCGTGGACCTTGGCTATGGCCCGAGCGGCGTCGGCCGCATCGTCCCGGGTGCCCATGAAAATGTTCATTGGCAGCCAAAACGCATTGCGGGTCGCGGCTTCTGCGACCGGGCACGGGAGTACGCGGTGCGGCTGCCGGTCGAACAGCGGGTTCGCATACAGGGCATGGGGGTAGAACGGCCGCACGGGCACGCCCTCGGCCTGAACAGCGGCGACAAAGTGGTCGCGGTCCGTTCCGAACTCGCTCTCCGAGATGCGGCCCGGAACGATATACCGCGTCTGCACGGTGGCACCGGGCGGCGCTTGCTGGAAGTCAATGCCCGGAATTCCTTCCAGTTCTCGCCGAAAGCGGCCGAAATTGGTCGCCCTGAGGCGGATCTGATCCTGCAAGCGCTCGAGTTGTGAGCCCAGCAACACGGCTTGCATTGCGGTCATCCTCAGGTTGGTCCCGACCTCGAAATGCTCGAACCACCCCTTGCCCGGCAGCCGCCCGGCATCTGCGATCGAACGCGCCTTGCCGGCCACGCCCTCGTCACTGGTGATAAAGATGCCGCCCTCTCCCGCCGTCATGGCCTTCGAGTTTTGGAAGCTGAAGGTGCCGATCATCCCCAGGCCGCCCGCGCGCGTGCCGAACCACTCGGCGCCATGGGCGTGGGCCGCGTCTTCGATTACGACCGTGTCGCTGTCCGTCGCAACGCTGCCGAGGCGATCCATGTCCGCCATCACCCCGCCGAAATGCACGGGAATCATTGCCTTGGTGGAAGTGGAAAGCCCTTCTGCGACCCTCACGGGGTCGATATTGTAGGTGTCCGCTTCGATATCGACGAAGACAGGAACGCCGCCGACCCGACAGACGGCAGTGGCCGTGGCGACGAAGCTGTGCGCCGGCACGATAACTTCGTCGCCCTGGCCAATCCCAAGGGCGTGCATGGCCAGTTCCAGTGCCATCGTGCCGCTCGAGACGGCGACCCCGAAGGCCGCGTCGTGATACTGGGCGAAGAGGCTTTCGAAGCTTGCGACCGGCGGACTGCTGCCACCCCAGCCTGAGGTTTCGAGCACCTTGCGAACCCGTTCCAGATCGCCGCCGCTCATGGTCGGCCACTCCGGGTATGGAGCTTTGCGCAGGGGGTCTCCGCCTGTCACCGCCAAGGCCGGCACTGCCACGGTCTCCCAGTGTAATTCGCCAGGCTGTCCGAAGCGCCGGCCGCGCCAACGGCATCGCGCGGCCGCGAGGTCTTCGGCGCAATGGGAACGGAGCCGTTGCCGGAAGATCGGCCGCTCTGGTACTGTATCGGCTTAGGATTTGGCAGGTATGGCCAAGCAGGACATTCTGAACACGATCTTGGATGTGGGCATCATCCCGATCGTTCGCACCGATGACGCCGGGCACGCGCTGTACGCCGTTGAGGCGATTTACAACGCGGGCATCCCGGTACTGGAGGTCACGATGACCGTCCCGGGGGCGATCAAGACGCTAGAAGCGGCATGCGACCGCTTCGGCGACCGCTTGGTGCTCGGTGCCGGCACCGTCCTAGATGCCACTACGGCGCGCAATTGCATGCTGGCCGGCGCTCAGTTCTGCGTTACCCCCTCGCTCGACCTAGCGACCATAGAAATCTGCAATCGCTACTCGAAATGCGTGATTCCCGGCGCTCTGACACCCACCGAGATCATGACCGCGTGGGATGCCGGGGCGTCCATGGTCAAGGTTTTCCCCGTAGGTGCGGTCGGCGGTGCGAGCTACATCAAAGCCGTCAAGGCCCCGCTGCCCCAAGTGCTGCTCGTGCCGACCGGGGGCGTGACCCTAGCCAACGCCGGAGACTTCTTCCGGGCCGGGGCTAGCGCGGTCGCAGTTGGCTCCGAACTGGTCAACAAGCGCTGGCTGATGAACGAAGACTTCGGGCGAATCGAGACCGCCGCGAGGGGGTTTCTCGATACAGTGGCCGAATCGCGCGCGGCCTGAGCTGCCTGCGTGAGCGATCCGATTCTCTCCCGACTCTCGCCCGAAGCCTCGATCGTCTTGGTGCGGTTGCGGTCTCTCGGCGACACGGTGTTGGTGACTCCCGCCTTTTCGTTGCTGCGCAGGGCGATGCCCCGCGCTAGCATCCACGTCGCGATGGAGGAGCGTTTCGCGGACGTGCTGGCGGGCCAGCCGGACATCGACGGAGTCGTGCGCCTCGCAACGGGTGCCAGCGCCCTGAGCAAGACCCGCTTGGTGCGGGACCTTCGTGCGCTGCAGCCGAGCCTGTGCGTTGACATGCACGGCGGAACGACGGCGGCCTGGTGCACGGCCCTGTCCGGGGCGCGCTGGCGGGCGGGGTTTGCCCACTTCCGCCAGCGCTGGGCCTATAACGTTCAGATCCCGCGCCCGCAAGAGGTGCTCGGACGCGACGAGCACGAAAGCGTACATACCGCCGAGCACCACGCCGCGGCCGTCATGCACCTAGCCGGAACGCTAGAGCCGATCCCGGGCGCCCGCCTAGCAGCAGCGCCGGCGGATGCAGACCAGCCGTATGCGATCCTGCACGCCGGCGCGACTTACGCCACCAAGACCTGGCAGCTCGCGCACTTCCTAGCGTTGGCCGACCGGCTGCGAAAGCGTCACGGACTGGAGCCGGTGTTCGTCTGCGGCCCAGACGAGGCAGACCTTGCCGCAAAGCTCTCGGACTTTCAGGTGCGCCAAGGACTGCCCCTGCCAGACCTAATGTCGCTATTGGCCGGCGCGCGGCTGTTCGTGGGCAACGACTCCGGCCCGGCCCATATAGCGGCGGCGTTCGATGTCCCCTGCGTGACAATCTTTGGATCTTCAAACTCAAAGACCTGGCACCCGTGGATGACACGGCACAGGGTTGTCGAGACCGCCTGGGACTGCAAGCCCTGCCCGGGCGACCGCTGCTACGCCTTCGACGAGCCCCGCTGCATTCTGTCGGTGACGCCGGAGGCTGTGGCGCGAGCCGTCGACGAACTGCTGGCGGAAGACCGGAGCGCTAGCTGAGCAGATAGATCGCCGAATCAGCTAGGAGATTCGGCTGGCTGGCCACCCGCCGGCCGCGCCTCAGGAAGCACGACTGCTCGGCACGGAGCCCCTCCTGGCGCAACAGGTCCTCGAAGTCGAGGATCGTCAGCACGCGGATGTTCGGGGAGTCGTACCACTGGTACGGAAGGTGCCCCGTGCGAGGAGCCTTCCCGGTGCATAGCAGCGACAGGCGCACGCTCCAGTGACCGAAGTTGGGGAAGGCCACGACGATCCGCCGGCCCACCCGCCGCATTTCTCGCATCAGCTCGAGGGGATGCCGCACGACCTGCAGAGTCTGGCTGAGTATCACGTAGTCGAAACAGGCGTCTGGGTAGTCGGCCAAGCCCTGGTTGATGTCTCCCTGATAGACGGACAGGCCCAGTTCGACGCACCGCCGGACTTTCTCCGGAGCGATCTCCACCCCGCGCGCCTCGACGCGCTTGTTCCGCGCCAGCCAAGCAAGCAGGTCGCCTTCGCCGCAGCCCAAATCCAACACTGTCGAGGTTTCGCCGATCATGTCGGCGATGATGCGGTGATCCTCCCGCGCCAGCGAGTCTGGCACGGTCGCAACCTCTGACGCCTCCAAAACTGGCATGGGCCGTTTCCCAAATTATAGGCGGTGAGGTCCTTTCCCATGCGCCGACTCAAGGCGCAGCCGACGGCCCCTTCGAACGCGCATCGTCTGCGCCACGTCCCGTTCGTGAGCGAACCCTTGATTCCACTAAGAGGGGGCCGGCCGGAGAAGCCTGAGCGTTGTTCGGCCGCGCCCGCGGCGGGGCTTCCCTAGCGGCGGCGAGCGCAAGCACGACCGCCGGACAAAGTTCCCGCCCGATCTCTCGCTCTTACAGCCCTACAGTCGCGCCGCGCGAGGCCTGGATCGGGCAGGGCCGGCAGGGCCGCGCGTGACTGCGATTCGTTGACCGCCGGATCGTCCCAGAGGTAAACTCGGCGAGTTGCACGGAGCAGGCCTGAAATCGACACGCTGGGTCGCGTTCGTCGCGGCCGCGCTGCTTCTCGTAGCCGCGCCCGCCAGCGCACAAGATCCCCCGGCAGCCGAGAGCCCCCTTGTCGGGCCTGCACGTGGATCTCTAGTGATCATCGGCGGCGCGATGCGGGACCCGGCGATCGTCGACCGAATCATCGAGCTCGCCGGGGGGCCTGACGCCCCGCTGGTGGCTATCCCGACCGCCGGAGGAGCTCCGCACTACGACCAGCACTGGAAGGGCCAGCGCCCCTTCAAGGCCGCAGGCGCAACGGACATCACCGTTCTGCACACCTACGACCCGAGCGTGGCCGATACGGACGAATTCGTCGCTCCGCTGCGCCGCGCCCGCGGCGTGTTCTTCGGCGGAGGCCGGCAGTGGCGCTTGGCCGACGCGTACTTGAACACCCTTACCCACAGGGAACTGCTCGCGTTACTGGATCGGGGCGGCGTGATCAGCGGGTCTTCCGCCGGGGCGTCGATCATGGGCTCGTTCTTGATCCGCGGGGACACCAAGACGAACACCGTGATGATGGGAGATCACATCGAGGGGTTCGGACTGTTGAAGAATGTCGGGATAGACCAGCACCTGCTCCGTCGGAACCGCCAATTCGACCTTCTCGAAGTGATCGAGTCTCACCCGGAACTTCTGGGAATCGGAATCGACGAGAACACGGCGATCGTGGTGGAGGGGGACCGGTTCGAGGTCATCGGGCAGAGCTACGCCGTCATTTACGACAACCAGCGAAAGATCCCACCGGCCGGCAGGTTCTATTTCCTCGCGCCGGGCGACCGCTACGACATGGGATCTCGCGAGCCGTTTCGACCCACCATGACAGACAAGCCGCTGGAACGAGTCCAGAAGGACCCGTGGTAGCAGCGCGAGATCGCAGGGCGATCCAGGGAGGGCGGCTATGTTGCCGTCCGAGCGGGAACCGGCAGGTCGAGGCCGATCACATCGTGGTCGGATAGTGGCGGCACGCGGTTTTCGCGAAACTCATGCAACACGATCGGATCCTTCGGAGACAAGCCCCGAGTGGCAAACCAGTCGATCTTCAGCGGGCACTTGCCGTCGAAGTCCCTCAAGGCCCAGCGGACGAAATCGAAGCACCACTCAGGCACCCATTCGCGCAGGTTCTTGTGTGTCTTGGCATCTTCGACATCGTAGGAAGTGGTCCGTTCGTCCAGCACGTTCGACGAGCGCCACTCGAACCCGCGCCGCTCCAGCAGCCGGAACAGATCGCGCTCGAAGAAGGCGTACGGCCGCAAGAAGTGGCCCTTGATCATGTTGTTGACACCGAACGTCAGCCGCACGAAATACCCGATGATCACCGAGCGGGCGCTCGAAGAGTCGAACGTCGTCGTGTTCCAGTCTCCGGCGATCACGGCTGGTCCGTCAGGCGGCAGTCCGTCGATCACCAACTCCATCTGGTCTCGCCGGTGGCGCTGGCGGGACTGCGCGTCCAAATGAACCGAGCAAGCAGTTAGCGGCAGCCCCGGCAAGTCAACCTCGGCGGCGATGGCTGCCTGCTGGCCCAGCCGCTTCTCCCGGCCGCGCATCTTGTCGCGGCCGTTCCCCAATGCGATGCGGCGCGGATTGCGCAGGGGGTAACGGCTCAGCAGCGCATTGCCGTGCAAACCCACGTCGTTCTCCCCCGCCGATTCGCTCTCAACACCGGCACCCTTGGACAGGTTCAAATAGCAGGGCGCAAAGGCGTAGTTCAGCCCCAGCTCGCGGGCCAAGTCGCGGGCAACGTTGCGATTTCCCGACCGAGCCATGCCCACGTCAGTCTCGGTGAGTAGCAGGACATCCGCCGAACGCAGATAGTCATGCCCCCCGAACTCCTCCATCTGGGCCTCGAACTCTATGCCGCGCTCGATATTCCAAGCCAGCAAGCGATACGACGACTTGGCCGGAGCATCTGGAGGCGCGAACGTGCCGTTTTCAGTCGTGGCCAGCACCCGATCCGCTAGGGGCTGGATCTGCCGGTACAGGCTGTGGCCCAGCAGTTCGGGTGTGGACCCGCACTGCGCCAGCTCCTCGAAGTGCGGGCGCAGCCGGTCTCTGACCACCCGCGCCGTCTCGTCAGCAGCGATGGAGTGCCCTCCGCCGGCTTCGACCTGCGCTCCGATTCCCAGGCCCATGCTCCAGTCTACCGATCAAGGGATGCCGCCAATCGCGCGTGGCGGGCAAGCGCCGCCAGGCGAAGCGATTCGAATTCGAAGCGATAAGCTGTTTGGAATGGCCCTGCGGCGCGTGTTCGTGGACGTGATCGAAGGCGGCGCGGCAGTCGCTCGCGGAGCCCAAGCACATCACCTCGCACGGGTGGCGCGCCTGCAGGCGGGGGAACAGGTCGAGGTCTCCGACCAAGTGACCGCCTATCGGGCTCTCACCGAGAGCTGCACGCCGGCAGAAGTGCGCTTCCGCATCGAAGGCGCACTGCCCGCTGAGCCCGAATTCCCGCGCCTGAGCGTAGTGCTGGCAATCGTCAAGTTCGCCCGCTTCGAGTGGGCTGTCGAGAAGCTGACTGAACTCGGCGTGCATTCGATTACACCCCTGATCGCCGCTCGCAGCGACACGAAGTTGGTACAGTCGGCCGAAAAGCGAGCTGAGCGCTGGCGGCGCATCGCACTCGAGGCCGCCCAGCAGTCCCGGCGGCTGGCCGCTCCGACCTTGGCGGTGCCAACAGCCTTCGCGGACATTGTCCAAGACTGCGGCAGTGACGCGAAGCTATTGGCCGAACCGGCTGGCGCCCCCGTGGCAAGCGTCCGCTGCGGCCACGAGACGACCGTCCTTGTCGGCCCGGAGGGCGGTTGGACGCAGCAGGAGTCGCAGTTGGCGTACGAGAGCGGCTTTGAGGCCGCAAGCCTCGGACGCAACGTATTGAGGGCCGAGACAGCGGCTGTCGCGCTGGCCGCGATCTGTGCCGGCCGCTGCGCCGCCGAGGGTGGACCATGAGCGACATGGACGAAGCGCGCGTGCGCCGCTGCATGGAAATGTTCGACGCCGCGAACGCGGAGGACCCCAACCGCGAGCCCAGCGGCGAGCCCAAGGAACTGTCGTACGCGAAGCGCATGTCGGCCTGGCTGGACCGGCTAGAACCGAATGCCCCAGACGAAGTGCGGCTGGCGGTGCGAGCCCAACACATCCGCCGCTGGGAGATCCCGCGCAGCAGCTACCCTGCCGGAAGGCGCGCCTACCTCGCCTGGCGCAGGGAGCTCGGGCGCTTCCACGCCGATACCGCCGGCGCGATCATGCGCGACTGCGGTTTGGACGACAGCAGCGTGCTGCGCGTCCAGTCCATCATCCGCAAGGAGCGCTTCAAGACCGACCGACTAGCGCAGCTGTTGGAGGACGTAGCGTGCTTGGTGTTCTTGGACCACTATTTCGCGCCCTTTGCAGGAGACCAAGCTGAAGACAGCATGATCAACATCCTGCGCAAGACGTGGAAGAAGATGTCCGAGGCAGGCCGCTCGGCGGCCCTCGAGATCGAATACTCGCCCGAGTGCCGAGAACTGATCGACAAGGCGCTGGGAGACGCATGAAAGGGAGGCCTGCTGCCCGCGCGATCCGACCGGGGCCTGCATTCGCGGCTAAGCTATGCTGGACATCCGCTTAGGGCGAATTCCTCGTGTCCCTTGCGATGCACTCAGCGTTGCTCCTTCTGGCCGTTCAGACCGCGTCGGCAGCAGAGCAGCCGATCGGCTTTTCGCATACCGCCCACATCGAGAAGGCCAGCATGCAATGCACCGACTGCCACGAAGGCGCGACATCGCGCGACTCGGCCGGACTGCCGTCAATTCGGAAGTGCATGCTGTGCCACCAGTTCATCGCGACGGACTTACCCGAGGTGGTGCGCCTGAGCGAATACTGGGAGCGCAAGCACGAGGTGCCCTGGGAGCGCATCTACGGATTTGCCAAGACGGCCGCGGTACAGTTTCGCCACGCGCCGCACGCCAGAGCGGAAATCGCTTGCTCTCAGTGCCACGGCGACGTGGCGTCCATGACGGTCGCGGTCAAGGCGGTGACGCACACCATGGGCTCCTGCATTCAGTGCCACCGCGACAATTCCGCGACCGACGACTGCCTGGCATGTCACTACTAGGCCAGCCGGTGATGCAATCGAACGTGCCAGCCCGAATGCGCCGGGACGTCCCAGCGGCTACGCCGCGTACGCCGCTCGAGCCCGGGCAAAGCGTTTCGGCCGAGGCTAGCTAGCATGGATCGGCGCAACTTTGTCAAGTTGGTCGGGACCGCTTCTGGCGGCGCGGTTACTGGCGCGTGTGGCCGCCAAGCAGAGGAAATCATCCCGCTCCTCGTGCCCGAGGAGAGCGTCCCGGTCGGCGTCGAGCAGTGGCACCCAAGCGTCTGCGGCGAGTGCTCAGCGGCCTGCGGCACGCTAGCCCGAGTGATGGCTTCCGAACGCGAGATCGAGGTTGACGGGGAACTTGTCCGCCAGAAGATCGCGGCTGTCAAGAAACTCGAGGGCAACCCCCTCGATCCGGTCAGCGGCGGGCGGCTGTGCGCCCGCGGCCACGCTTCCCTGCAGTCCTTGTACAACCCTGATCGGCTGCGCGGCCCGCTGAAGCGGGTCGGCCCGCGGGCCTCCGGCCAGTTCGAAGCCATTTCATGGGATGACGCGATTACAGAGGCCGCCGGGGCATTGGCGGCCGCTGATCCCGGCAGGATCCTTTTCCTGGCAAGAGCTCGCGAAAGCGTGCGTTCGGAGAATATCGCCCGCTTTCTGGAGGCTGTCGGCGCCCCGCCTGCTACCAGCATCGGCGTCGGTGACTTCGCCGCCGAGCGCGCTTCGTCCGAACGTGTATTCGGACGAAGCGGCCTGCCGCTCTATGAGATCCAAGACTCCTCCCTAGTGTTGTCGATAGGAGCAGATTTCCTTGGCGGGTGGGCGTCGCCGGTGCTGTATTCGAGGCGCTACGGGCACATGCGCCAGGGGCGTCGCGAGTTGCGCGGGCGCCTGATCCACGCCGAATCCAGATTCTCGCTCACGGCTTGGAACGCCGATCGCTGGCTGCCTGTCTGGCCTGGCGGAGAACTCGCCCTAGCTTCGGCCATCGGACACGTGCTCCTCGGCGAGCAAATCGCCGACACGCCGGCGAGCGTCGTATCGATCTTCGCTGACGTCGATCTCGAAAAGGCCGCGGGGGCAGCCGGCGTTCCCGCAGAGACGATCCGGCAGACGGCGTCCGAACTGGCCCAAGCGTCCGCGCCCGTGGTGGTGGCCGGCGCTTCGATGGTACGCCGGAACTCCGCCGACGCGGTCGCGGCCGCGTTAGCCCTGAACTGGCTGCTCGGCTGCGTGGGCAAGCCGGGGGGCGTGATCCCACCGGCCGACCCTCTGGGCGTGCTCGCCCGGCAACCTCGCTTCTCCCAGGATTGGTCCGAGCGCTTGGAGCAAGCCGCTGTTGTGCTGGTCGATGGCGTGAATCCGGCCTACAACGCCCCCGCTAGCCAAGGCGCTCTGGCCGCAGCTCAGACGGTGATCAGCTTCTCTTCCTTCTTGGACGACACTTCCGCATTCGCGGACCTCATCCTTCCCGATCACGATCCGCTGGAGCAGGCTGCGCTCGAAGTGCCCGCGGTATCGCCGTCCCCGTCGATTGCGGCGGCGGGGGAGTTTGTCGCGCCGCTGTATGATTCGCGACCGATCGCGACCGCCTTGTCCGAGTTGGCGGAGGCCGCGGAACGGCCGTTCGAGGAACTTACGGTAGGCCAAGCGGTGAGCACGCTGCACTCCGCGGTCGAATCGGCCGGATCGGAGACTTCAGCGTCGGACTTCGAGGCAACGACCCTCAGGGACGGAGGCTGGCAAGGACAGCCGTCCGGGAAGCCGCCAGCGACGCCGGGAACGTTGGGTACGTTCGAAATAGCCGCCAAGCAGGAAGGCGTGATGTTTCAGGCCTACGAGTCGCCGCAATTCGGCTCTGGAAGCGGCGCTAACCGCCCGTGGCTGCAAGAATTGCCCGATCCGACATCGAGCGCCCTCTGGGGGCTGCCGGTAGAGATGGATCCGGCAACCGCGGAAAGGCTTGGCCTCGTCAACGGTGACAACGTGCGGATCCGATCCGAGTACGGCGCCTTGGAAGCCCCTGTTTACGTCAATCCCGCGGCCATTCCCGGGGTCGTGTCCATGGCAGTGGGCCAAGGGCACGCATCCTACGGGCGTTACGCCTCCGGGCGGGGTGCAAACCCCATGGTCGTCGTGGGCAATGCGCGTGACGAAAAGACCGGTTGCCCGGCCATGGGTCCGACGCCGATCCGCCTCGAGAAGATCGCGGGGGGCGCGCGGCTCGTGCAGTTCTCGCGGCAGGATCGGGACTTGCCGCCACACAGGGTCTAGAACGGAGGAACTCGATGGCCGAGCAAACCGCTGAGCAAACCGAGCAAGGGGCGGAGCGGACGCCCCAGTGGGCGATGGCGATCGACCTGGACCGCTGCACCGGCTGCGAGGCGTGTGTCGTGGCGTGCGCCTCGGAGAACAACGTCCCGACCGCCGGCGAGGACCAAGCGGCTATGGGCCGCACGAAGCACTGGATCCGCATCGACCGCTACTACGAGGGCGAGTTTCCCGACATTAAGGTCAAGTACCGGCCTGTGATGTGCCAGCAGTGCGACGAGGCCCCCTGCGAGCCGGTCTGTCCGGTCAACGCCACCTATCAGAACGCCGAGGGCCTCAACGTCCAGATCTACAACCGCTGTATCGGCACGCGCTATTGCGCCAACAACTGTCCCTACACGGTTCGCTTCTTCAATTGGTTCGCGCCGGAATGGGCCGAGCCGTTGAATCTGCAGCTCAACCCCGACGTTTCCATCCGACCGTCCGGGGTTGTGGAGAAATGCACGTTCTGCGCCCACAAGATCAAGCGCGCCAAGCTCGACGCGGACGCCCAAGGACGCGAGCTGGCCGACGGCGACGTACAGCCGGCCTGCGTGCAGTCCTGTCCGGCCGAGGCCATGGTGTTCGGCGACATGACCGATCCTGACAGCAAGGTCGCCAGGCAGCTCGGCAGCGGGCGGTCCGGACAGCTGCTCGAGAGTCTCGGCACCAAGCCGCGCGTGTTCTATCTAGAGAAGGCCGACTAGCGCCGCAACCCTGCTAGCGGCGCATTTGCAGCGATGGACGCAATTCAGAGCACAACACCGATTGCGGTCTCGAGCCACGGAAGCGTCCGCGACGACTTGCTCGGGCGCATGCGCGGCGCCAGCGGGCTGTATCTGGTAAGTGTTGCCGCATGCGGCACGATCGTGGCCTGGGCTCTGTTCGCATGGGGCTACCAGATCGTCAACGGTTTCGGCAGCACGGGTGTTCGGCGGCCGGTCTACTGGGGCTTCTACATCGTCAACTTCGTCTTCTGGATCGGCATTTCGCATGCCGGCACGCTGATCTCCGCGATCCTGCGATTGACCGGGGCGGAATGGCGCAAGCCCGTCACCCGCGCCGCCGAGGCGATTACCGTCTTCTGCCTGATGATCGGTGGCTTGTTTCCCCTGATCCACATCAGCCGCCCGTGGTTCTTCTACTGGATGCTGCCCTATCCCAACGAGCGCCTGCTGTGGCCCAACTTTCGCTCGCCGCTGTTCTGGGACCTGACCGCGATCCTGACGTACCTAGCGGGCAGCGTCATCTATCTCTACCTGCCGCTGATCCCGGATCTGGCCGAGCTGGCAAGGCACAACAAAGGAGCGAAGCGCCGCATCTATCGGGCCCTGTCGCTCGGATGGACAGGCTCGGACCGGCAATGGCAGGCCTTGGAGCGGTCCATGAAGCTGATGGCTGTTGTGATCCTGGCGATCGCGGTTTCAGTGCATTCGGTGGTCGCCTATGATTTCTCGATGTCGGTCATGCCGACCTGGCACAACACGATCTTTGCGCCCTATTTCGTGGTCGGCGCGATCTTCAGCGGCATCGCGGCGCTGGTGCTGGTGATGGCGGCATTGCGCAAGCTGATGGGCTTGGAGGGGTACCTTCGCGAAGTCCATTTCGTGAACCTGAGCAAGCTGCTGCTGTTGATGAGCCTGATCTGGGGCTACTTCACGTTCTCGGAGCACCTCACCACTTGGTACGGCAACCTGCCTTCCGAGATCCGTGTGTTCCAAATCCGGGAACACGGCCTTTACGGCATGCTCTTTTGGACCATGGTGGCCTGCAACTTCGTCGTTCCGCTCGTGCTGCTGGGGATCTCGAGGTTGCGCAGTATCCCGACCATAGCCGTCAGCAGCGCGGCAGTGCTCGTAGGGATGTGGCTCGAACGGTTCCTGATCGTGATCCCGCCGCTATCAACCCCGCCGCTAGCCGCAGCCTCGGGCAGCTATGCGCCGAGCTGGATCGAACTCTCGATCACAGCGGGGACGTTCGCGGCGATGGTGCTGCTGTACCTGCTATTCGTCAAGGCGTTTCCGATCATCGCCATCTGGGAGTACGACGATGGAGTACGTGCACGCTGAGTTCTCACGGGGCGAGGACGCCGCGGCGGCGATCGCCGGCCTTGCCGCGCTGGGAGTGCCTGCCAGCGCAATGGAGATCTACTCGTTGCGACCGCTCGAACTGGAGCCGGCTCCGCTGGCCAGGCGCAGCCGGATGTCGCTGATTGCCGTGCTCTCGGCGATCACCGTGGGCGGCGGAGCCACCGCGCTAGTCTACTGGGCGCAGCGCGACTACCCGCTGATTACTGGCGGGATGCCGATCAACTCGGGCTGGGCCACCGGCGTGGTGACATTCGAGACAACCATGGCTGGGGCGGTCATGGGGATTTTCGCCGCCCTGCTCTGGGAGTCTGGACTGATCCGCAGGCGCGAGCGCGTTCCCGTGCCGGTCCTGCCGGACCAAGGCGTGGTGCTGCAAGTTGCGGGAGCACGAGACACGGCAGGAATCCAAGAGTCTCTCCACACTGCCGGTGCCATTGCGGTAGAGGTCGTCGGAAACCAGCGCTGAAATCCGCCGGAGCGTATTCCTGAAGCTCCAACCACGCACTTGTGTCTTTATCGATTTCCGATTCGTCGACATTGCTCACGAGATTCACGGGCCTGTTGCTGAGCTACGGATTCAGCCGTCGATTTCTGGCAAGTTCGGCGGCGAGCAGCAAGGCGGGCTCGTTGCAAGCAAGGTTGGTGGCGGCGACGCGACGCCGCCGATCAACAGGATGCACGGGCGGACCTCGTGGCCCAGGGGGCTCGGGTGGGGAGGCAGGCACAGCCGACATTGCCGAGGGCGCGACCCTGGCACACTGGGGCGACAAGTTCGGCCAGAGCTGAAGAACGTTCGACGTGGCTGCTGGCTCCACGCGCGCGGACCGGCCCAGGAGCCTCGCCGGTGCCACTCGATGCCCCGCATGGCTGGAGTAGTTTTCTACCGTGGGCCAGCCAGCGCAAGCCCAAAGCGATGAACTGGATCGTTGCGACTCGGGCACTGCGAATAGATTCTATTGGCCGCATAATCTGCGGTAAATAAGTGCGATAATCTCCGCAGGAGCCCGGCATTGGCCTCGTTCAGCTACATTCACGAACAGCCGGATTGGCCTCGTTTCAGCTGGCGAAATGAGGCTATCCTCCAGATCTTGTCTGAGGTTCGGCACAAACAGGGGCACCTAATGGGCCAGATGGAGTCGCTCGGCTTCGACCTCAGGCAGGAGGCGATTGTGCGCACTCTCACACAGGATGTCGTGAAGACAAGCGAAATCGAAGGCGAGCGACTCGACGAGGAACCAGTCCGTTCGTCGATTGCGCGACGCCTTGGAATTGAGATCGCGGGCCTGAGAGAGCCCGACCTTCAGGTTGAGGGCGTAGTCGAGATGATGATCGACGCGACCGGGAACTACGATCAGGCGCTCACGTCGGAAAGGATATTTTCGTGGCAGGCCGCGCTTTTTCCAACGAGTCGTAGCGGCATGAAGCGCATACGGGTCGGTGCGTGGCGGGACGACGTTAGCAGACCGATGCAGGTCGTCTCGGGCCCGATCGGCCGCGAACGGGTTCACTTCGAAGCGCCGAAGGCGGAGCGGATCGAATCTGAGATGCGGCAGTTCCTGGACTGGTTTAACGCTCCGTCAAGAACCGACGAGCTGCTGAAGGCCGCGCTGTCCCACCTTTGGTTTGTAACGGTTCACCCGCTGGATGACGGAAACGGGCGGGTCGCTCGGGCCGTCGCCGACATGCTGCTAGCTCGGTCCGAGCGGACTTCACAGCGGTTCTACAGCATGTCAGGCCAGATCCTGCAGGAACGCGCGGACTATTACAACGTTCTGGAGCGGACCCAGAAGGGCTCGTTAGACGTGACGATTTGGATGCAGTGGTTTCTGAAGTGTCTTGACAGGGCGATCGAAGGAGCTCAAGAAACACTTGGGGCCGTTCTGGCGAAGGCCCGCTTCTGGGATTCGGTGCGTGAAGTGTCCCTCAATTCACGCCAGCGCGAGATGCTGAATCGGCTGCTTGACGGCTTTCAAGGGAAGCTCACGACGTCGAAATGGGCCAAGATCTGCAAGACCTCGGATGATTCAGCACTTCGCGACATCACCGAGCTTCTTGAACTCGGGATCCTCGTACGAAGCACAGCGGGCGGGCGAAGCACCAGTTACACGCTTAGAGGTGTCGCCTCCGGCACCAGCTAGGCTTGGGCGCAATGCCGTTCGCTTGCGCCGAACCGCCTTCCGGCACCCGCGGACCGGAATCCCCCATCCAGAACGTTGCGCCGGAACTCCACTCAAGGTGCACCGCTCTCTCGAGGGCATTGCCAGCGGAATCAAGGCCGGGTGTCGCAACAGACAAACTCACACGCTGTTGGATCCTTGCCGCGACCAGTGCGGCAGCCAACCGGATTGCGCAGGCGCTCCGCTGGAGATGGACGCACGACGGAGGGACCTTGCCTCCCTACGTGACGACTCAAGAATCCTGCGCAAGAACGTCGACTTTCCTTGGAGTGTTTTCCTCTTGGAAGGGCAGTCCTCAAGGACTATTGTGCTCCGGAATCCCTTGGCAATTAAGGCTGGAATGTCGCGCCGTGCTACGGTAGCCGATACCGTCGTCACGCACTCGAAACGAGAAGACTCCATGCATCGCCGTCGTTTCTTACAGATCTCACTTGGCGCAGCAGCACTCAAGGCCCAAGCGCAGAAGCGCGGCCTCGATCCCGCCATCATCGGAGCAAACCCCTATTTCCCGGGATACGGACTGTTTCGGTCAATCGGGATCCTGCGCGATCTCGGCTTCCAGACCATCGAGCTGCACCCGATGGGCCCGGTGGCTGCTCGCCCGGGCGTACCTCCCGGCTTTGAATTCAGAGACTTGGGAGCCGAGGGCCGAGCTCGGCTCAAAGCGGCACTGGAGCCGTTCCGCTACGTCTCGACGCACCTGCCATGGGTCGACACGCCCTACTTCTCGCCGTTCGGGCCCTCCCATGCGTTCGGAGTCGAGCGAATTGACGTCGCTCTCGAAGCCACGGCCTTCGTCGGCGCCGAACTGGCCAACATCCACGTGCAGCGCTCCGCGCACCTGTCCCTGCAAGACGCCTGGCCGATGATGCTCAGCAACTTTCGCCGCTGGGGGGACATGGCGCGCGACTTCGGGTTCCGACTGGCGATCGAGACCGGCTATCCCGAATCCGTGGCCGACTTCACGAGGCTGGTTCGCGAAGTCGATCACGAACACGTCGGCGCGACCGTCGACGTGGGCCATCAGAAGAACTTCGCCGAACTGCTTGCCCGCGTGCCTCCGGACGAGAAAGGCACGCCCGCTGGGATCAAGGCCTACAACGATGTCACGCTCGAGATCATCGACGTGCTGGGGCCCAAGATCTTCCATATGCACGTCCACGATATCGAGCCAGATACGTGGGCCGAGCACAAGCCGCTAGTCCACGGCTTCGTTGACTACCCGCGGCTCATTGCGAAACTCCGACAGATCGAATACGAGGGCCTGCTCGTGTTCGAAATTGGCGGCCCAGTGGAGGACTTGCCGGACTATTTCAGCGACGCAAAGACCAAGCTGGAAGCATTTCTCGGCGAGTGATCAACGGCGGGGCGGGAACAGCCACCCCCTAGGTATGCCGCAAGAGCGCCCCCGTCGCGGCCGCGGCGTTACAGGTCAGTGATTGTGCCGGTACTCGTATTGAAGCTGTCGGCCTCGACCCCCATGTGCTGCGCCAGCGTCAAATGGAGATTCGTGATCGGCGTCTCATCCGGCAGCACGATCCTGCGCCCGGGATTGAGCCTGCCGCCACCGCGCCCAGCTAGCAGGACGGGCAGGTTCTGCGTTGTGTGGCCGTTCCCGTTCTTCAGCGCCGAACCATAAAGGATCATCGTGTTGTCCAACAGCGTGCGACCCTCGCCCTCGTCGATGGCGCCCATCTTCTCGACCAAGTAGACGAGTTGCGAGACGTACCAGCGGCTGACGATGGTGTAGGGCTCGGTCAGCTCGGGATTTTCCTTGTGGTGCGAGATCGAGTGGTGGTCTCCGCTGACGCCATCTAAGAATGTGAAGTTCTGGCGGCTGAAGCCGTGCGCCATCATGAAGGTCGCCACCCGCGTGGTGTCGGTCTGGAACGCCAGTACCATCAGATCCAGCATCTGCCGCAGATGCTCGTCGCGGGTCTGCGGGATACCGGCCTCGGGCCTGAACAGCTCGGGCTCGATCACGGGCTTCCATTCGGCCTCGGTGTCGGCCGGGTTCAGATTGCGCTCGATGCGACCCTCCACGTCGCGCACCGAAGTGAGGAACTCGTCCAGCTTGCGCCGGTCGGCGGTACTGCCGCGGGCGCGCAGGACCTTGGCATCGTCAAGCACGTGGTCGATGATGCTGGCCTCGTCGGCGAGTTGCCGACGTGTCTTCTTGCTGACCCCAAACAGCCGGTCAAAGACCGCCTGCGGCTCGATCTCGGGATCGACCTTGGTGTTGTCGGAGCGCCACGAAACGGTGTTGGCGTACGAGATCGCCAGTCCGTTCTCTCCGCCCGAACGCGGCGGTTCCGCCCCGATTTCTAGCGAAGGCATGCCGGTTCTGCCGCCGATTCGCTCGGCGACGAACTGGTCAAGCGAGGTGCCCATGTTGGGCGTGTTGATCCGGCCTGCCGCCTTCTTGTGCAGCGGAGTGCCGGTCAGGAACGCGGACGTGGCGCCAACGTGGCCCTGCGCCCCAGTGCCGAGGTTGGAGATCACGCTGACGTGGTCCCGAACCGGAGCCAGCGGCTCGAGGATACGGGACAGCTTGTATTCGCGCCCGACCCCGTCCGGATCCCAGTTCTGCGGGTACACGCCGTTGGGGTGGAACAGCGTCGCCAATCGCACCGGGGCACTCCCGGTAGCGACGCGCGCCGCCCCCAGCGACCGTTCCATCACTTCGAGAAACGGAAGCGTCATCGTCACGCCTGCGCCGCGCAGTACCGCGCGCCGGGAAATTCTGTTGCGTGCCATCACTCGCTCTCCTCGCGGCTGTCCGCTGCGCCCCGCCGGAAGCGGAACGGATAGCTAGCAACGATCTCGGCGATCAGCGCTTGCGCGCTGTAGTCGCTGCGGATCACAGCGCGGCTGATCTCCTCGACGGCCGGCTGGTCATAGTATTCCAGATTTCGGCCCAAAGCGAAACCCAGTATCTGCTCACTGATCATCTCAGCGAATTCTTCGCTCCGCTCCAGCAGGATTTGCTTCAATTCCACCGGGCCTGCGAAGCTCTCGCCGCTCGGCAGTGTCCCGGTGGAATCGATCGGCTGCCCGCTATCGGTGTCGCGCCAGCGCCCGATGGCGTCGAAGTTCTCCAGTCCGAAGCCGATCGGATCGATCTCGTCGTGGCAGACGGCACAGCGCTGCTCGTCGCGGTGCATTTCGTACATCTGCCGCATGGTCATGCCTTCGGAGCTTTCGCCGGGCTCGGCCAGTTCACCCGCGTCGGGCGGAGGCGGAGGCAATTCCTCGCCAAGCATGGTTTCGAGAACCCATTTCCCGCGCACGACCGGGCTAGTCCGCGTGGGCAGAGAGGTCGCCGTTAGGATCGCCCCCATGCCGAGCACGCCGCCCCTGCGAGCGTCCTCGAACTCGACCAATCGCTGTTCGCGGCCGACCACTCCCTCCAATCCGTAGTGCTTGGCGAGATCCTCGTTGAGATAGCTGTAGCTGGAATCCAGGATCTCCAGCAGACTGCGATCCTCGCGCACGATCCGGCCGAAAAAGCTCGTAGCTTCCTGCACCATGGCTTCGCCCAACGCCGGCGTGAACTCGGGAAAAGCGACGTCGTCGGGTTTGAGCGTGCCGCCGAGATCGGCGAAGCCCAGCCACTGTCCGAAAAAGGCCGCGATGAAGGCCTCGGACTTGGGATCGGCGATCATGCGCGAGACCTGCTGTGCTAGGGTTCGCTGATCGCCCAAAGACCCCGCTCGGGCCAGATCCGTCAGTTCCGCGTCGGGCATCGACATCCAGAGGAAGTAGGAGAGGCGCGAGGCAAGCTCGAAATCGTTCAGCCGGTAATCGTTGGACGCAGCGCCGCCACTCTCGGGCCGGAACAGGAACTTCGGCGAGACCAGCGCGGTGCGCAAGGCCAATCCTACGGACCGCTCGAATGATTCTCCCCGCGCGGCGGCGCGGTCATAGAACGCCAGCAGTGCGTCAACCTCGCCCGGGCCGACCGGACGTCGATACGCGCGCTCCGCGAAGTTCGCCAAGATGCGGCGGGCCGCCTCTCGATCGTCAAGGCCGTCGCCGGGCGCGGCGATCCAGACCAGCGAGCCGTCCTGTCCCGCCTCCAGCACTTCTTTGACCTCGACCCAGTCCAAGGACAAGAGCACGATGGCTGCCGGTGGTTTGTTGCCCTCGGCCTCGGCAAGCTGCCGCGCCCGCTGGTGCTCTTCTGCCAAGCGGCGGTTGTGCTCGTTCGTCAGGGCAGTCGGGGATTTGAACCAGTGCAGTGAGACGCGGTGGCTGCCGCGCGGGATGTTCGCTTCGAATTCGTAGACGGCGGGAGATTGCGGGTCAGCGGCGACATGCGACTGACCAACCATGCGCCCTCCGACGCGGAGCGTGACACCGGGCAGCTGGCCCGCGACGGGTGACTCGCCCCACGCCCGGATGCGGAAGCGGTAGCGGCCAAACCGGGGAAATGTGACGTAGCGGTAGACGGTCTGCTGGTAATTGCGCAGGTCGAGGCCGTAGGGGGTGAATTCGTGATTCGTCTCGGTGCGGAAAAAATCCTCGATTTCCAGACGGACGCCGAGCGGATCCTTTGCGGCCTTGGCAGCGATCAACTCCTCCACGACCAGGCCCGCAGCCTGCAGGTACTTCTCGGCCAAGACCGGGGCGACGAACAGCCCGTCGCGGTCGTTGCGGAACCCGCTCTCCCCGTGCCCGTCCGCGGGGAATGCGTCTGCCGGGCGCAGGTCAAGCCCGGTCAGGTCGCGGATCGTGTTGTTGTACTCGTCCTGATTGAGGCGGGGGATCGTGACCGACCCCGGCTGGCGGTGCTCGCTCCAATCGAGATTGTTGACGGCATCGTCGATCCACGCTACCATCCGCCGGCGCTCCTCAGTGGTCGGCTGCGCCCCGGCCGGAGGCATTTCGTTCTCGCGCAGCACGCGCAGCGCACGCAGCCACAGTGGGCGGGAGCGAAGGACCGAGCCGTGATCGTCAAAAACGCTGAAGTCGATCCCGACGGTCTGCACCTCGGGGCCGTGGCAACGGATGCAATATGTGGCAAGCAGCGGCCGGATATCGTTGTCGAGCGCCTGTTCCACTCGTTCGCGGCTCGCGCCTGAAGACAGCACGGAGCCCACGAGAAACAGCGCTCCGAATCGCAAGAGAGCCATCATCGCGGGCTTCCGCAGGGCAGTTGGCCCCCTATCGGGGGAACTCGCCGGCCTAGTGGTTGGCCATGCCTGCACCATTAAGCCTCCCCGTGTCGGAGACTAGCACATTCATGTCCGTAACTTAACCGATTCGGCTCCGGTAGCGTTTTCCATTGACTCGGCCGACCTGTTCGCCGGAGAGAAGCGCTCGCGCATCTCGCTGTCCGGCTACCCATTCAAACGCTGGGATTCCTGGTCGAACGCCCGCCGGAGCGCGGTAAAGGCGCAGAACCCGTGGTACGCCCGGGATCGCACATTTGGAAATCCCAGCAGTCAGCAGGGTTGTTTCAGCGTGGCGACTAGACCCTATCTCCCCGGGTCAATCGCACCACGGCGTCAGGTCGAAGGGACGATCCGCCACAGTCGTGTAGGGCTGCTCCGCGCGGTCGGGACAGAACGGCGGTGGCTGCTCGCCGCGCCGCAGCCGCTCCGCCCGCTGCCACCCCTTGACATGCGTCCAGAAGTCCTTTCGCTGGAAGCGGCCGCCAGAGGCGCCGCTGCCGATCACAACGACGTCGGCGTCGTACTGCTCTGCCATGCCAGCTACCGCCAAGGCGCGTCGGGCGCCCCAAGGGCCAGCAGATTAGCGAAGATGCGCACAGCCCCTGGAACGGCGTACGGCAATTGCCGGTACCAGGCATAGGCGCAATAGACGTACAGGCCCTTGCCGTGTCGCGCGACCAGCCATCCTCCCCGCTGAGGCTCCTGGCCGGTGTCGTGCGTTTCCAGCAACGGCACGTAACGCTCGTCCCACTCCGCGAGAAACTTCGACCCGCGCTGCTCCACCCAGCCGTGAAAGTCGTCTTCGGTAATGCGGTTAGGCCAAGTGAAGACAGGATCGCCCGGCCGCAGTATCGTTACGGGCGAGTCCTCCTCGCTGACCTCTTCCGGGCGCCGCGTCATCTTGTAGGGGAAGGGGCCGAAATTCTGATCGAACTCGGGCGTGTTGTACTGCATCACGGCCACGCCGCCGCTCTCGACGTACTCCAGCAGCCGGGCGTTGTGGGCCTTGAGGTCCTCGCGCACGGCATAGGCACGGATGCCGGCGAAGATGGCGTCGTACCTAGACAGGTCCCCGGAAGCCAGCTCCGCCGCGCCGAGCATCGTGACCCGTGCGCTGAGCTGCCTGATGGCCTCGGGGACGGCGTCTCCGGTGCCGACAATGTATCCGACGTGCAATCGGGGCACCGTGGCGACGTCGACCACGCGGGCCTCGTGCCGGGCAGGCCTCGACAAGTACGCCGTCTCGAGTCCCGGGTAGAGCACTCGCCGAAAGCTCACGGCCGATGTTCTGCCGTTGTACTGTGCTTCGGCCCGGATCGCGTAGGTGCCCGGCGCGGCGTCCGGGGCAGGCCGGATGGAGAAATCGATCTCTGCGATTTCGCCCGCGCGGCGGAAAGCGAACCGTTTCTTGCTTTCAGCCGCCGACCAGCCAGGCGGCAGGCCCAGCTGCAGGTGGCCATCCACGGGCGCGGACGCGTTGCTGCGCAAGGACACTGCCAGCCGGTACGCGCCGCTTCCGGCGACGATCACGCCCGCGTCGGTGGCAAATTCGACTGCAACTGCCGGCCCGACGGCCAACTCACGGCGACGCTGGATGCGCTCCGCGTCAATGTAACTCGCCTGAGCCGCCGCGGAGAGATGCAGCTGAGTTCCGTTAACGCGATAGGAGCAGCTGACCCGCAGCGGCGATCGCGGCAGCGCTCGGCTCCAGTGCTCTTGCGCCGTATCGTCGTAAGACAGATCCCAAACCGACGCTCGCCGCCAAGGCACAGCGGAATGCTGGGCGTCCTCCGGCACCGTTACGCGAAAGCGCAACCCGTCCAAGGCTTCTACCTCCCATCCGGCAGGAGCGTCGACGCGGCATGCAATTCCCTCTGGCAGATCGCCAGCCGCAAACAGCCGGGCGGTGACCTCGACCGTCTGCCCGGGCGTAGCGATGTTCACCGTCTCGAACGGCAGGAACGACGAGGAGCGCCCGGCGGTCTGGTCCGGTTCGACGAGAACGGCGAGCCGCAATCCCAAGGCTTGTGCCACGGCAACCTCGAACAGGGACTCGCGCCGTGCCAGTGACGCCGAATCGGACGCCCGCCGCGCTGCGCGGACAGCACTGTGTCCGCGCAGCAGGTCCGGCACACACGCATCTGGGGGCCGATCCGGGCCCAGCCGCTGCGCGGCAGCAGCAACTGCCTCGGCCACGCCGCGCGGCAGCTCGGCTTCGATCCGGTCGAAGATCGACTCCTCGCGCTCTGCCAAGCCGACCGCAGACTCCAACAGCTTGTAGCGTCGCACCGACGGCCCGGGCTCGGCGATCGCCGAACCCGCGCCCTGGGAGCGCTGGAAGCGCAGGCCCGAGCGCGCCATTTCGGCGTAGGTCGTTCCCAGCACCGGATCGTATGCGCCGGAATCGATCGCCACCGTCCAGTCCTGGCCGTCGCGCCTGTTGTTGGCATACAGTTTCAACGGCTGCCAAGGCTGGCCGGCGTCCGGATACCGAGAGGGGTCTCCGGCCGCCTGATGCGCCTCGCGGGCCAGAAGACCAGCAGCTTGATGATGGCCGTGCCCGTCAGGGGGCCCACCCTGAAACCGTGACAGCACGACATGGGGCCGCACCTCCCTGATAATCGCCACCAGGTCGCGCGTGACCTCGTCACGATCCCAGTTCGAGAGCGTCTCCTCCAGAGTCTTCGAATAACCAAAGTCGGCGAAGCGCGTGAACCGCAGGTCGGTTCCGTAGTACTGCGCTGACTTGCGGAACTCAAGCGTCCGCAAGACTCCCAGCGCATCGAAGAAGTCGCCCGTGACCAAGTTTGCGCCGGACTCGCCGCGTGTGATCGATGCGATCACGACCTCGGCGCCGAGCCCGCGGCTCAGGTACGTCAGCGTCGGGCCGTCCTCGTCGTCCGGGTGCGCCACGATGTGCAGCACCCGGTAGGGGGATGCCAGCTGGCGCAGCTTCTGGGCAAGGCCGCCGATGCCTTGATCCTGGGGCAACACGTCCTGGCCAAACGCGCCAAGGCATGCAAGCAGCGTCAGCGTTGCAACGCGCATGGTCGAATCCTAGCAGCCCATCCAAGCATTCGCTGGCGTAGCGGGCATGGGCGCAGCCGAGCTTTCGGCTGGCACCGTTCGGCCGAATCTGGCCGAATTCGCCGACACCGTTCGCAATAATGGGGCAGGCTGGAACTTGCCATCGGCAATGGCGGACTGGGGCCCACTAATCCTACGCCGGTTAAGAACCGTCTGGGAGCGATGCTGGCCAATCCTGCGCTGGTGCCTGCCGGGCACGTTGGCCTTGGTGCTCATTTCCGGGTGGGCAGCGTACTTTTCTGGCGGTATGGCTGCCGTCGTAGGCTGGCTGGCGCTGGTGACGGCAGGCCAGACCCTTGCCCCGGTCTCGCTCATGGCGCTGCTCGCGCATGCCTTGCGCACGCGGCACTTCAGCCGCCCGATGCAAGTGACGTTCGGACTGGCGGCAGTGGCCTTCTGGCCCGCATTGTGGGGATTCGGAATCCTCACCATCACGTTCCCTTTCAGCCTGGGGACTTCCTCGCCCTCCGCAACCGTTCGCTTGCCCTCCAACGAAGAGCTGCTCGTCGGTTGGGGCGGCGACAGCCTCGACACGAACTATCACGCCGCCTACCCAGACCAGCGGTGGGCCTACGACCTGCTGGTAGAACCGGCCGCGCACGGCGGCAGGGATCTCGCCGACTACGGCTGCTACGGCACGCCTGTCGTCGCGCCGGCTGCAGCGACCGTGGCGATGGCAGTAGACGGGCTGCCGGATCACATGCCGGGCAAAGCGAGCATGGACATCAAGCACCCGGCCGGCAATTCAGTAGCGCTCGAGCTCCATACCGGAACCTACCTGCTGATCGCGCATCTGCAGCGGGGGAGTGTGCTGGTGGAGCGCGGCGACCAAGTCGAAGAGGGACAGCCGATCGGAGCCTGCGGCAACTCGGGCAATACTAGCGAGCCCCACATTCATATCCATCACCAACGCCAGAATCCTCGAGGCCGCCCGCTCAACTTCTCCGAAGGCCTGCCGCTGTACTTCCGGGATCACGACGGTCCGCCGATGCCAGAAGGCGGATTGGAAGTCCGGGACCAAAAGATCGTGCTGACCGGAGCGACGGTACGCCATGCAGCGGACACGCCAGCCGAAATCCGCGCGCCGTTGCAATAGGCGGCACCGCCATACTCGCCCCGGCGCTCAGCCGATCCAGTAGAAATGAGCGACGGAGCCTAGCACGCCCAAGATCGCGGCGGCGCATACCCAAGGCGTCGCCCACGTCGATTCGTCCCTGCCCCAACGGGCGATCAGCGTTGCAGTGACGCGCCGCTTCGCCAAGAGACCCAGAGCTTGGGATGCCAACAGATAGTACGCCATGATCTCGTTCGCCCTATACCAAGCTTCCGGCGAACTCATGGAACGGGGCGTGCGGAATCCGTAGTACGGGTTCGGTGGCACCCATCCGAATAGCAGCGGCAGCGCGGTGGCCGCAACGATCGCCGCTACCATCTCGGCCCGGTACTTCTCCCACACCAAGCGCAGGAAGGCCGCTCCGAAGCCGGATGGCACGACGAACCAACGCACGCGACGTAACCCGCTAGTCGGCCCGGTGCGCCGTCACGAGCCCGGCTAGGTCAAGTCGACGCGGGGTCGAACCGCAGCGCTGCGGACGGATCTGCTCAGCGGGCCAGCAGGCGGTCGGCCAGTTCATTGAAGTCGCGGACCTCGAGGTCCGGCAGCAACGGCGAGTCCTCGTAGGGCAGTCCGTAGCGGTTGACATAGGCGCCGCGGTAGCCGCACGCCCTCGCCCCCAAGATGTCGAACGCATGTGCCGCCACCATCATGATCTCCCCCGGCTCGCACTGCAGCTCGCCCGCGGCCATCCGGTATACCGACGGATGCGGCTTGAAACGCCCCACCCGGTCCACCGATAGGCTGCGGTCGAACGCCGCTTCCACGTTGTTCGCCGCCAAGTGCTCGACCAAGCCGCGATCGCCGTTGGAAAGCGCCACCAGTCGATAGCGCTCGCCCAGCCGCAACAGACCCGTCTGCGCGTCGTCGAACGGACGCAGGCGCTCGAACACCTTCAGCAAGTCCCGCACACCGTCCTCCGCATATGCCACTCGGTGGCGTTTGAGCGTGTGCTGCAGTGCTCGGCGGGCAGAGTCGAGGTAGCCTCTGTGCCCCAGCATCAAGATCGTGTCCTGATGCTGCTCGAGCCGCTGGCGCGTCCGCCAGTCAGCCCAGACCGCCGATGCGTCGGCCTCCACTCCGGCGGCAGCTAAGAAATCGCGCACTGCCGGAACGACAGAGCCCGACAAGTCCAGCACTGTGCCGAACATGTCGAAAGTCAGGGTGCTGACGCGCTCGAGCGACGGTTGCATGGATCCCCGATGGTACCGAACCGCGGACGGCGGCTACTCTTGCGCGCCGTCGAACGGCTTGCGGAACGTGGTCCCGACGGGCTGGGGGCCGCCCTTGTCGGGTTTGCGCAATTTTCGCAACTTGAGGCGCGCGATCTTCGCCCAGGGACTGGACGAATCGAACTGGAGGTAGGCGCTCCAGTGCCGTGCCGCTTCGGCCAAGCGCTCAAGGCGCTCTTCCACCAGCGCGAGGTTATAGTGCGCGTCGGCATAATCGGGGCAGTAGCGCAGGGCGTCGGAGTAGTGCTGGACGGCTTCTTCCAGCCTGCCCGAGGCATCGCAGACGTTCGCTAGGTTGTAGTGCGCCAGAGCATAGTTCGGGTACAAACGCAGCGCGTCGCGGTAGTGTTGTTCGGCTTGGGCGGTCTCGCCCTGCCGGAATTGCAGCGTGCCGAGATTCACCAGTGCACCGGCCGCCGCAGGATCGCGTTCGAGCACCTTGCGATAGAGGCCGACAAGCTCCGGCACAGGCGCGCCGCTGCTCTCCAGCTCGATAGCGCGCTGGAACAGCGCTTCGCCGTCCAAGGCGTGCTCGGCAGACTGCGACGGGCGGCTCTGAATCTCGACGACGGACGCCTGGCGCAACTGCTCGACGTCGAACTTCAGCAACAACTGGCCGGTCAGCGCTTCGATCTTCTCGCCCGGCAGCTCGAAGGCGATGCGGCGGCCATAAGAGACGATCTTGAGCTCGCTCAGCGGCTCGCGGATGGAGGCGAGACGGTGTCGCAAGTGTTGGAGCGCCTGCTGGATGCGCTTCGTCGAGATGCGCTCGACGCGGAGCCCCTGCAGCGTCCTGAGCGAGATCAGATCGGCGAAGCTATAGCTCTCCTTGACCTCGGTCAGCCCGGCGCGCTCCCATGCGCGCAACCGGTTCTCGTTGATCCCCAAGATCCGCCGAATGCCAGCCCGCGTGTAGCACTCCGAAGCCTTGTCAGACTTCACGCTGCGAGTATAACGCAGGGCGGCCCGGCTCCCGGCATCCCGCGTGCGCGGCCGATCCCGTTAGCGCTCGTTGACCACGGTCCTTGCGGCCAGCGCTCCGAACCCGCCGGCCCCGGCCACGAGCACCGTGGCCTCTACGAGGATGGTCAAGACCATCGCGCCCCAGAATACGGTCGGATCCTCGAGCGCGGTAGCCGCTCCCGCGATGATGGGCGACTCCTGCGCCTGTTCCCGCAATGCCTCCAGAAACGCCTCTTGACCCGGCCCGCCTAGCACCGCCAGTTGCGTGACGAGCGTCGGAAGGTAGCACAGCAGGCCCGTCAGCGCCCCCACCCCGAATCCGTGCCACAAGCCCGAGACCGGCGCGACTCTCTGCTCGAAGCGCCTCACCGCGTAGTAGGCCACCAGCCACACCACCCCGATGCCCAGCATCGCCGCGGCAAAGCCCAGGCCAATCAGCGAGACCAGCGCGCTGAGAAGAAAGCGCAGGGACATGCCCGCTATCGCCGGCGGGCCGACGGCTCTGAGGTAGTCTTTCGCGGTCAGCTCCCGAGGCACCGACTCGGGTTGCCCGGGCAGTTCGAACGGCACTTCGGGCTCGCCCACGCCCGGCACCAGCGGCCGCCCGCAGCGGGGGCAGAACGAAGCGCCCGGAGGCAGGGGGCTTCCGCAGGTGCAGTTGGCGACCATCTTGCTGCTAGCGCCTTCGGCCGCAGGGCACTGCGGGCGGCACCGTGCCGGACCTGAAGCCCGTGATCTCAATTGTAGGCCCGGCCGCGACTAGGAGGTCTAGTTCCCGAAGCTGTGGACAACCACGCGGCCGGGCTCAAGGCACACGCGTTCGACGGAGAACTTACCGTGGAAGGTGGCTTGTTCTGGATGCGTCGTGATGGCATCGTTACGATAGTCTGGCAGCGTCCCTCCTTCCTGCCGTCGAACGCCGGCGAACACCGGTGCCGGGGTTTCGAAAGTGGATTGCGCTGGGATCCAGGCCGCCGCGTAGCGGGCCATGCGAACGCGTGTTTCTGCCGTGATCGCTTCGGAGATTTCGTGATTCAGTCCGCCAGCAGCGACACGGTGCTGACCGACAATCGGCTACCGACCGTACCTGGCGTCGTGCTCAGCGGTGGTGCCACGATCTCGGGCGCCCGGAGCGCGGACGTGGCTTTCGACGTGAAACGTTTGGGGCCGGCCCAAGTCCATCAAGGGAATACACTCAGGTTCAGTTCCTACACCCTCGTGGATGCCGCTGTCTCGCGGGGGCGCGGACCATCGCTCACAGCCCTCCCCGCTCACAATCTCTTCGACAAAGAGTGCTTCTGGAACGGCGACATTTCCCGCGGTCCGTCTGCACGTAGCGGCAGGCCAAGGCAGGTAACGCTGACCGTATCGCTCGTCGTTCGGTAGTCCTCAGGTGCCGCGCATCCCTCGGTTCCCCTTCCGCCGAGCATTGATCTACACGCACCGCTGGCTGGGCATTTGCGGCTGCATTTTGTTCGCCGCATGGTTTTCCTCCGGCATCGTGATGATGTACAAGCGGATGCCCAGCTTGGCGCCTGAAGATCGATTGCGGCGGATGGCGAAGCTGGATCTTTCCGCGCTGGCTGTCCCACCCAATGTAGCGGCTCGTCGGGCGGACTTCGCGCCGGAGCGGTTCCGCGTCGCAATGCTCGGAGACAGGCCCGTCTACCGCTTCTCGCGCGGCGGGGACTGGTCAACGGTGTTCGCGGATACGGGAGAGTCGATGCGATCGATGGACACTCGCGGCGCGGAAAGGATCGCCAGGCGTTTCCTGTCCTTCGATGCTTACCGCGTCACGTCGTCGACGCTGTTGCGCGAACCCGACCAATGGACGATTTCGTTGCGCAACCTGATGCCGGCCCATCGGATCGAGTTCGACGATCCGGCGGGCACTCATCTCTATGTCTCCTCGCGCTCGGGTGAGCCGGTCATGGAGACGACAAGGACGGGAAGGCTGTGGGGCTATCTGGGGGCTGTGACGCACTGGCTGTACTTCACGCCGTTTCGGCTCCGTACCACGTTGTGGATCAATACGGTGATCTGGCTGGCAATCGCTGGCTGCATACTAGCGTTATCGGGCATCGCCTGGGGTATCTGGCGAGTCTCCGTCACGGCCAGGTACCGGATCCGGGGAGTACGCTATCGATCTCCGTATTCTGGCCTAATGCGCTGGCACCATTTCGCTGGCCTTGCGTTCGGCCTTACGACGTTTACATGGGTCCTGAGTGGATGCTTGTCGCTGGACCCGTGGGACTGGCATCCGCCATCCTCGCCGACCCGGGAGCAGCGGGAAGCCTTTGCGGGAGGGTCCCTTCGGCTCGAAGCCGTCACACTGGACAGGATCCGCACGGGTGCGGCAGCCGTCGCCGGATCCTTCGTGCCGAAAGAGCTGGAGGTCCTGCAATTCTCCGGCGAACCGTTCTTGCTCGCCTATCGACCTCCAACGCCCGCTCCGCCTGGAAGGCGCGCCGGACCGACTGCGTTTCTTTCCTCGGTGCAGCCCATGCAGCACGCCGCAGTGTCGCTCGCCCATCCTGCGGCACCGACGTTCGAGCGCTTCTCGGTTGCCCGGCTTCGATCAGCCGCAGCCGAGGCGATGGCCGGAACCCCGATTGCGGATTCCTCCTGGCTGGAGGACTACGACAGCTATTACTACTCGCGGAACCGGACTCTCCCGATTCCGGTTCTTCGGCTGCGATTCGCCGACGCCGTGCGCACGTGGCTCTACGTCGATCCGCAACGAGGGCTCATCCTTCGCAAGGAAGAGCGGCTCACCCGGCTGAACCGCTGGTTGTATCACGGTCTGCATAGCCTCGACTTCCGATTCCTCTACGATCGCCGTCCCCTATGGGACCTCACCGTCATCACGCTGTGCCTAGGCGGGCTGTTGCTCTGCCTGAGCCCGGTTCGGCAGGCTTGGCAGAGGCTTCGTCGACACGCGCGGCGAATCTCCGGATAGGTCGCGGGACGCGGCCAGGCGATGCCCTTCCAGACATGTAGGCCAGACCTCCCTCGGATTCGGGTGTCTCGTAGTCCAATGGGCGACCTCTTCGCACGAGCGGCTCGCCCGGAACGGTCGCAGCCGTGGCCTCGCCTGCTTCTGAAAAGCGGTCAGAGCGTTGCCGCAGTTCCGACCGATCACGGTGCCGAGTCCGAATCGTTCGTCCCTGTCCGGAGCGACAGTAGATGTGCGATTCGCATGCCGAGATCTGAGCGTGGAACCTACAAGGCCGGTTCTCTCGATGCGCATAATCCGCATCTCAATCGAAGGCGCGGCCGGTGCCACGCAGGGCTGGGCAGCGATCTCAGACGACCACTACGCCCTCAAACGCCGGAACTGCGAATGACCCGGATCAGCTGCTCCCCGTACTTCTTCGCGAGCGTAGGCCCGACGCCGGGCACGTCTAACAGTTCCGCTTCGTTCGAAGGCTTGCGATCGACCAAGGCGTTCAAGGTGCGATCGGGAAACACGCGAAACGCGGGCATCCGGCGTCTTCCCGCTTCGGTCTTTCGCCAAGCCCGCAACGCGGAGAAGATCAGCTCGTCAGAATCGTCGCGAGGCGGGGCCTCTCCCAAGCCAAACTGCTTCGTGGCGCGACTACCGTTGCGCTTTCCTGCAGAGCCCGCCTTAGCGCCCTTTCTCGGACGCGATGCCCGCTTCGCGGGCTTCAATCCAGCGCCCTCCTCGGGCAACCTAATGCGGCTGCCGAGGCTGGCCGCACTGCGACCCTCGGGCGTAAGCGAGATACGGCGAAACTGGATCGACTCACCCTGCGCGTTGACAAACGAATCGGGGGCGACGCGTGCCAGATCCGCCCGCTCCAGACCGTCTACCAGCCGCTCAAACGTCTTTCGATCCACCTTGTTCGGCTCCACGCAATCGCGAAAGACCTTGCCGACCGACTGTCCGTCACGCTCGCGCAGGGCCTGTCGAATCGTGTCCAGCACAGCCGATTCCTGCGGCGTGGGCGGCCGGAACGTCTTGACAGTGCAGGTCTCCGCATCACAGTTGTCGCAATGCTGGCAGGGCTTGAGCGAATCCTCGACGTCGTCGAAGTGCCGCACCAAGTCGAGCATGCGGCACTGGTTGGACCGGGTGAATTCGCTCACCTGATCTAGCTGCCGGATCTTGTAGGCGCGCTGCTGGTCATAGCTCGCCCGCCACCTACCGTCGCCCTTGGTGGCCTGATCGTCCGCGTCGATTCTCACGCCACCGTGCATCCACAGCTTTTCGAGCGCCTTCTCGAACTGTTCGGAATCGCCGGAAAAGTCCGCGGCCAAGTCGCTGATCGGCAGCTTGGCCGAACTGAGGCGGTTGAACATGGCCTCGAGCTTGGGCGGCTCGGGATAATCCCGGTCCAAGAAGAATTCGTGCGTCTTGCGGTCCGCCCACGAGTGCAGCAGGACTGCCTTGGAGGGCAGTCCGTCGCGGCCCGCTCGGCCGATCTCTTGGTAGTAGCTCTCGATCGAACCGGGCAGCCCGGTATGGACAACCGTGCGCACATCCGGCTTGTCGATGCCCATGCCGAAAGCGATCGTAGCGACGATGACTTCAAGGTCGCCCCGCAGGAACGCGGCCTGCACCCGGTCGCGGTCCTCGGCAAGCATGCCGGCGTGATAGGCAGCTGCGGTCATGCTCGACTGCAAGAGCTCGGCCTGCTCCTCGGCGGCCTTGCGGGTCGGGGCGTAGACAATCGCCGGCCGCCGCGAGTCATCAAGCATCAGCCTTGCCAAGGCACCGGGCCGGAGCGACGGCACGAGTTCCACGAGTTCGATCTGCAGGTTCTCGCGCCGGAACCCATGAATCGAGCGCTTGCAATCCCCCAAGCCCAATTGGTCGATCACGTCGCGCTGGACGATGGGGGTGGCCGTCGCCGTCAGCGCTATCACCGGGGCCGGGCGCAGGGACGGCAAGCGCTCGCGCAAGCGTCTGTATTCCGGGCGGAAGTCATGGCCCCACATGGAGATACAATGCGCCTCGTCAATGGCGACCAGAGCTGGCGTGCGCTTGGCCAAGAATTCGGGAAAGCCCGGCACGGCCAAGCGCTCGGGAGCGATGTAGAGAAAATCCAGCTCGCCTGCGACATATTCCTTGCACACGCGCCGCGATTCAAGCCGGTCGCGGCCAGAGTGAATCCGCTCGGCATTGAACCCCTGCTGGCGCAGCTTGTCCGTCTGGTCCTCCATCAGTGCGATCAGAGGACTGATCACGATGGTCGTGTCGCCGCGGGCGATTCCGGGCAGCTGGTAGCAGAGCGACTTGCCGGCTCCAGTGGGCATGACGAGCAGCACGTCCCTGCCGGCTACGACATCCCGGCAGACCGCCTCTTGGTTGGGGCGGAAGGAGGCATGCCCGAAGCGCGATCGCAGCAGGTCGTTCAGCCGTTCCGGGGAGACGGAAACCGGCTTCGGCCCGGCTTGCGAGGGTAGCGGCGAGGCCGGCTGATCGGGCGGCGGCGAGCCGAAGCCGTGCCGCTGGAGTGCCGGCTTGGCAGCGGCGGGCGCTCTTTCCTCGGAGGGTCCGCTCGGTACGCTCGATTCCGCATCGGGCGCGCCCGCGGGCCTTTGAGCTTGGTCGGCTGCGAGCGCTTTCCGCTGTTTCGGCTGCGGGTGCTGCCGGGTGCGGGCTGCGGGCTGCTGCGGGCTCGGCACCAGCTGAGAGCGGGATGCGTCGCGGTCGCTTGCGGAGCCTGAACCGTTGCCAGAATCGCCGACAACATCGCGCACGAACTCCTCAATGCTCCGCATGAACTTGGCGTAGCCGCCGTCGCCACGCTCGATGCTGCGCAGCTTGGCCTCCCACTCTCCGGTCATTTCGGGGCTGCGGACCTTGGGATGAACCAGGTCGAGCAGGCGGATCCCCTTTTCGGTGGCTCGCAGGGTCTTTTTCTCGCGCTCGACGTAGGAACGCTTCAGGAGAGTTTCGATGATCGAGGCACGGGTCGCAGGCGTGCCGATCCCGCGCTCCTTCATGGCATCAGAGAGCGCTTGGCTGTCAAGCGTCTTGCCCGCCGACTCCATGGCCGTCAGCAAGGTTGCGTCCGTGAACCGCGGCGGCGGCTTGGTCCTCTTCTTGACTGCCTCGGCCGCTTGCACCTCCACCCTCTGGCCCTGACGCAAGCCGCTCGGCAGATCCTGCTCGGACTTGGGCTCGCGCTTGCTCGTCGGCGCGACGTCAAGCAGCTTCCAGCCGGGGTCGTCAATGGCCTTGCCGCTCGACAGGTACTGATCCTCATCGGCCTTGTGCACGACGCGGGTGATCAAGGTCGTGGACGAATAGCGGTGCTCCGAGTGCCACGCCTGCAGGAAGCGGCGATTGATCAGGTCAAGCACCTTCGCTTCGGCCGACCCATCGCGCACGCCGCGGCCCGAACCGGTCGGAATGATGGCGTGGTGGTCGGTGACCTTGGCATTGTTCACGAACCGACCGGGCAGCGGTTCGGTGCCAGTGCCGGGCGCGAGCAAGGATTCGTCATAGCGGCGCGCCACGCGCGACGCGATCTGCGGCGCTTGGCTGGCAACGTCGCTGGACAGGAAGCGGCTATCGGTGCGGGGATATGTGATCGCCTTGTGCTTCTCGTACAGCGCCTGCGCTATGCCGAGGGTGCGCTCGGCGCTGAAGCCGTACAAGCGGTTGGCGTGCCGCTGGAGCTCTGTGAGGTCATACAGGCGCGGCGGCGGCTGGCGATGCCGGGTCCGCTTGACCGAGACGATGTCGGCGCGGCCGGCCCGAGCCCTCGCAACGATCTCCGCCGCTGCCTTGCCGTCAGCCGGAAGCCGCTGCTGCCGCTTGCCCTTCTCGAGCCGGAAGTAGACGCCACGATAGCGCCGTCCCTCGCCTGCATCGAATTCGGCGTGGACCTCCAAGTAGTCCTCGGGCACGAAGTCCCGTATGGCAATCTCGCGTTCCACCAGCATGGCCAGAGTTGGAGTCTGCACCCGCCCTACCGAGAGCACTTCGCTCTCGGCGTGGTCCAGCGTGTAGGCCCGCGTGAGATTCATGCCGACGAGCCAGTCGGCGCGGCTTCTCGCCCGCGCGGCGGCCGCCAAATCGTCGAAGCCACTGGACGGTTGCAAGTTCTGGAAGCCGCGCCGGATCGCATCCTGCGTGAGCGACGAAATCCAAAGCCGGTCCACGGGCTTGGACGAGCCCGCGGCCGCATATATCTGGCGGAAGATCAGCTCGCCCTCGCGGCCGGCGTCGGTGGCGCAGACCACCCGATCGATCTTCGGGCTGTTGAGGATCTTCTTGACGACGCCGAACTGGTCTGCCCGCTCCTCGTCGACGATCAGCGGCCAGTCGCCCGGGAGCATGGGCAGCAGCGCGCGCCGCCACTCCTTCCATGCCGGATCGATCTGGTGCGGCTCGGCCAGGTGCACCAGATGGCCGATCGCCCACGTCACCACCACGCCGTTGCCGTGGAAGAATCCGCTGCCCCTCCCGGTCGCTCCCAGCACCCTCGAAATGTCGCGCGCGACCGAGGGTTTTTCGGCAAGCACAGCGCATTTCTGAGGCACCCATTCCGGCACTAGAACTAACCTCAGTGTAGCGCTCCGCTAGGTGGCGAGAACCCGTTCAGAGCGATCCGTTGCACGGAGCGGCGGCGGGGCCGATGCGTCTCCCGGATACAATCGGATTCGGCCCGCATGATGCGGCACGTCTGTACACAGGAGCGGTTGCCGGCAGGGAGCGGACGGCAGTGAAACTGCTGGCCGATCGCATCCGGCAAGGCGATCCGCGCGCATTGGCTCGGGCGCTCAGCGCGGTCGAAAACCGCTCCGCCGGCACCGATGAACTGCTGGCCGATCTGCACGATCCCAACACCGTGGCCCAGCGCTTCGGGATCACCGGCCCGCCCGGTGCCGGCAAGAGCACGCTGGTCGATTGCATCGCGCGCCATTTGCGCAGCGAAGATGTGTCAGTCGGGATACTCGCGGTCGACCCGAGCAGCCCGTTCAGTGGCGGCGCGATCCTCGGCGACCGAGTGCGCATGCAGCGCCATCACGGCGATTCCGGCGTGTTTATCCGCTCAATGGCAGCCCGGGGGGAGCTGGGGGGACTGGCGCCCGCAGTCGGAGATGCGCTGGCCCTGCTAGAAGCAGCGGGTCGCGACACGGTCTTGATCGAAACGGCGGGCGTCGGCCAGAGCGAGGTCGATGTGGTGCACCTCGCGGCCACGGTGGCGGTAGTGCTGACCCCCGCCGCTGGCGACGATATCCAAGCCGCCAAGGCCGGAATCATGGAGATCGCTGACGTCTTTGTGATCAACAAGGCCGACCAGCCGGGCGCGGACGAGCTAGAGCGCCAGATCCTTGCCATGACCTCGTTGATCCCCCCTGGAAAGCCCAAGCCGCCCGTCTTGCGCACGTCGGCCAGCCGCTGCGACGGTATCGAGGAATTGGTCAAGGCCTTGCGACAGACCGCCCGCGCTCCGTCCGACCCGGCCTATTGGAAACGGCAGCTGCTCAAGCGCCTCAGCGGCGATCTGCAAGCGATGCTGCTGGACGGCGCGGGACTCGAGCCGGATCTGGACCGGGCCGCTGCAGCCATCGCCTCGGGCAAGCTTAATCCATACGTGTACGCTCAAGCGGTGGTGGGCCGCTTCAAGCAACAATGGAAGCGATGACTGTCGACCACATCGGCGTCGCCGTGCGCTCGATCGATCGGGCGCTGGAGTTTTACCGCGACGCCTTGGGAGTCGAACCCGCGCACCGTACCGTAGTGGCCCACGAAAAGGTGGAGGCAGCGCTGCTGCCGGCCGGCGAGAGCCGGATCGAGCTGCTGCAGCCCACCGCCGAAGACTCGGTCATCGCCCGCTTTCTCGAGCGCCGCGGCGAAGGAATGCACCACCTCGCGCTGCGGGTCGCCGACATCGAAGCCGCGGCGGAAGCGATCCGCCAGTCGGGGCGCCGCTTGGTGACGGACCGCGTCCAGATCGGCGCCGAGGGCTACAAGTACGTGTTCGTTCACCCGAGCGAGACTGGCGGCGTGCTGCTGGAACTCGTGGAGCGCAGTTGAAATCCGCTAGGATCAAGCCGCTGTTTCGGCGCTAGCCACCGGCCAAGCCATGGACTCAGCCAGACACATCTCACGCCTCGAGCAAGAAAACCGCCGCCTCAGGGCGGCGGTGGAGGAACTTTCGATCCTCAACGAGGTCTCTACTGCCGTTTCGTCGACCTCCTCGCTCGACGCCACCGTGGACTTGATCGTGCAGAAGTGCGTCAAGCATTTGCGGGTCGAGCAGGGCGCGGTCCTGCTCTTCGACCGGCGCGAGCAAGGGGCGAGCCTCAAGACGATGGTCCGCAAGATCGATCAGGACGACTCCCAGATCATCCCCATGCGCCTGGGCGATCAGATCACGGGCTGGATGCTGAAGAACCGCAAGCCGCTGGTAATAAACGATTTCGAATCGGAGACGCGCTTTCGCGGCGCTGCGGACGGCAACAACATTCAATCGCTGCTGTGCGTCCCGATGATGCTCAAGGGCCGCCTGATCGGAGTCGTGAACGTATTCAACAAGCAAGGCTCGAGCGGCTTCAGCGAGGGTGACCAGCGCCTGCTGAGCATCATCGCCACACAGTCGGCCCAAGTGGTGGAGAACGCCCGGCTGGCCGAAGAAGAAAAGGCCCTGGTCGTACTTCAGGAGGAACTGCGGCTGGCCCGAGAAATCCAGAAGAACCTGCTGCCCCAAGAGCCGCCGCAAGTGCCGGACTATGTCATCGCCGGGATCTCCGAGCCCGCCAAGCGGGTCGGCGGGGACTATTTCGACTTCCTAGAACTCGGCGAAGACCGTCTCGGATTGTGCTTGGCAGACGTTTCGGGCAAGGGCATCACAGCCGCGATGCTGATGTCCAACGTCCAGGCGACCATCCGCAGCCAGGGTCGCTCCTCGCCCGATGTCGCCAGTTGCGTGTCGCGCTCTAACGACATGCTGCACGCCAGCACTGACTCCGACAAGTTCGTCACGATGTTCTACGGCGTGCTCGACACGGGCACCCATCGGCTCGAGTACTGCAACGCGGGCCACAACCCGCCGCTCGTGCTGCCCGGAGGGGATCGCCCCGAACAGCTTCGGACCGGCGGGCCCGTGCTCGGCGTGCTTCCGGGTTTCCCCTACGAGCGCGGCGAGGCGGAACTGAGGCCCGGCGAGACCCTGCTGGTCTACAGCGATGGGTTCAGCGAGGCCATGAACGACCGTTTCCAGGAGTTCGGCGACGAGCGCCTGCGCACTTCGGCTCGGGCCCACGCCGCGCTGCCGCCCGAGCAGCTCCTGGAAACCCTGCTGCAAGAGGTCAATGATTTCTGCGGGGAAGCGCCGCAGGCAGATGACATGACCATCATGGCGGTCCAGCGGCTGGGGTCGTGAGGGACGCTTCTCCGGACGCTATCGCCCTCGCGATGCACTCGCTCCGGCGGATGCAGTCGGGGAGGCCGAGCCCGGCGTAGCCGTTTCCCGCCAAGTGCAGCCCCGGGAACCGGAGCAGCCGCTCTTCGATCTGGCTGACCCGCGTCGCATGACCCACCGAGTACTGCGGCATCGCCGCGGGCCAGCGGTAGGACCGCGACACCTCGATGGCGGGTCGAAAATCCATCCGCTGCCGCAGCTCCGCGTCCGCTTGCCCTGAAACCGCCTCGTCGCTCGACGTCAGCGCCCGCTCGGCATCCGAGCCTGCCAGAAAAGCCCGCAGCAGGACCTTGCCCGGCCCGGCCCGGCCTGCGAACTTCGTGTTCGTCCAAGTGCAGGCGGCAAGCGTCCCGCGCTCAACCCGAGGGATCAAGAGGCCGAAGCCGTCCAAGGGATGACCGAAGCCAAGTTGCGGGTACACCAGGGCGACTACGACCGAGGAGGTATAGACGATGCTTCTGAGGCCCTCGGCCAGGGCATCGTCGACGCCTGCGAGCAACCTCCCGGCCTCGGGGGCGGGCGTCGCGACGATCACGCTGCTCGCGTCCCACGCGCCCCGCTCGGCGCGGATTCGCCAGCCAGCGGCGCTCGGTTGCACCTCCCGTACTTCGTCCGTGACGACGTCGCAGGTTCCGGGCAGCTGCCGCCGCAGCGCGTCGGTCAGGGAACCCATGCCCTCTCGCAACGTCAGGAACAGGGCCCCCTCCCGATGTCGCTCGCGGTTCTTCCACACGCCGCGCAGCAGGCTGCCGTACTCGCGCTCGTATTCGATGAAGCGCGGAATCACGCTGTCGGCCGATAAGTCCTCGGGGGGAGAGCCGTACACTCCCGCCAGCAGCGGCTGCGCAAGGTACTCGACCGCCTCGCGGCCGAAGTGGTCCTCCACGAACTCGGCAACGGACCGCTCGGGCAGCGTCTGCGGCCGGCGAAACCACTCGCCGGCCATGCGAGCCTTGGCGGCCAAGCCGAACAGCCCGCTAGTGGCCGCCTGCCATGGCTTGGACGGCGCGAGCAGCCGCATGCTCTCCGGCAGCGGCCGGGGGCGGCCGCGGCGGACGACATAGGTGCGCCGCCTCTCATCATTCGAGCCGATCACTTGGTCGCCCAGTCCGAGTTCGCGGACCAGATCCAGCATCCAAGCCTTCTCGGCCAGCCAACTGTCCGGCCCGGCTTCAACCAAGCAGTCACCGAAGCGCTCGGTACGGACGATGCCGCCGAGCCTTTGCTCGCGCTCGATCAGAGTGCAGGAAATGCCGTGCCGCCCCAAGTAGTAGGCGGCAGACAGGCCCGAAACCCCGCCGCCAACGATGGCTACCCGGGACATGCCTGTCGCTCGGCGCAGTACTCGCGGACCATGCTCACGGCGGCGCGGACATGTGCGACGGGTGTTTCGGGGATGATGCCGTGACCCAAGTTGAAGATGTGGCCGGGCCGTCCGTTCGCCGCGGCCAAGACGGCCCGCACCTTGCGGCGCAGCTCTGGCAGTGGCGCCAGCAAGGCGATCGGGTCCAAGTTTCCCTGAACTGGCGTGTCGTGGCCGACGCGCTCCCACGCCGCCGCCAGGTCGACGCGCCAGTCCAAGCCCAGCACGTCGCCGCCAGCTCGATAGAACAAGTTCAGAAAGCCCGCATTGCCAGTGCCGAAATGGATCACCGGCACGCCGCCGGATTGGATCCGCCGCACCAACTCCCGCGAATGCGGCAGGACGAAGCGCTCGTAGTCGGACGGCGACAGCGCACCCACCCAGCTGTCGAAGATCTGGATGGCGCTGGCACCAGCGGCGACCTGGCTGGCAGCGTACGGCGCCAGCACAGCGACGATGCGCTCCATCAGTTCCCGCCATCCGGACGGGTCGTTCCACATCAAGCTCTTAGTGGCGGCGTAATGGCGCGAGCCCCCTCCTTCGATCATGTAGCTCGCTAGCGTGAATGGCGCGCCGACGAATCCGATCACGGGGACGCGGTCGTCCAGATTGCGGCGCGCCAGGGCGATGGACTCGCCGACATAATCCAAGTCCGCAGCGCGCTCGGTCTCGATCCTATCGATATCGGCGCGGGAGCGGATTGGCCGCTCGATTCGCGGGCCGTCACCGGCCACGAACTCCAGCCCGAGTCCCATCGGCTCCAGCGGCAGCAGGAGATCGGCGAAGATGATTGCCGCGTCCACGTCCAAGGCGTCGACTGGCTGCCGCGTGACCTCTGCGGCAAGGCGGGGCGTCTTGCAGATCTCCAAGATCGTGTGGTCGCGCCGCAACGCGCGGTACTCGGTCATGTAGCGCCCCGCCTGGCGCATGAACCACACCGGAGTGCAATCAGCGGCCTCGCCGGCACATGCGCGGAGGAATCGCTGGCGCATCGCTCTACTATACCAAGGATTCTCGTAAGGTATTGTAATACAAGAACTTACACGCTCACACAGCGATAGCGCGATGTTTGCGGGCGCGCTTGGTCGGACATGGCGTTCGCCGCGCAGACTCGCTGGCGTTGCCGCGCCCTGATCGTCGTCTATGATCGCGTGGTAGCTCTCCGGCCATGCGCGCGGACCAGTCCATCCTGTGCGGCGATTGCCGCAGCCCGCTGCGCGGCGAGCTGACCTCTCCCGACGAGCCCGCCGGCGGCGATCCAGAGAGCTATTGCCCGCGCTGCGCGAGAAGCGCGGTGCGGGCGGCCACCTGCCTGCGTTGCGGCAGCCAAGTATGCGCCGCCTGCGGCTCGATCCTCGAGAGCGCGAACGACCTGGGCCTCGGCTGATTTCGTCCCGGAGCGGTAACCAGTTTCATGTTTGGCTAGCCTATCTACTTGTTGTCGTCGCTGTACAGCGGCAGCGAGAGTTTTGATGGCCTGCGATGGGGGCTTCCGTTGGGGTTTCCCAACGCAGGCAAGTGCTTCAAGCTGGAGGTTGTGATGAATGTGAGAAGGTGGCCCGCAACGTTATTCTGCGGGCTCGCGATTCTAGTGGCGCCGGTAGCGCTAGTGGCCGCCGAGGGGTTTGTCGGAGAGGCCGAAGGCCGCTTGGCCGAACTCGAGGAGAAGTTCACGGGGCTGTGCGACGTCATGGTTGGAGACAAGCAGACTTACCGGCCCGGTGAGGACGTGCGCTCGATGTCGGAGGTCTTGCTTCACGTCGCATCCGCGAACTATTTCGTAGCGCGGGCGTTCGGCACGAATCCGCCCGAAGGGCTTGACGTGAGAGGCTTGCCGGATTCGACGACCGATGCAGGCGAGATCAAGTCCGCCCTCGAGAAATCGTTCGCCCATCTCCAAGGCGCGGTCGGCAAGCTATCGGCAAGCGAAGCCGACAGCGCAATGAAGATGTTCGGCCAAGACACCACCAAACGCGGCGGGATGCTGATGGCCCTCAACCACCTTAGCGAGCATCTCGGCCAGATGATCGCCTACACTCGCGTCAACGGGGTGACTCCTCCATGGAGCGAGTAGCACGTATCCCGGCCCCAGGCACGGCCGGGCGCGCCAAACCGCTCCTCTGGACGCTGTGCCTGGCCATCCTGTCGCTGCCGCTGGCCGCACAGGAGCTTGCCCTGGATTCCGCAGAAGGGCTGGAGCTGGTCAACGTCCTGGCGACGCCCGACTCACTCGATGGCCAGCGAGGCCTGAAGGTGAGCGCTGATCCCGAGGTCCTGCAAGCGACCCGGGAGAGGCGGGCGGAAATGGTGGCTGCCATGCGAGCGCGCGGCGAGCAGCCGCGGGGCCCCGGTACATTCGAGGCGCTGCGCACCAATCATCTCGCTATCGTCAAGGATTCGGAATTCGGAAACGGCACCATCGAGGTCGAGGTTTCCGGCCAGCCCGCTCCGGGGGCGCAGGGCGGCGCGCGCGGATTCGTCGGCATCGTCTGGCGGCTGCAGGAAGACCGCAAGACCTACGACTGCTTCTACCTGCGGCCGACCAACGGTCGGGCCGACGACCAAGAGCGTCGCAACCACACGGTCCAGTACATCTCGCACCCGGAATGGACGTGGTTCAAGTTCCGCAACGAGACGCCCAGCCGCTACGAGACGTACGCCGATATCGTGCCGGGCGAATGGATCAAGGTCAAGATCACCGTGGAAGGCGAGAAGGCCCGCATCTACGTCAACGGCGCCGAGCAGCCGACCCTGTTGGTAAACGACGTCAAGTCCGGCGCGAACGCGTCCGGCAAGGTAGCGCTCTGGCTGGAAGGCTCGACCATCGCGCACTTCCGCAACCTGAAGATCACCCCCGCCCCCTGACTCCAAGTCCGGGAATGCGGCGCGCGGGCTTCGCGGACTGCGGCGCTGTGGTAGCCTGACGCTGGAATTCACATCATGAGAAGACGAGACTTCGTCCGCCATTCCTTGCTGGCAGGGGCTCCGTTAGCGGCGCTGCAGCACAAGCTCTTCGGGGCGGTCACCGGCTACTCGGAGAACCCGGCACGTCGCTATGCCTACGACACCGTGGCGCTGGGGCCGGACGGCCTGAAGCCGTCGCGGCTGGCCATGGGCACCGGCACTAGTGGATTCCGAGGCGCGTCCAACCAAACGCGCAAGCTGGGCGTGGAGGGCTTGGCGGACCTGTACCGCTTCGGCTTCGACAGCGGGCTGAACTTCTGGGACACCGCCGATGCCTACGGCAGCCACCCGCACCTCAGGCGGGCCCTGGAAGACATCCCTCGCGAGAAGGTTGTGATCATGACCAAGTCCACCACCAAGACCGCGAAGGGCATGCGCGAGGACATCGAGCGCTTCCGCAGGGAACTCAAGACCGACTACATCGACCTGCTGCTGTTGCACGCGGTGCGCGAGGAAGACTGGCCGGTCCAGCGCCAAGGCGCCATGGACGTGATCAACGAGTACAAGCAGAAAGGCATCGTCAAGTCACGCGGGATCTCCTGCCATTCGCTGCCCGCGCTGCGCCAAGTCCACAAACAGGAATTCATCGACGTAGACCTGGCCCGGGTCAACGCAGTTGGTGCCCGCATGGACGCCGACCCGGCCACCGTGATCGAAGAGCTATGCAAGATCAAGGCGGCGGGCAAGGGCGTCATCGGCATGAAGATTCTCGGCGAGGGCGTCCTGCGCGACCGCGTGGGCGAGGCCCTGCAGCATGCGCTGGCTCTGGATTGCATCGACTGCTTCACGATCGGAGCGGAAGACCGTTACGAGTTGGCGGACCTAGTCCAGCGAATACCAGAGGCGTCCACGCTCGGCTGGCACGCCTAACAGGAGGACGAGATGACAAGAGCACTAGCATGTGGGGCTTTCTCGGCCGCCCTGGCCCTCGCGGCCTGCGGCGGAGGCGAGAGCCCCGACACAGCCACTTCATCGGAAGGCGAGGCGATGGCCACCGAGGTCGCCGCTCCGACCGAACTTGACGTCGGGAACGTATCGACACGGCTGGCCGGCGGGGAAGACATCTTCTTGCTCGACGTGCGCACGCCCGAGGAACTGGTGCAGGACGGCGCGATCGAGGGCTACACCCACATCCCGATCGACGAACTCGAGGGCCGTTTGGCGGAAGTGCCTCGCGACAAGCCCATCGTGGCCTATTGACGGCGCGGTGGCAGGGCCTCCCGTGCGGCGGCCATGTTGAGAGAGAACGGCTACGAGAACGAGATCCAGTTCGGAGGGATCGAGGGCTGGGTCGAGGGCGGCCAAGAGCTCACGCAGGTGTCGGAGTAGCTGCAGCTCGAAGATCGGACATATTGGGGCCGTCGGCCGGAACTCGGCCTGACGTCTCGCTGACCTGCGCGACCGCCCGATTGATATAGTCAGGCCATGCAGCGCAGGCATTTCCTCGCGACCGCACTCGCGGTCCCACTCAGCGCTCAGGTCCGCTACCGAGTCGGTGTGATCGGCCACACCGGCCGGGGCAACTTCGGCCACGGCATCGGGGACGTCTGGCCCGTATTCCCCCAGACGCAGGTCGTCGCAGTCGCCGACCCGGACGAGGACGGCCGCACCAAGGCGCAGGAGCGAACCGGCGCCGCGCACGCCTACGCCGATTACCGAGAACTGCTTGCGAGGGAGAAGCCCGACATCGTCAGCATCTGCCCGCGCCACACCGACCAGAGGCTCGCGATGGTGACTGCGGCCGCCCAAGCGGGCTGCCACATGTATCTCGAGAAGCCCTTCGCAGCCACGCTGGAAGACGCCGATCAAATGGTGGATGCCATCCGCAAGGCCGGCGTCAAGGTCCAGCTGGCGCACCAGATGCGGCGGTCTCCGTTCACGCTCAAGGCCCTGGAAATGATCCAATCCGGCGAGATCGGCGAGATCCACGAGGTGAGGGGGCGGGGCAAGGAGGACTATCGCGCCGGCGGCGAGGACTTGGTCGTGCTCGGATCGCACATCTTCGACATGATGCGCGCCGTGCTGGGAGATCCGGAATGGGTCTTCTCGCACATCACGTCCAAGGGCGAGGAACTCAGCTTCGACCACTTGCGCAAGCCCAACGAGCCGATCGGACCCATCGCTGGCCGCCAGATGTCCGCGATGTTCTCGTTCGGCCAGGGCCGGCACGGCTACTTCGCCTCGAACGAGTCCAGCCAGACCCATCCGTGGCGATTCGGAACGCACGTCTTCGGCGCCCAGGGCTGTATCTTCCTTCCCAACGAGGTCTACGACGAGAGCTCGGAGGCCTACATCCTGCGATCTCCGGCTTGGGTGCCGCGACGCGACCGGCAGTGGGAGCTGATCGAGGCGGAGCACCGCAGTTTCGGCAGCGAGCGCCACCTCACGGCCAACGCGCTGATGGTGGAAGACCTGCTGCGGGCGATCGAGACAGGCGGCGAGCCCGCCTGCAGCGAGCGTGCCGGACGCTGGACTGTCGAAATGACACAAGGCATGTATGCCTCGCAACTTCAGCGCAAAGTGATCGACTTCCCGCTAAAGGACCGCGTACATCCGCTCGAGAGCCTGCGCGCGGACGGCCGGGGCTAGATCACGCCGCGACGGCCCCCGCTGCCCACGAAGCGGGGATCGCTGGTGGTGCGCCTGTCTTTCTGGAACATCCGCGCATTGTCGTAAACGACTTCGCCCACATAGTAGGCATCCCGATACGGGCTGTGCGCCTGCGGCAGCTCGGAGCGGTCGGCCGGATTGCGCAGCTTCGGACCCAGCACGAAGTCCATGTAGGTGAACGCCTTGAAGTTCTGGCCGAAAAAGGCCACCTCCGACATGATGCTTGGAACCTCGCGACGCATGATCGCGGCGGCCTGCTCGGCGTCCGGATCCCCCGGCAAGTCGCTCATGACTCGGGATACTGCGGCCAGCTCGTTGGCGACAGCCTCCTTGCAGCCTCGCCGCCAGAGCTTCCAGCGGCCCAGGAACGCGGAAACCCAAGTACTGCCGACGAACGTCACGACCAGCAAGACCGCGGGGGCCAAATACCGTACGACGAATCCTAGCTCGCCCCAGCCGCGCATCGCCGAATGAATCCAAATCCCTAACAGTGCAAGCCCGCCGAAGACCATGAGCAGGCCCGGCAGGCTCCGCGCGGTAGCCACATAGCGCCGAAAAAAGGAGACCAAACACTGACGCGCCTCGCCGATGGCTTCGCGGGCGCGGGCGGCCGCAAAGGTCGACTTCTCCCAAGTCTCGTGGGCCGCATCGGGGGGGTAGTAGAGCAGAAAGAGCTTATCGGTCGGAACTGATTCGCCGGTGAAACTACACTTCATGGAAGCTGGCGGGGAGACTGCGGCGGCGGCCCGCCCGGCCGGAGGCGTGCCGCCGCAAAACCCTGAGAGTATCACGAATTCGGCTGGCAGCGCCTCCTGCTGCGCTGCCCGAACAGCGTTCGGACGCGGTCCTTGTCCGGGCTTGACGCCGGCCCCTCTCCGGCCTTGCCCGCAGCCGCTGGTTGCCACAGCGGCCGCCAGAGTCTGGCCAAGCCGTGGCCCACGCTCCGCGGTCAGACGCGGCCGACGACACCGGGCAGCTACTTCGTGACAACGGGTAGAATGCCCTGCTATGCAGGACTTGCTGCAGCGCCTAGACGAGTCGCGCGTCATCGATCTGGCACAGCCGTACTATCCCGGCATGCCCCACCACCCAAACCATCCGCCGTTCTTGTACGGGCTCAACAAGGCTCACGGGGAGACAACCCGCGACGGAGTCAGCGCGGCTGCAGATGCGCTCGCGCTCGGCGGGCATGTGGGAACGCACATCGACGCGTTGTGCCACTTTTCCCTGAATGGAAAACTCTTCGGCGGAGCTGATGCCGTCGGTTGTCAGTCGTACACGACCGGCCTGTCAGTGCACCATGTCGATACCATCGCACCGATCTTTCGCCGCGGAGTCCTGCTCGACGTCGCCTCCACCGAGGGCTTCGGAGTGCTGCCCGATGACTTCGTCGTAGGCGCCGACCACCTCGAGCGGGCGGCAGATCGCTCTGGCATCACGGTCTCCTCCGGGGACATCGTGCTGGTGCGCACGGGTTGGGCGCGCTACTGGCACGATGCTGGCCGGTACGTGAATGGCCTGCACTGCCCTGGCGTCAACCGGGAGGCGGCGGGCTGGCTGAGCGCCAAGGGAGCGTTCGCTGGCGGTTCCGACACGATCGCGTTCGAGTTCGTGCCCGCCCCGAGCATGCCCGTGCATGTCCACCTGTTGGTCGAGAGCGGCATTCACATCATCGAGGCGCTGGACCTCGAGAGCCTTTCCGCAGAAGGCGTCTGCGAGTTTGTCTTCGCAGCATCACCGCTGCGGCTACGGGGCGCCACGGGCTCGCCAATACGTCCCGTAGCGCTGACATTACGCTAAATCCCTATTCACGGATTCTTTGCGGTGCCCTCGGAGCGCGCTGGAATCTCTCGTAACATATTTGTTTTCAATCTGTTATGAGCAAACGTGAAAAATATTCTACAAAAATCTGTAAATTCGCTTGCAACGGCCTATGGAATCCAGTAGAGTAATGAGTGCCGGGGGGGACAACCCCACCAACGCAAGCTAATCCTCAACCAAAGACCCCTGACTTACCCCTCCGGCACCCTTTCGAAGACGCTCTGAGGCCACCGCCTCGAAGCGTCTTTCGTTTTTTCGCCCCGAACTTGGCAGCGCAAGCCTCGAGTGGCTATGCTGTCTGTGCGAATGGCAGGGCGAATCCGCACTAGTCTCACGCGGACCGAGGCGCGCGCGGCGCTGTGCGGCCTCGCCTGCGGGGCGGTTCTGGCGGTCGCCCCTGGCGCGGCCGCGGAACGCATGCCGGCAGAGCAGGCCAAGGCCTTGCAAAACCCGGTCGCTTACGCGCCCGAGGCCGTCAAGGCCGGCCGCAACGCCTATCTGCGGCTGTGTCAATACTGCCACGGCGCCGACGGCAGGGCCCAGGCGAATCCGGACTTCGAGGCCCCGAGCCTGCGCGATCCGGACGAGTGGCGTTACGGAGCGACGGACGGCGAGATCTTTGTGTCGATCCGGGACGGCGCCGGCCACGAAATGCCACCGTTCGGCAAGCAGCTGCAAGATGACGAGATCTGGCGAGTCGTGCTCTTCATTCGAAGCATCGGACCAAAGGAGCTTCGCCCCGAGACGCCTTGAAGATAGCGGCGCGGTGGCGAGCACACGGCAACCAAAGGAGACCAACCATGGCGAGCAAGCACAGCAAGGCGGAGCGCACCGTTTCGAGGCGCGGATTCGTGACCAAGGGAGCGGTGGCGGCGGCGGTAGCGGCCGGCGCTGACGCGGCGGCATCGACCACCGAGCGACACGACGGCAACATCAAGCTCCCGAGCGAGGTGCCAGCGAGCCTCGCGGAAGATTCCAAGCCTCCCGACTTCCCGATGACAGGCGCTCAGATCTTCGCCAAGGCCTGCAAGGCCGAGGGACTGGCCGCGCTGTTCTGCGCCCCGGGCAACTATGTCGTGATCAACGCCATCGCCTCGGAGGGCATTCCCAGCTACGGCGGCCGCACCGAAGGCATGATGTGCGCCGCTGCGGACGGGTTCGCCCGCGTGACCGGCGAGGTCGTGGCCGCATCGGGCACCGAGGGCCCCGGCTTCACGAACATGATCATGAACATCGCCGCCGCCAACTCGGCGCGCTCGCCGCTGCTGGTGCTGGCCAGCAACATGACGCTGGGGCTCGAAGACACAGAGCACGGCATCCAGCGGGTCTACCAGCAGCCAACGACCGAAGGCATGAAGAAGTACGGCAAGCGCCTCATCAATCCCGAGCGCGTGCACGAATACGCCGGTTACGCCTTCCGCCAGCTCAAGACTGGCGTGCCGCGCCCGGTCCATCTGGACTTTCCGGGCGAAGTGGCGCGCGAGCGCTTCGACAGCGCGGAGGATCTGCGATTCTTCTACGACAAGTCGAAATACCGCACCGAATCGCGTCCGCATCCGTCGCCCAAGGAAATCGCCAAGGCGGCAAGCATGATCTCCAAGGCGGAACGCCCGATCATCGTGGCCAGCGCAGGCGTCTTCTACAGCAAGGCTTGGGACGCGCTCAAGGCCGTCGCCGAGAAAGCCGACATCGCGGTCGTGGAATCGGGCCCCAGCCGAGGCCACTTCGGCGACGAGCACCCCCTATCGGCCAACGCAGCCCCCGACGCCCTGTTGAGCGCCGACCTCGTGGTCTTGGTCGGACAGTACTGCATGCCCAACATCGGCGAATACTCGTTCGATCCGGACGTCGCCTACATTCGCATCGACCCGGACGCTGCCGATATCGGGCGCAACCTGCCGATCGACCTCGGCATCGTGAGCTGCGAAAAGGCCGCCTTGGAGGCACTTGCCGAGGCCTTGCCCAAGAAGAAGCGCCCGGCTTGGCGCGACGAGTTGGCGGCGGCCCGCGCAGCGTTCGAAGCAGAGAACGACGAGCACTACAAGCTCGGCCTCAAGTACAGCGCCCAGGCCGGGTGCGTCCATCCGGCAGTGATTGCTGCCGAGATCGAGAACCTGCTCTACAAGGGAGATATTCCGAAGGAGCAAACCACCGTGGTGTCGGGCGGTTACGGCGTCGGGCGCTACACGCGCCGACGGCTCAGAGCGTTCCGCCCGGGCCAGATTTGCAACGGGGCCTACCAGTACGGAGCGATCGGGCCAGACGTCGGCTACACGGTCGGAGCCGGCGCAGCCGTGCAGCAGGGCACGGGCCCGCAAGCCCCCTACAAGGGCGCGCCTGTGCTCGCCGTTACGGGCGATGCTGGATTCGCCTACTCGGGCATGGAGATGGAGACTCTGAGCAAGTACCGGATTCCCACGATCATGGTGGTGTACAACAACAACGCTTGGGGGGTCTGGCGCTCCGGTGCCAGCGGCGGGCGCAGCGAGACTGCACGGGCCCAGCACATGTACCTGTTCCAAGAGAATCTGCGCTACGAGAAGATCGGCGAAGCCCTCGGGGCGCGCGGAGAATACGTGACCAAGGCCGAGGACCTGGCTCCGGCCTTGGCACGCAGTTACAAGGCGGCAGCAGACGAGCGGCTCTCGACGGTCATCAACTGCCAGGCGATCAAGGAGTTCTGGAGCGCTCGGGACTATCCCCCGGGCCTGCTGCAGAAGGTCGAGCCGGGCTGCATGGCTTACTACCACTGATGCCGGAGTCTCCGGACCCGTTGGACAGCGTCGACGCGCTGCTGCGCTCGCGCGCCGACCGAGGCGTCTTCCGCTCCTTCGCCGCTGCACGGCGGCGGAACCGCTTGGAATGCTCCTTCGTCTGGCTGCGCGAGAGGCCTATCCGATTGATCTTCGATCCGCGCCGCGGCACACTCGAGTTTCGCGACCTGTTGCCCAATCTGGCACCGACAGCCCCGCTCTACAGGGATCTCCGGAGCTTCCTGCGCAGGCTGAGCGGCGAAACGCTCCCGAGGCACAGACGCATCGACTCGCAACGCGCCAAGGTGCAGAGCAGGAATCGGAAGGGATCGGTGTCGGTATCGCTGCAGAGCCTGGACGGCGACTGGGACTATGCCGTCAGCAAGGCGCTCAAGCTGGTCAACGAAATCTTCCTCGGATTCCTGCGCGGGCCGTACTACGAGTACACGGTCGAGAACTTCCAGGAGCCACAAGACTGATCCCGAGGGTTAAGATTGCAGCGGGCCACCAAGCGTGGCAACGCATGCATTCGACGGAGCAGGAGTCATGAGCGCGAAGTATCTGGCGGCAGTGTCCGCGTTTCTGCTTGGGCTGGGCTGCCAGAGCGCGCCGGAGGGAACGGTAGCCTTCGTTAACGCCAGCGTCGTGCCGATGGACAACGAGCGTGTCTTGCACGGCCAGACCGTCGTCACCTCGCTGGGGAAGATCAGCGAGCTGGGGCCGACGTCCGAGATCAAGGTCCCAAGGGGAGCGCTGGTCGTGGACGGGAGCGGCAAGTACCTCGTTCCCGGCCTCACCGAGATGCACGCACACCTGCCCGGCGCTGACACCCCGCCCGAAGAGGTCGACCGGATCCTCTTCCTGTTCCTCTCCAACGGCGTGACAACCGTGCGCGGCATGCTCGGCAACGCGTCGCATCTGGAGCTTCGCAAGCAGATCGCAGGAGGAAGGCGGCTGGGGCCGACGATCTATGCGGCTGGGCCAGCCTTTCGTGCGACCGAGGACTTGACTGCAGACGTTGCCCGGCAACGCGTCCGCGAACAGCACGAGGCTGGCTTCGACTCGCTCAAGATCCTCGAGGGACTCAGCGTGGACGTGTACGACGCCATCGCCGAGGAAGCGACCCTGGCGGGAATCCCCTTCGGCGGGCACGTTCCCAATCCGGTCGGGCTGCTGCATGCGCTGGCAGCAGGCCAAGGCAGCATCGACCACTTGGACAATTACCTGGATGCGCTGGAAGCCGACGATTCGCCGATCAAGAACGCAGACGCCGCCACGCGCGGCCGCGAGATGGGGTTGCACGCCGACGAGAAGAAGATTCCGGCCCTGGTTTCAGCGACCAAGCTCGCCAACGCTTCAGCAGTGCCAACGATGGCTTTGTGGGAAACGTTCAACGCCGACGTGCCGACAGAACACTATGCCGGTTTCGACGAGCTAAAGTACCTGCCCCGCGCAACAGTCGATGCCTGGATCGAATCGCAGAACAGCCGCCAAGAGCGCCTGAACGCCGAGTCCGGCGCGCGCGTGATCGAGATACGCAAGAAGATCCTCAAGGCATTGCAGGACGAGGGAGCGCGGATCGCGTTCGGCACTGACGCGCCGCAGATCTTCAACGTGCCGGGCTTTTCGATCCACCGCGAAATCAGCATCATGGCGTCCGCCGGCCTGACGCCCTACGAAATCCTGGCGTCCGCAACGAAGAACGCGGCCGAGCATTTCGGGTCCGACGCGTTCGGGCGAGTCGAGGTCGGTGCCCGTGCCGACTTGGTGCTGCTCGAAGCCAATCCGCTGGATGACGCAGCCAACGTAGCCAAGCGTGCCGGCGTCATGGTGCGCGGCCGGTGGCTGCCGGAGGCGGAGATTCAGATCAAGCTCGAGGAACTCGCCGCGAGCGCGTCTCGGTAGCGCCGCTGCACGCGCAGGCAACGGCCCGTCAGCGTAGACCGCGAAAGAACTTGACCACGTCCTCAACGTAGAGTTCCGGCTCCTCCATCGCCGCGAAGTGCCCTCCGCGCGGCATCTCGGTCCACTGCAGCACGTTGTAGCGAGTCTCTACCCATTTGCGGGGCGAGAAGAAGATCTCGCCCGGAAAGACCGCGATCGCAGTCGGCACTTCGCTGCGCACCTGCTGGCGGCCGCTACGACGGGACTCGTAGTACAGCCGGACGGCTGAAGGCATGCTCTCGGTTAGCCAGTAAAGCATGATGTTGGTCAAGAGCTGGTCCTTGGTGAACCGGCTCTCCACATCGCCGCCGCAGTCGCTCCAGGCGCGGAACTTCTCCACCACCCACGCCGCTAGGCCGGCCGGGGAGTCATTGAGACCGTACGCCAGCGTAAGGGGCTTGGAGCCCTGAATGTTCCCGTAGGCATTCTCGCCGCGCCACCACTCGGCGCGCTCCCGGTAGCGCTTCAGTTCCCACTCAGGGATACCTTTTTCGGGATCCTGCATGCCCGCGGGCGGACCGCCGCCGACCATGTTGAGGTGGATTCCGATCAAGCGGTCGGGATAATCGCGGGCCAGCCAAGACGAGACACCCGAGCCCCAATCCCCGCCTTGAGCCGCGTACCGCTCATAGCCGAGACGGTCCATGAGCTTGGCAACCACGCCGGCCACACTGTCAACGCTCATGCCCCGCTGGTGGGCCGGCCCTGAAAAGCCGTACCCAGGCATCGACGGCAAGACCAGGTGGAACGCATCCTCGGCCCTGCCCCCGTGGCCAACCGGATCGGTCAGCGGACCGATCACGTCCATGAACTCGTACACCGACCCCGGCCAGCCGTGAGTTATCACCAAGGGCATCGCCGAGTCTTCCTTCGAGCGAACATGCACGAAATGCATGTCGATGCCATCGACGGACGTCTTGAAGTGCGGCAACTCGTTCAGTTGAGCTTCGTGCTTGCGCCAGTCATACGCGGTTCGCCAATACTCCAGCAGCTCTTCCATGTACGCCCGATCCGATCCATAGTCCCAGCCAGAGCCTGGGATCTGGTCTGGCAGCCGCGTCCGCTCCAGACGCGCCTTGAGGTCGGCGAGGGCGGCATCCTCGACTCGGATGGTGAATTCCGTCACTTGCGCGATCCCTCCTATCGCCGACAGTGCCAGCAGCGTGGTCAGTAGCAGTCCTCTCACGGCACCATTGTAAGGAAGGAACGCCGGGCTCTGGTCACTACGTCGACAAAGGTGATTCAGGCCCCCCGGAGGCGCGAATATGCGACGCACCTCGCAAGATCATGGCGGGCTCGAAGATGCCCGACGCCACGCGGCTGGAGCCAGCGAGGGCTTTGAGGCCCACAAAGCGGACGCACCGGAACCGGATGTTCCGGCGAATCGAAGCAAGACGCGGCTTTCCCGCCCCCTATCGCGAAGAGCATCAGCGTCCGGCTCGGTACGCTAAAGAACTGGAAGCCGGCAGCAGCACGATCGATTGGACAGACTCCGGCTGACCTAGGTGCCGATTTCTCGCTTCGGCTCCCAGCAACGAACCAGCCATCACCTGCGCCCGGATGCGCGCTATGTTCGGAGCGATTCCCTCAGATAGTCCCGAGCAGCTGTTGGCGGGATGCCGGTCAATAGACGAATGTCGTCGCTTACATGCTCGAACTCTCCGTGATCGGCAGCGCGGTACAAGGAGGTGAGGATCGCAATGTCGGGCTCCGGGACTTTGTCCGCACGGCAGAGCTCGGCGAACTGCTCCTCCGTCACCTCGTCGAACAGAATTGTCTGCCCGGTCGCGTCGGTCAGAGCGGACGCTAGGTCGGGCATCGACAAGGCGCGCAGGCCAGTCAGTTCATAGACTTGCTCGGCATGTTGGTCATGCGCGCACGCTGCCGCGCATGCTCGCGCAAGATCGTCCCGAGACACATATGCGACCCGGCCCCTGCTAACCGGATACGGGAGTCGGCCCATCGCAGCGAGTGCCGGCGCCCAATCGACAAGAGGGTCCAGGTAGATGCCGTTTCGCAGGATGGTCCATCCCAGGCCGCTGGTCCGAAGCCTTGACTCCGCGTACACCAGATAAGGAGCGATCAGGAATTTCGAGTCCGTTCGCGCCGCGCTGGAGCTGGCTAGCACCACCCGCTTCACGCGCGCGGAACGCGCCGCGTCCAGGATGTTAGAGTGCTGGACGATCCGGGGCTCCACATCGCTGGCGCTCGGGATCAGCATCAGCACGTCGGTTCCCTCCAGGGCGCCCGAAAGCGTCTCAGGCACCTCGTAGTCGGCCCGGCGGATATCGATTCCCAGGTGCTTGAATCGCCGGACCTTATCCGGACTTCGGGAGCACGCAATCAAGTCCTCGGGGGGAAGGCCACGACCGAGCAAAGCATCGACGACACGAGATCCGAGACCGCCCGTGGCGCCAAACACGTTGATCTTCACCGCTCGAAACCCTCCCGGCAATCCTAGCATTGCTCCGCCTGGCGCTGGGACGAAGCAGCGCTGTGAGGACTGGTCTCTTGGCTTGGCTATCGATCGACAAGTCCGAGAATGCGCGGTCTCGCCAAGTAGGGTCTCGACAAGCCGGGTCGCCTTGCGAGCGGAGCGACGCCACAGCCTCTGGGTCGCCACGAGTGCGCCATGGCATCACGCGCAGCATCGAGCTGCGTCCGGCAAGCGACTGGCTAGTCGCATCCGAGAAGCCGAATCGCTCGCTTCCGGTGAGGGCGAAAGGACTGTGCGCCAGCACTCGCGGACCCCTGTATCGCGGTTCCGGCCATGCACACCAGGTCGCAGACGTGCTAGACCTTATAGTGGAAATAGCCTACGCTGGACAGACCAATGGCCAAGACGAGCAAAGCGGGCGGGGGCGAGATCCCCATAGTTAACCCTCAGCTGATTGACGGCGCGAAGGACTTCGTGCTCCGGTCCAAGCCAGTCAGGCGAGTGCCTTGCCGAGTCTGCGGCGTACACGGCGCAACAGAACGCTCCGACAGGCTTTGCTGGATTTGCCAGCACCTCAAGATCAGCGCCTGGCGCGATTCCGGCGCGCAGGAATCCGTCAGCGAGTAGGTAGGTCGCGGCGTTGGGCCGCAGTTGCGCCGCGCGTAGAGCGGCGCCTTGGGGGATCTCGGTGTGTTGAACGTAGGATTCGTCGGCTGGCGCGGCATGGTCGGGAGCGTGCTCCTCGACAGAATGCGGTCGGAAGGGGACTTGGACAGCTTGGCAGTCCATTTCTTCTCGACGTCAGATCCCGGCGGTCGCGCGCCGCATGGCGGTGCCAGCGATGTCCTGCAGGACGCGCGGGACATCGATGCGCTGGGACGCTGCGAAGCCGTGTTGTCGTGTCAAGGCGGTGGCTACACCTCAGAAGTCTTCGAAGCCCTGAGAGCATCAGGCTGGAACGGCTACTGGATCGATGCGGCGTCCACACTGAGGCTCCGCGAGGATTCCACGCTCGTGCTCGATCCGATCAACGCGGACCAGATCCATGAGCGACTCGCCGATGGCTGCCGCAATTTTATCGGGGCCAACTGCACGGTCGGCCTGTTGCTGATGGCGATTGGCGGGCTTCTGCGCGAGGGGCTGGTCGAATGGGTCAGCACCATGACCTATCAAGCGGTGTCCGGCGCCGGCGCGAGGAAGCTGACCGAGCTGGCTAGCCAAGTGGGCGCTCTCGGCGCCGCCAGGACGGACCTGCAGGGCGGTTCTGCCATCGAGGTCGAACAGGCATTCACTCGCGTTCAATCAAGCGTGGACTTTCCCGTGGATGAAATCGGAGCGCCCCTGGCCTGCAACGTGCTGCCCTGGATCGACCGCGCCATGGACAGCGGCCAAACCCGCGAGGAATGGAAGGCCAGCGTTGAGGCCAGCAAGATCCTCGGCGCCGATCCGCCCGTGGTAATCGATGGAATCTGCGCCCGCGTGGACGCCCTGCGCTGCCATAGCCAAGCGATGTGCATCAAGCTCTGGCGCGCCGTGCCGCTGCAAGAGGTGCGGGACTTGCTCAGTTCCGGAAACGCCTGGGTCAGGCTGGTCGACAACTCCCAAGAGGCCACTCTCCGCCAATTGACCCCTGCCGCAGTAGCCGGCAAGCTGGACGTCCACATAGGCAGGCTCCGGCATCTGAGCATGGGGCCCGAGTACCTGGGCGCCTTCACGGTGGGCGACCAGCTCCTCTGGGGCGCGGCCGAGCCGTTGCGCAGAATGCTGGGCTTCCTCCGCGACGCTCGCAACTAGCGGCGAGGCCCAGCCGGGCGGCACTGCCGGAGGGAAGCAAACGCCGTGGCGCGGTTTCCGGCAGCAGTTTCGGGCCGCATTCGTCGATTCGACGGCAAGAATCGGATTCAATTCACGAATTCTTACGGAAATAGTAGTGAAATCACTTGACTATATACAAACAAAAAGCGAATATTAAAGAATGGCCAAGCAAATTCTCTCTGGAATCGCCGCCCAAGCGGCCGACGGCAGGATCCTAGGCACGAAACAGCGCGTCGAGTACCGCAGCCTGCCATCGAAGAGCATCCTGAACCGCTGCTCGAATCCCGAGATGCCCTTCCAGTGGACGGTGAACCCGTACCGCGGCTGCGAGATCGGCTGCCACTACTGCTACGCGGTCTACACCCACCAGTACCTGGGCATCGACGACCCGTCCCAGTTCGCCTCGCTGGTGTTCTCCAAGGAGAACGCCAAGAGCCTGCTCCGCCGCGAACTCGCCAAGGGCGTCAGCGGGCCGATCGCGGTCGGAACCGGCACCGATCCGTACCAGCCCGCCGAGCGCAGGTTCGAAACCACCCGCGGCGTCTTGGAAGCCTTCGCCGAATTTTCCGGGAACGTGATCGGGATCACGACTAAGTCCGACCTGGTCCTTCGCGACCTCGACCTGCTCGGAGAGATCGCCATGCGGAACGAGCTTCACGTCACCGTCACCATCACGACCATGGACAACGCCCTCGCCAGGGCTCTGGAACCGCGGGCGGTGCGGCCCGACAAGCGCATCGAAGCCGTGCGCGAGTTGCGCTGGCGAGGCATCGAGGCGGGCGTCTTCAGCGCTCCCGTCCTGCCGCTGCTGACGGATTCCACCGAGTTGCTCGAGAATGTCGCGCAAGCCGCCAAGCGGGCAGACGCGTCTTACTGGCACGCCCATCCGTTGTTCCTGAGGTCGGAGGCCCGCCGCCGAATGGTATCCTTCCTCGAGGAACAGTTCCCACACCTGACAGCGCGCTACAAGGCTCACTACCGCCGAGGCGCTTACGTGAAGCCCGGATACCGTGACTGGCTGTCTGAAAAGATCTGCCGGATCCGGCAGAAGCACGGACTGTCCGGACAGATTCGCGCCCGCGAGCACAAGCCCGTCGCGAGCGAGCTGGCCCCTCGGCCGGTGCAGGGCAGCCTCTTCGAGGGCATGGCCGCCTAGTGCGGCGCCGTGGCGATCGGGTCGGGCCCCGCTTCGGATCACCCTCGGCTCGGGTGCCTAGCGAGCGCGCGAGATTGAGGCTTCGCGGGCGGAATGGCTATCATCGAAACATTGCGCGCGCTCTTTGGACTGAGCGTTGCCCCGAATGCCCATATTTCGCAAGAAGGACGACGAGGACAAGCGGGTCCATACCGAAGGCCTCTGGATCAAGTGCGACGCCTGCTCGAAGCCGATCTGGAAGAAGGATCTGGAAGCGCAGGGAATGGTCTGCGCCACGTGCGGGTTCCACTTCAAGATCTCGGCACGCCAGCGCCTCGAGATGCTGTTCGACAATGGCGCGTGGGAGGAGTTTGGCGGCAATCTCCGCTCCACGAACGCCCTTCGATTCACAGATCGCAAGTCGTACGAGGAGCGCCTGCAGGACGCCAAGGAAAAGACTGGCTTGAGCGATGCGGTGATCTGCGCCACCGGCGAGCTGGAAGGCCGCAAGGTGGTGATCTGCGCGATGGAGTACCGTTTCATCGGCGGCAGCATGGGAGCCGTGGTCGGCGAGAAGCTCACGCGGGCGGCGGAACGCGCCGAGAGTGACGGCCGCGCCTTGGTGTTCGTTTCGGCCTCGGGCGGGGCGCGCATGATGGAGGGCATGGTGAGCCTAGTGCAAATGGCCAAGGTCTCGGCGGCCCTCAAGAAACTCGACCGCGCGAAGGTTCCCTACATCAGCGTGCTGACGGATCCCACCACCGGCGGCGTGACGGCCAGCTTCGCCATGCTGGGCGACTTGAACATCGCCGAGCCCGGTGCCTTGATCGGCTTTGCCGGCCCGCGGGTAATCGAGCAGACCATCCGCCAAAAGCTCCCCAAGGGCTTCCAGCGGTCGGAGTTCCTGCTCCGGCACGGGATGCTGGACGCGGTGGTGCCAAGACCGCAGCTGAAGCGATACATCGGGAACGCGCTCAAGTTCCTAGGCGGGCCGGAAGCCTAGCCCGGATGGCCGCGACCAACCCGTCCGTTCGCTACCTGCAGTCCCTGCTGGGCTCGATTCGCAAGGAGAGCTTCGGCTTGGAGCGCATGCGCCGCCTAGTGGCCGAGCTGGGCCATCCCGAGAAGTCGCCCGGCATCGTCCACATCGCCGGCACGAACGGCAAGGGCTCCACGGGCGCGATGATCGAGAGCGGCCTGCTGGCGGCCGGGCGGACCGTCGGCCTGTACACCTCGCCGCACCTGTCGCGGATCAACGAGCGCTTTCGAATCAGCGGGCAAGAGGTCCGCGACGAAACACTTGCCGAAGCGATCGAGCCAGTCCGCCGAGCCAACGAGCGGGTGGTGGCAAGGCACGGTCGTTCGGCCCACCCAACATATTTCGAATCTGTAACGGCAGTGGCCTTGGTCCTGTTTCGCCAGGCCGGGCTGGAGCACATGATCATCGAGACCGGACTCGGCGGGCGGCTCGATGCCAGCAACGTGGTCCGCTCCGAGCTAGCGGTCATCACACGGGTGAACCGTGACCACGAGCAATTCCTAGGTCTGGACCTAGCCGGTATCGCGGCCGAAAAGGCCGCCATCGCAAAGCCGGGCTGCCGCGCGGTCATGGGACCGCAAGCCGCCCGAGCGCGCGCAGCCCTGCTGCGATGCTTCGAGCGGGCCGAGGTCGACGTGATCGATGTCGAGGCCGAATGGAAGCCGAAAGATGCTTTCAGCGAATCCGGTCGCTGGCGCTTCGCGGCGACTGGCCGTGACATGGCGGCCAACATCGAACTCGCCATGGCGGGAGAGCACCAGATCGAAAATGCCCTGACCGCCGTGGCATCCCTCCACGCATTGGGGGTGCCGCTCGACCGGATCGCGGAAGGCGTGAGCCAGGCGAAATGGCCAGGGCGGCTGGAGTTCGCCAGCAACGACCCTCCAGTGCTGCTGGACGCGGCCCACAATCCCGACGGCGCACGGGCATTGGCCGAATTCCTAGAGCGCGAGGCGCGCGGGCGGAGGGTGACGTTGATCTACGGCTCGTCACGCGACAAGGCGGTTGACGAAGTGGCAGCTTGGCTGTTTCCCGCGGCTGATCGTGTGCTGCTGACACGCTCGAGCGTGGCACGGGCCGCCAGCCCTGAAGCGCTGATGCAGACGGCGGGGCATCACCATGCCCATGTCGAAACGGCGGACGACATCGGCGAAGCGCTCAGGCTGGCATCCGCCGCGGCGACGAGCGACGACTGGATTGTCGTTGCCGGTTCGATCTTCTTGGTCGGCGAGGCCCGAGAACTGCTCGGATAGAATCGAAAGTTGCACCGGGTGAGGGAATCGCTGAGCCTGCTCCGCTCAGTGTGCTGGATGATCCCCATGCTGGTGGGGATCACCAGCGTCATGGGATTCCTATCGCTGCTGTCGTCGCTGTTTGACAGCACGGGCCGGCTCCAGCACCGCGTCGCCAGCAACTGGGGACGGATGCTTATGGCCGTCTTCATGGTCAAGGTCCGCCTGACGGGTGCCGAGAACCTCGCCTCCGATCGCGCGTACGTGTTCGCCTCCAACCACTTCAGCCTGATCGACACGCCTTTGATGTTCGGATTCATGCCGCGGCCGTTCCGGATTCTTGCTAGATCGGGCCTGTGGAAGATCCCGTTCATCGGCTGGCACCTGAACCGTGCCGGACATCTTCCCGTCCATCGGGAGAACCCGCGATTGGCAGTGCGCAACATTGCATTCGCCGCGGAGAAGGTGCGGGGCGGCCGTTCCATCCTGGTCTTCCCCGAGGGCGGCCGCCGCCGCGGCATGAGCATGCGAAAGCTCAAGACGGGTGCGGCGCACATCGCCATCCAATCGGGAGCTTCGCTGGTGCCGGTGGCGATCTCCGGAACGGCGCACGTGCTGCCCCCAGGATCGCTGCATCTGCGGCCCGGCCGAGTGGATGTGCGCTTCGGCAGGCCGCTGCGGACCGGGAGTTCCGTCCCGTGGACCGCGCGTGATCTGACAGACCGCTTACGGAGAGAAATCGAACAACTCGCGTCTGCACAGCCGTCGCGGGATGGCGAGAATCGGGAGAGTGAGGCGACCAGATGAAGTATTGGCTAGGTATTGACGTCGGCACAGGTGGCTCCCGAGCGCTGCTCGTACGAGCGGACGGCGCCGTAGTGAGCGGCGTAACGGCAGTCCACGAGGACATCCTCATGCTCAAGCCGCTGTGGGCCGAACAGCGCCCGCAAGACTGGTGGAACGCTTCCCGGCAAGCGCTGCGGCAGCTCCTCGCCGAGACGGGCGTGCGCGGAGAGCAGATCGCCGGCGTGGGGCTTTCGGGCCAGATGCACGGGCTGACGCTGCTGGATGCTGCGGACGAAGTCATCCGGCCCGCGCTGATCTGGTGCGACCAGCGCAGCCAGGAGCAGGTGGACTGGATCAACGCCAAGGCTGGCAAGGACATGGTACTGGAACAGACAGCCAATCCGGTGCTGACAGGATTCACGGCGCCGAAGCTGCTCTGGGTGCGGGACCACGACCCGGCCAGTTACGAGCGCGTGCGCAGGATGCTGCTACCGAAGGACTACATCCGGTTCTGCCTGACAGGGGAATACGCCAGCGAGGTCTCCGACGCGTCGGGCACCGCTCTCTTCGACGTCGTGCGGCGGCGCTGGGCAAGGCCCCTCATCGACAAGCTCGGGATCGACGCAGCCATCCTGCCCGAGGTCGTAGAATCGCCGCAAACGACAGGCCGGATTACCGAGGCCGCGGCGCGCGAAACCGGCCTGCAAGCCGGCACGCCGCTCGTCGGCGGCGGCGGGGACCAAGCGGCGAGCGCAATCGGAAACGGCATCGTGAAGGCGGGCTTGGTCTCCTGCACGGTCGGCACATCGGGAGTGGTCTTCTCGCATCTAGAAGAGGCTGCCTACGATCCGGAGGGACGGGTTCATACTTTCTGCCATGCCGTGCCCGGCAAGTGGCACATCATGGGCGTCACGCAGGGGGCGGGCCTGAGCCTGCAGTGGTTCCGCAACCAACTAGCGACCGGACTGGCTGATCAAGCGGCGCGGGAAGGCGTTGAAATCTACGACCTGCTGACCGACGAGGCCGCCGCGGTTCCGGCGGGAGCGGAAGGCCTGTACTGGCTGCCCTACTTGATGGGCGAGCGTACACCACACCTCGACGCCAGCGCCCGCGGTGGCTGGCTCGGTCTCACCGCAAAGCACACCCGCGGGCATCTCGTCAGGGCGATTCTCGAGGGGGTCGCGTACAGCCTCAACGACTGCCTCGGCATCATCGAGTCGCTCGGAGCGAGCGTCGAGGCAGTGCGGGCGTCTGGAGGAGGAGCCAAGTCGCCGTTGTGGCGCAGCATCTTGGCCGGGGTGTTCTCCAAGCCGATCGCCACACTGCAGACGCAGGAGGGCTCGGCCTACGGCGCGGCCCTGCTGGCGATGGTCGGCACAGGTGCGTTCGGATCGGTCGAAGAGGCTTGCGAGAGCGCGATCGTCGAGCAACGGCGCGACCTGCCAGAGCCGGCGCTGACGAGCGTGTATGGCCGCGGCTATGCGACGTTCCGAGATCTATATCCGGCACTGCGGGATCTCTTTCCCAAGATGTAGCTAAACCGGGGGGCGTCCGAAGGGTACTATGCGAACGAAGATGGGCCGGCTGGACAGCGGACCATCGCCAGCGCCGAATGGCTGAAGGCGTGGAGCAGCCGAGACTGGGCCGACACTGTGAAGCTTCGCTGTCGTGTCGACGATTGCCAGAACCACGTTCCTTGCCTAAGCCAACGATCGATAGGGTAGTCGAGACGCGCGATTCATGCCGGTTCCTGATGCTGTGACGGCCGACCGTGATTGAATAGTGCCGAACCGCGATTGCACCGCTAACCTATCGGGTCAGCCGCTCCATTGGCAGGAAGGAAGCCGCGATGAGGATCGACCGATCGAGGAACATCAACTCTTCTTCAATAACGAGAGTGCTCGTGGCGGAGATCGTCGTACTCGCATTCTCTGCCGCTAGCTCGGCACAGGTGCCTCGGCAAGTCCGTCCGACTCTTGATGACGACACCGGCGGCGCGACCAGCAAGGGCGAAGCGAGTGATGAAATGAGCCTGAACTTCTCAATAATCGATGCCAACAGCGATGGAGCCCTCAATCTTGATGAGCTCGAGCGAGCCCTCGAGCTGGTACGGTCGCAGCAAGGCGAGAGCAGTCCCGGCAACAAGAGTACGGAAGCAATCACGGAAACACCTGCTGGCACAGGTGTATTCGAGCGGGTCGAGCATCATGAAACCGACAACGACGGCGTACCGCTCCACTACGTCACGCTGGGCAAGGGTCCCGTGATTCTATTCGTGCATGGATTTCCCGATTTCTGGTTCACCTGGCGCCAACAGATGGCCGCTCTTTCCGACGAATACAAGACAGTCGCAATGGACATGCGCGCTTACAACAAGAGTGGCAAGCCCGAAGGCGTGGAGCACTACACCATGCCCCACCTCCTGGCGGATGTCGAGGCCGTGATCAAGGACCTACGGGTTGACTCGGTGACGCTTGTTGGGCACGATTGGGGCGGCGCCATTTCCTGGCAGTTCGCCATGCGCTATCCACACCGCGTCAACAAGCTGGTTATCTGCAACCTGACGCATCCGCGGGGTTACGCCACCGTGCGGCGCAATGCAACCGCTGAGCAAGAGGCAAACACCCAGTACATCAACGACTTCCAAACGTCGGGATTCGAAAAGCGGTTCACACCCGAGACTCTTGCGCGCATCTCTTTGGGCGATGTCTCGGGCGTAGTTTGGGACCACTATGTCGGTGCATTCGCGCAGTCCTCGATCAAGGGTATGCTGGACTACTATCGGGCCGCCTACCCGGGACTGAATAGTGAGGCCGGGTGGGGTGCGGATTTGCCAAGTCTCACAATGCCCGTATTGCAATTCCACGGTCTGAGAGACAAGGCGGTCGACAAGGACGGCCTACGCGACACGTGGAATTGGATCGATGAGAATTACACGCTGGTCACGATACCGACTAGTGGTCATTGGGTGCAACGAGACGCAGCTGACATCGTTAGCGACACGATGCGCTGGTGGCTGAAGAGCCGCCCGTCGCATCCCGTATCTGCCGAAGCCCCGTCCGCTCCGTAGACGGAGCCCTCTTCCCGAAACAGCGCTTGCCGGTCTCCTTGCCGTGGATGCCGATCGGGACAGCAAGACCAGCCGGACAGAAGCAAACGATCGCATGTGCGGAATCGGCCGCAGCCATTGAGTGCAAGTCGTGGGCAACCCGGAAGTGGCCCCTCACATATGCCCCGAGGATCGGCATGTGCTCAACGGTCTCCCCGTTCGCATGATTGGCCACACTCCGGGATGCGTTCAACTCCGAGCCGCTGCGCACCAGCAAATCGGCGACGGCCATGTTTCCCTGCTCGGATGTGCGGTGCGATGCGGTCTGACCCTCGCTGTCAGCCTCATTCAGCAGTGCCCCAAACCGCAGGGGTTCTCTCACTATGTCAAGCGCGTCTGACGAAGGATCGTCTCTTGCAACAACTAACGGCGTTGCGCCACAATCACTCAACTCGTTCAGATCCGCCCCCAAGCGAATGAGCCGAATTGCTTCGTCTCAGTCCTATTGAGCTAGAACACCATGCAGCAGAAAACCCGATCTTTCCACGATCGGCTATTGACTCCACTTAACCCAAGCAAGCAATAGCAAGAACACGGCAAGCATGATGGCGTTGAGCCAGATCAATCCGGGCGTTAATTTGGGCGGGAGCATGATGTGACATTATCACCGCCCAAATCCGAAGCACCGGGACTGTATGTGGTCAAACTCGTCTTCACGAGCTTCGGCAACGCACCTCCCGGACTCGGAATGGGCGATATTCCAGCAAATCTTTGTGGTTTGCCCAACCACCTGCGATTGCGCCCTAGTCAGGACCCTTAACTCGCTGTGCCTGCTGAGCGAGGCCGAGTTACGGTAGGCGCCGATGCCAAACCGCATCGTACGACTGTTTCTCGGGGGATACTAGTACACAGCTCATGTGCCGCCTGCCGAGCTCGCCGGTCCTCTCTGCGCTCAGCGTGCTGTTCCTCGGCGCGTCGCTGCCCGCCGAAACAGGCGACGAGTACTTCGAGAAGCGTGTCCGGCCGCTATTTTTTCAGCACTGCAGCCAATGCCACGGCGAGCAGCTTCAGACGGCGGGCATCGATTTCCGCAATCCGGACACCGTGATCGGCGGTGCGGTCGTAAGCGGGGACGAATCGAGCCCGCTCATACGAGCCGTCCGCTACGAGAGTTCGATCAAGATGCCGCCAGGCTCGAAGCTGCCACAAGAAGCGATTGGAACGCTGGTCGACTGGGTCCGCATGGGCGCTCCGTGGCCAGGTTACGAGCCAGCCGAAATCGCCGAGGCGAACGTCGACGAAGAAGTGCCCCAAAGCAGCCATTGGGCATTCCAGCCAATCTCGGACCCGCTAGTGCCCGATATCGGCGAGTCCGCTTGGGTACGGAACGATATCGATAGATTCGTCTTGGCAAGTCTGCGCCAAGCAAGCCTCGAGCCTGCGCCTCAGGTTGCAAAGCTGGCGCTGCTACGGCGGGCCAAGTTCGACCTGCAAGGCCTGCCGCCCGACAACGAGGAGGTCCGGCGCTTCGCCGCTGACATTTCCCCGGATGCGTTCCGAAATGTGGTGGACGACTTTCTGAACTCTCCGCACTACGGCGAGCGCTGGGGACGGCACTGGCTGGATGTCGCCCGCTACGCGGATTCGACAGGCGTTGACGAGGACCACCCCTTCGGAGACTCGTGGCGCTACCGCGACTACGTGGTAGCCGCCTTCAACGACGACCTGCCTTTCGATCAGTTCGTGCGGGAACAGATCGCGGGAGACCTGCTGGCCGCCCCGGACGGTGCCCCAGTCAACACGCGAGGGGTGGTGGCCACTGGCTTCCTCGCTCTCGGGCCTATGGCGTTGGCGCAGCGCGACCCGATTCAGAAAAAGTACGACGTGGTGGACGAGCAGATCGACACCACATCCAAGGCGTTCCTAGGCCTCACGGTCGCCTGCGCGCGGTGCCACGACCACAAGTTCGATCCCATCCTCACGAGCGACTACTACGCCCTAGCCGGCATATTCGCTAGCACGCGGACGTTCGACGACTGGCGCAGGAACGGCTCTCGCTACCACAAAGAGCCCTTGGTCGCGCCGGACGTGTACCGGCGCCACAAGCAGGCCGCCGATGCGCTGGAGCGCCTTGAGCGCATCCGCAGGATCGCTCTCCAAGCCGCCAAGCTGCGCTACGTTGCAACCGGTCCCGCGACCCGGATCGCAGACCACATGCGCGCGTCAGCCGGTGACCTGCCCGAGAACGGACTGCACGCTGAATCCATCGAATGGTTCCGCGCCTATCTGGAGCCACGTCCGAGCCCGCGAAAACACCTCGCCCCGTGGCGCGAAGACTCAGCAGACAGGTCGGCCGTAGCCGCCGCGCTCCAAACGGAGCTGATCCAGACCCTGCAGGCCCGTCTGACGCTATACGAAGCCTGGGTCGAGGAGGCGCTGGAAGCGGCTCGAGGCGAGGCCGACCGAGAGCTGCCGGAATTGCCCACCGGCCTGCCCACGTCCCCCTTCTTCGGCGACTTGTTCGACGATGGCGGACCGTTCGATCTCGACACGGACGACATCAAGGACCGTTTCGCTGCCCACGATAGCCAACGGGTCGCGACACTCGACACGGAGATCGCGCAAGGCCGCGCGGCGCTGCCGGAAGAGCCTCCGATGGCGAACAGCGTGGCCGAAGGCGAGCCGGTGCGACAGCGCATTTTCCGCCGAGGGCAGCACAAGAACCCCGGGCCGCTCGTCCCCAAGCGCTTTCCGCTCGTGCTGGCAGGCGAATACCAGCCCGAAGTGCCGGCCGGCAGCGGTCGCTTGGAACTCGCCAGCTGGATCTCGTCCGCGCAGAATCCGCTGACGGCGAGAGTGATCGTGAACCGAGTCTGGCTCTGGCACTTCGGCGAAGGCTTGGTACGCACGCCCAACAACTACGGCCTCCGTGGCGAGTCCCCGACGCACCCGCAGTTGCTCGACTGGCTCGCTCGCCGCTTCGTCGCCAGCGGCTGGTCGATCAAGGCTCTGCACCGCCTGATCATGGACTCGGCCACCTACCGCATGAGCAGCGCAATCTCCGATGAGGCGTTTCGGCTGGATCCCGAGAACCGGCTGTGGTCCCGTTTCGAGCGGAGACGGCTGACCATCGAGGAGCTGCGCGACAGCTATTTGCAGATCAGCGGCCGACTCGATCCTGCGGTCGGGGGTAACACGGACCTCGACGCTGGCGGGCTGGTCGAGTTCGACCGCAACAACCGTCGCATCGACCCGGACGACTACACGCGCCGGAGTCTGTATCTGCCACTGATGCGCAACAAGCTGCCCAACCTGCTGGGACTGTTCGATTTCGGCGATGCCACCACCGCCAACGGGAAGCGGTCCGTGACCAATGTCGCGCCACAGGCGCTATATCTGATGAACAGCGGCTTTGCGCAGAGCGCCGCGCAGGGTGTTGCGAGCCAGCTGGATGGTTCGGTCGCGGACCGCGTCCGCCAGGCGTACCGCTCAGTGTTGGCTCGCCCGCCCTCAGAACAGGAGCGCGACCGAGCGCTGCAATACGTTGAAGCCCGCCCGGACCAAGAGGCCGCCTGGACGAGCCTGTGCAAGGTCCTGCTGGCGTCCAACGAGTTTCACTACGTCGAATAGGATGAGGCCTGCCATTGGCCGCTCGGGCAACCTCCCCACGGGCCATCAGTGCTAGCCTGTTGAAGGCATGTTGGCCCGCGCACCGCTTTCCCGCCGGACGATGCTGCGCCGGTCAGCCCTGGGCTTCGGCTCCCTGGGACTCTACTCGCTGCTGCAGCAGTCCGACCTGCTGGCTGAGCCGTCCAGTGGCGGGCCGCTGGCCAGCAAGCGGCCGCACTTTGCGCCGCGGGCCAAGCGGATCATTTTCCTCTTCATGCACGGCGGTGTCTCGCACGTTGACACCTTCGATCCGAAACCCCGCTTGGACGCCGACAACGGCAAGCCGCTGCCGATCAAGCGCTCGCTGACCTTCAACGCCAAGGCAGCCGGCGGCCTGATGCGCTCCCCGTGGGAATTCAAGCAGCGCGGTGAAAGCGGAATTCCCGTCAGCGAGCTGTTCCCCGAGGTCGCTACCTGCGCTGACGATCTGTGCGTGATTCGCTCGATGGTAGGAGAGGGCGTTGACCACGGAGCGGCCATGCTCCAGCTGTTTACGGGAACGTTCTCCTTCTCGCGGCCAAGCATGGGCGCCTGGACACTGTACGGGCTGGGCACGGAGAACCGAAACCTGCCCGGCTTCATCACCATCAAGCCGACGCAGTGGCAGGGCGGCGACAAGCTGTTCGCGACCAGCTTCCTGCCCGGCGCGTACCAAGGGACACCGATCGGCTCGTCTCCGATGGCGGTTGACGACATCATCGACAACCCCATCGATCACGTGCTGCCGCAGGGCGGTTCCAGCGAAGAACAGCGACTCGAGCTGGAGTTCTTGCGCCAGATGAATCGCCGGCATGCTGACGAGCGTCGGCTCGATCCCGATCTTGAGGCCCGGATTCAAGCCTTCGAGCTGGCCTTCCGCATGCAGGCAGAGGCTCCCGAGGCATTCGACGTTTCCCGCGAGACCGATGCCACGCGAAGGCTCTACGGCCTAGACGAAGAGGTCACGCGCGACTTCGGCTGGCAGTGCCTGCTCGCTCGGCGGCTCAGCGAGCGTGGAGTGCGCGTCGTGCAGGCCACGCACTCCGGGGCGGAGGAGAAATGGGACCATCACGGCGACATCTTGCGCCTGCACCCGATTCGCTCGCGCGAGGTGGACAAGCCCATCGCCGGCTTGATCAAGGATCTCAAGACGCGCGGCCTGCTTGAAGAGACTCTGGTGGTCTGGGGCAGCGAGTTCGGGCGCACGCCGTTCTCTGAAGGCGCGGATGGCCGGGACCACAACCCCTACGGGTTCTCGATCTTCATGGCCGGCGGCGGCGTCAAGCCGGGTTCGATTTACGGCGCAACAGACGAGTTCGGCTACCACGCAGTCGAGGACAGGATGCATATCCACGACCTGCACGCCACCATCCTGCACCTGGTGGGCCTGGACCACGAGAAGCTTACGTACCGCTATAGCGGGCGCGACTTCCGCTTGACGGACGTGGCCGGGGTCGTGGCCGAGAAGCTCTTGGCCTGAGCGCGGCCCGTAGCGCGTTCGTCGTCCGAACCGCGAGTTCAGCGGCCGTTGCTGATCTGCGACAGGACCGCCTCCCGAATCTCCCGCTTGGCGAACTTTCCGGTGGCGATCCGCGGTAGCGGCGTGTCTCGGAAGACGATGTTCGTCGGCACCTCGAAGCTGCCCAAGTGCCGCTCCATCTCGGTGCGCAGCCAATCAGCGCTGATCGTTGCGCCCTGACGAGGCACCACCACGGCTGCCAATTCCTCGCCCAGCCGCTCGTCGGGAATGCCGAAGGCCACGGCTTCGGCGACGCCTTCGCACTGATACAGCGCGTCCTCGACCTTGAGGCAGCTGATGTTCTCGCCGCCCCGAATCACGATGTCCTTGATGCGATCAACGACGTAGATGAATTCCTCGTCGTCGAAGTAAGCCAAGTCTCCGGTTCGAAACCAGCCGTCCTGAAACGCCCGCGCCGTCGCATCCGGCTTGTTCCAGTACCCCCTCACGACGGGCGAGCCACGCACCCAGAGTTCGCCAGTGTCACCCGGCTCCACTTCCCGGCCGTTCTCGGGATTGACGATCTTCATGTCCATCAGGATCGAGGCGCGGCCGCTGCTGGTGGGCACTCGAACATAGTCGGGCGGACCGATCTGCGTGCCGATGGCGTTGGTCTCGGTCATGCCCCAGCCTGTGCCCGGCTGGGCGTTCTCCAGCACTGCCGGGATCGCCAGCACCTGTCTTGCGGGTCGGTGCGACCCGCCGCCGCCCACGGCAAGCAAGCTCGGCAACGTCCGCCCTTGGGCCTCAGCAGTGCGAACCAAGTCGCCCGTGATCGTCGGGACCGAGATGAAGTGGGTGATTCGATCCCGGTCGATGATCTCGATGGCTTCGTCGGCGTCCCACTTGTACATCAGGGTCATGCGGCGCCCGAACCGCAGCGCCGTCAGCATGCAGACGTGACAGGCGGTGACGTGGAAGAACGGAATCGTGACGAGCATGCGGAACTGAACGTCGAACGGTTCCCGGTATATCGGATCGCCCCGCAGCATCGCCTGGGCGCGGTGCTCGATCTCCCATCCGACCAGCGCGTGAACGACGTTGCAGTGCGTGGAAATCGCGGCCTTGGGCCCGCCGGTCGACCCGGATGTGTAGAGCATCAGGCAGTCGTCATCCGCCGAAATCGGAAGCCGGCGCAGCTGCGCTGGCGACGATTGGTCCAAGACGCGGTCCCAATGATGGACATTCTGCGAAAGATCAGCTCGGTCACATCGCACCGCGATCGCCTGGACGCCCAGTTCTTCAAGCTGGCCTTCGATGCGCTCGAGCCGATCACCGTCGGCGATCAGTGTCGTGGCGCCCGCATCGCGCAACCCATAGGCGATTTCCTCGCCGCTCCACCAACCGTTCAGCGACACGGTGATCGCGCCAAGGGCCATGGGTGCAAAGAACGCGGCTGGCCACTCCGGGTAATTCCGCATGCAGATCGCCACTCGGTCGCCGCGCCGCACGCCAAGCCTTGATAGCGCCTCGGCAAGACGGGCAGTCTGGTCGAGCACGTCCGCAAACGTATAGATCTCGTCCCGATAGCAGATGTATTCGTAGTCGCCGAACTGTGCGGTGCCCGCCAGCAGGTCGAGCAACGTGTCTGGGGCGCTGCGGACGACTCGCCAGACATTGCCGCCCGGCATCTGCCGCTCCACGATCTCGTAGGCGGCGCCGGCAGCGGTAAGCGATGCGAGTACTTCTTTGCGCGCCTTTGCGGTCATTGAAGGGCGCAACCTATTTTGGCACGGCCTCAGAGCGGGCCCTGCAGCCGCTTGGGGCGGCTAGGTCGCTTCTGCCCCGTCGGCATGCGCTCAGAGTTGTGGGCGTGTCGGCTCGTCTTCCACCATATTGGACAACGTGCCAATGCCGGACAGCTCGACCTCGATTCTGTCGCCCGCGCGCATGAACACGGGCGGCTTGCGCGCTTTGCCGACTCCGCCGGTGGTGCCGGTGGAGATCACATCCGCGGGTTGCAACGGGAAGACCGTGGAGATGTATTCGACCAAGGCAGGCACGTCAAACATCAGGTCGCTGGTCGGGGCGCTCTGCATGATGCGGCCGTTGAGCCTGGTTTCCAAGCGGAGCTGGCCGGGGTCAGGGATCTCGTCGGCAGTGACCATCCACGGGCCAAACGCACCCGAACGCCAGAAGTTCTTGCCTGAGGTGAACTGCGACGTGTGCGCCTGGAAGTCGCGAATCGAGCCATCGTTGTAACAGCTGTAGCCCGCCACGTGCTGCAAGGCTTGCTCGGCGGGAATGTAGCGCCCGCTGCGGCCAATGATGACTGCGAGCTCGCCTTCGAAGTCGTGCTGCTCGGACACGGACGGACGGATGATGGCCTCGCCATGGGCCACGTGGGAATCGGGGAAGCGCGTGAACAAAGTCGGGTAGGACGGCATCTGCCGCCCGGTCTCCTCGATGTGCGACCTATAGTTCAGCCCGACGCAGATGATCCGGCCGGGATCCAGGATCGGCGGCAGGAAGCGCACCTCTTCGAGCGGGAAATCACAGCTAAGCACACTTGCAAGATCGCGCAACTGGTCTATGGCACCCGCGCGGATCACGGCCGACAGCGTGGGCCAACGCTCGGAGTAGCGTGCCGCGAGATCTACGACTCCCTGACCCACGACAGCGCCGTAGCCGGACCGCTCGCCGCGACTGAAACTGAGCAGCTTCATATTACCCATTAAAGCCGCTCCGAACCGCGCGGTCGGATGACCGAGGCGCTTATTCGCGAGCCGACCCGGACAGGAGCGTGGCGCGAAACTTTTGGTGCAGGAGGGCCAAGCCGAGCAGGCTCAGCCCCAGGCCGAGGAAGGAACCCGCGCGGAGCAGCCCGGAGAGCCCCGACATATCGACCAAGAAGACCTTGGCCACCGCCAGCACGAGCAATGCCATTCCCGCCCGGTACACGCCGGCGCCGAACCGCATGCCGCCGGCCAGCACCGCGGCGAAGGCCATGCATGTCCAAGTAATCGAATATGTCGCCATCTCGCCGTCGCCGGGACGCACTGCTATGTCCAGCGCGCCCTGCCAGAGATGCCGAATCTCGAGCGTCACGAACACGAACACGGCCAGGGCGGCCACCCTCCTCGCCCAGCGGGCGGACCGCGCTTCGGAGAAGCGGCCAGCCAAGGCCGCGAGCAGCACAGGCGCGCCGTAGGCCAGCAACAGGAGATTCCAGACGGGCGTGGATGAGACCGCCTCATCACTCCACAACGGATTGAGCACCAGCAAGACCGCCGCATAGTTCGCCAGCGCCATTGCCATGAGCGCTCTGGACGCCCAAAGGTAAACGGCTGCAATGTGCTCGCTCACGCGCGATCGCCAGTAGTACGCCATTCCCAAGGCGGCCCAGATGACCGTGTTGAACGAGGCTTCGGCCAGAGAGTACTCTTCGGCGAGGATCGAGCCGTCGTAGATCCAGCTCCGGGGCACGGCCCACAGCGTCAGTACAAGCAACTGGACTCCGGCGGCCTCGGTCCAGCGTCGCAGGCGCGGGTGGGGGAGCGCGACTCGGCTGGCAAGAAAGCAGGCTAGCGTCGAGCCTCCGTAGGCCCAGACGGCCCAATGCGTGCCTGACGAGTAGCTCTCGATCCACGGATTCAGCGACAGTCGCAGAACGGTCACGGCCAGCACGCCCTTCGTCACCCACAGCAAGTTGCTGGCCCCCGAGCGCGCTGCAAACCATGCCAGCGGCACCGCTTGCGCGGCCAGCGCGACGGTCAGTCCGGCCTCGCTGAAGAACATCGCGGCTGCGAGCGAATACGCGCCGGAGCATCCCAAGACGCACCAGGTATAGTGCAGGTCGTCGCCCCGCCGCTCGAAGATCGTTCCAGTCGCTGCGAATACGCAGCCGATGGCTAGGCTAGCCGCAGTCCACAGGGCTGACGACGAATGGTCGGTTGCCAGGAAGAAGGCCAGCGCTAGCCAAGACAGAGGCCCCAATACCGGTAGCGGCACCCATTTCGCGGCGGGAGCGCCCCGGCGCAGCAACAGGAATGGGCCCAGCACATGCACGAGTCCGCTGCAAGCGGCATACACGACCATCTCGGGCATCCAAGCAACTAGGCTGGGCTGCCAGCTGAGACCGGAGCGATCCAGTTCGAACCCCGTCGACAACCAAGCGAGGCCCTGCACGGCCAAGACCATCGGCGGCAGCGCAGAGTAGCGCGGGAACCAGTGGCACGCGAGGTACACCGTAACGGGCAGCACGACCCACAGGAGCGCCCCGTTGAAGGCGAAAGGCTCGTTGGCAATGGACAGCCCCTGAACCACGATCACCAGACCCAGTCCCCACCAAGTGGGGGGCGCGCCCGAGGCAACCGGAACCGAGCCATCGTCTCCAGCCGATCTCCATGTCGGCGCAATCGGACCGATCCAGCTCAGACGCGGCCACCAGTTCAGCGCCGGCAGGAAGATCAGGCATGCGGCCAGAGCCGCCAGATAGAGACCGCGGACCCCGTCGGCACTGGCACTGCCGAGCGAGATCAGATTCCAGCCGAGCGCGGCGACGAGCATGCACCACCACAGCCACCTGCGGTAGGCATAACGCACCATGAGCATGCCGGAAACGCTGACGACGGTGACATACGCAAGCACAGCGCCCATTCGGTCGCTGTCCCCTCCGACCAGCAGGGGCACGGCATAGCCCCCGAGGATGCCCAGAACGGCGAGGACCGGGCCGTGCTGCAATGCGAGCACCATGGTTGCGATGGCCAGCACGGCCAAGACTGCGAACGCCGGGATAGGTTGGATGAGGTCGTACAGGTGCAGCGCGGCCAGAATCGCGGCACAGATCGTAATGCTCCCTGCGGCGGCCAGGGCTGACAGGGCCGGATGGTAGCCGCTCGCAGTGCGAACGCGCCACGCCACCACGCCGTGCATGGCAAGCCCGCCGACGACTCCGAGCAGAACCCTTGCGACCGGCGTAAGCAAGCCCTGGTCGATCGAGTACTTGACCAAGAAGATTCCCGCGAGAGCAACGGAGACACCGCCGAGCCAAACCATCCAGTTGATCCTGGTTAGCACCGACGGACGCCGTTCTCGCACCGGCTTGGGGGGCGTTCGCGCCTGCTCGCGGGGCCGCGGCCGAACCTCGGGCTCGACAGCCGGAGCGGCGGCCCGCGGCTCGTCGCCAGACGCTCGATGCACAGTGCGCTGGAGATCGTCGATCTGCCGGGAAAGCTGGCGAATGCGATACCACAGGACTATGGCGATCCCCAAAGCAACAAGTCCTATCACGATGATCCTGTCCACATGCGGCAGGCGCGGCATACCGGTCACCCAGTCATCGCCGCATCCATGCCGCAGGCTCCGTGGGAGCTTGGAGTATAGCCGGATCGGATAGCCTCGGGCTGTCGCCGCCGTGTACAGTGGCCCCATGGGCACGACGTTCAGGGCGGTGGCGATCGGAGCGGGCTACTTCTCGGGCTTCCAGTTCGAAGCGTGGAATCGCATTCCCGAAGTGCGCCTCGAGGCGATCGCCAACCGCACCGAGGCCAAGGCGAGGCGCCACATGGCCACGTACGGGATTCCCCTCTACTACAGCGATTGGCGCGAAATGATCGATCGGGAGCGGCCCGATTTCGTCGATATCATCACACCGCCTGAAACGCACGCGGAGATCTGCGACCACGCCGCCAGTCGTGGAGCTGCCATCGTTTGCCAGAAGCCCTTGGCACCATCCCTGGACGAGAGCGCATCCATCGTCCAACGCGCGAAAGAACGCGGTGTGCGCTTCATGGTGCACGAGAACTTCCGCTGGCAGCCGTGGTATCGCGAAATCAAGCGGACACTGTCCCAGGGCCTGATCGGAGAGCCGACACACCTGTATTTCCGCATGCGAACCGGCGATGGGTGGAGGGAAGACGCCTACTTGGCACGCCAGCCGTTCTTCAGGGACTATCCGAGGCTCTTGGTCTATGAGACGGCTGTCCACTTCATCGACACTTTCCGCTTCTTGCTCGGAGAGGTCACCCTCGTCTTTGCGCGGCTGCGCCGCTTGAACCCGGCAATCCGGGGAGAGGACGCGGGACAGATCCTGTTCTCCTTCGAGAGCGGCGCGACGGCGATCCTCGACGCGAATCGTTATAACGAAGCCGAGACGCCCAATCCAAGATATACATTCGGCGAACTGCGGTTGGACGGAACTGGCGGGCACTTGGCAATGGAGGCGGACTCCTCCATGCGCATCAAGCCGCTTGGGGAGGATATTCGCTCAGTCGAGTATCGGCGCGAGAACCGCAATTTCGCCGGCGACTGCGTGTATCGCCTGCAGCGGCATTTCATAGACCGCATGCTGGACGGCAAGAGCTTCGAATCCACGGGCGAGGACTACCTCAAGACGTTAGGCATTGTCGAAGCCGTATACGCGTCGGCCGAGTCCGGTGAGGCTGTCCGCGTATGAGCGCGGCAGTTCCGCGTAACGCTCTATGATTGAGGGCGCGATGCCGGCTCACCTGCGTTCTGTATTCGACTCGTCGCGCCTGCGCGCAGGGGCCGCGTTCGCCTGCGCTCTGGCGGTGGCCACGATTCTGGCCTCGGCCCAGCAGCCGCGGGGCTACTCGATTCCCACGGTGGATCTCGCGGACGAGACTCACCGCCAGGTCGTGGTTGACCGGGAGCCGGGCCAGTACCTGGGCCACCCGTCCACGCTGCTACTGCCCGACAACCGGACGATTCTGATCGCCTACCCCAAGGGCCACGGCAGGGGAGCCATCGTCTACAAGAAGAGCTTCGATGGTGGGCTGACCTGGACCGACCGGCTCGAGACGCCGGAAAACTGGGCCACATCGATGGAAGTGCCCACCCTCTTCCGATTGATCGATCCGGAAGGGGTGCCGCGCATCGTGATGTTCTCGGGCAAAGCCGGTGGGGTGCGCGTTGCGTATTCCGAGGACGAGGGCGAGACTTGGTCGCCGCTGCAGCCGATCAATACCCCCGGCCCCAGCTATGGCGGCGTCGTCACCATGGGTTCGATGGTGGAGCGCAAGGACGGCTCCTACATGGCGTTCTTCCACGACGACGGCCGCTGGCTTCGCAATCCCCCGGTGCATCCGCAAGGCAAGGTCTTTGAGGTTTACCAGGTCGTCTCGTCCGATGGCGGCCTGACGTGGTCGCAGCCCACGGTGATCGCCAAGCATGCTGTAGCGCACCTGTGTGAGCCGGGAGCGATACGGTCCCCGGACGGCAAGCAGATCGCCGTGCTCCTACGCGAAAACAGTCGCCAGCTGAATTCGTTCGTCATCTTCTCTGACGACGAGGGCGAAACATGGAGCGAGCCGAGGGAACTGCCGGGCGCGCTGACCGGCGACCGGCACACTGCCAGGTACGGTCCCGATGGCCGCCTGTTCATCAGCTTCCGCGACCGCACACATGAGAGCCCAACGCATGGTGACTGGGTCGGCTGGGTTGGCACGTATGACGACATCGTCGCCGGGCGCGAGGGCCAGTACCGCGTAAGGTTGATGGACAACCTCTCACGTACAGACACCGCTTACCCAGGAGTCGAACTGCTCCCTGACGGCACCTTCGTGGTGACCACGTACGGGCACTGGGCCGCTGGGGAGGAGCCTTACATCGTCAGCGTGCGCTTCACGCTAGACGAACTCGACGCTCGGGCGAAATTCGCCTCGAGTGAACCGACGTCTCTGGTGCGAGCATCGGAGCGAGGCGCACTCGGCGCGGATGCCAGCCCGGACAAGCCCAACATCCTGTTTATCGCCGTGGACGACCTCAACGACTGGGTGCTGGAGCCGGATTCGCCGCTGAAGATGCCCAATCTGCGGCGCTTGGCACGGCGCGGAGCGCTGTTCGAGCGGGCCTACACAGCCTCGCCGGCTTGCAATCCGTCGCGAGTGGCTCTGCTGACCGGGCTGCATCCCGCCAGCACCGGCGTTTACGACAACAGTTCCGATTGGCGGCGCGCCCTGCCCGGGGCCGTAACCTTGCCGCGCTACTTCATGAACCACGGGTACCAAGTCGAGGGTGCGGGGAAGGTCTTCCACCACCACGACAACAGCGCCTATCACGACGACGAGTCATTTCATCATTTCGAGAAGATGCAGCTCGATCCCATGCCACCGCGGAAATTCAATGGCATTGCGGCGGTGCGCAGCCCAAATTTCGACTGGGGCCTGTGGCCGCTCGACGAGACGCTGACCCCGGACGCGCGCTCGGTGAATTTCGGGATCCGCTTTCTCGAGCGCGAGCATGATCGGCCCTTCTTCCTCGCGATCGGCCTCTTCCGACCCCACATGCCCTTCCACGCCCCGCCCAAGTACTTCGGCGCTTACCCTCGCGGCCACGTGGCCATGCCTCGCACGCACCAGAACGACTTGGACGACATTCCGGCGGGCGGACAAGCGCTGCTACGCCAAAAGCAGCACTTCATGCAGGCCATCCTTGAGGCTGAAGAACAGCGGCCCGGCACATGGAAGGAGGCGGTGCGGGCATATCAAGCCAGTTGCACGTTCGCCGATCACCAGTTGGGCCGTCTGCTGGACGCACTTGCACGCTCGGAGCACGCCAAGTCCACTGTCATCGTGCTGTGGTCAGATCACGGCTACCACCTGGGCGAGAAGAACCACTGGGAAAAGTTCGCGCTGTGGGAAAAAGCAACCCGGGTGCCGTTGGTGCTGGTTGCACCCGGCACGACCTCGTCGGGCACTGTCGTGCAGTCTCCGGCTTCGCTGCTGGACCTGTATCCAACCCTGCTGGACCTTGCGGGACTTCCTCCGAAGCCGGAGCTTGACGGGGAGAGCCTGCTGCCCCTGCTGAAGACCCCGCGCCGCAGGCGGGCAGTGTCAATGACTTACCTGCGGGGCAATCACGCTGTGCGGTCCAATCGCTGGCGCTACATCCGCTACGCGGACGGCAGCGAGGAGCTTTACGACCATTCCAGCGACCCGCACGAATTCGCCAACCTCGCCCTCACAGGCGAGCACGCCGACACCATCCTCGAGCTACGACGGGCTCTGCCGCGCAAGAACGCACCGAACGCGGCAAGTCTGCGCTGAGTTCCTAGGCTCGCGCTATGGCTTCGCATTTCGGCCACCCTGCTCATCACTACGCAAGCATCGACACAACGATGCTGGCGGCTGCTGACTTGGCGCGGCAAGGCTGCTCCGAGGGCACGATCGTGACTGCGGACGAGCAGACAGCAGGACGTGGCCGCCTTGGCAGGAACTGGGTGTCCCGAGCCGGTCTCGGGTTATACCTTTCGCTGGTGCTGCGTCCACTGGTCCGCCCGTACGCAGCGCCAGTCCTGACGCTGGTCGCCGGCTTGGCGGTCAAAGAGGCCTTGGAGGGCCTGACAGGCCTCCGCTGTGACATCCGCTGGCCCAACGACATCCTAGTGAACGAGCGCAAGTGCTGCGGGATCCTCGTGGAAATGGAGGCCGAGCGCCAACAAGTCGATCATGTCATCGTCGGTATCGGTATCAACCTCAACCACGCGACGTTCCCGCCTGATTTGGGCGACACCGCAACGTCCCTGCTTATCGAGACCGGCAAGGATTGGTCACGCGAACAGGTTCTCGATCCCGTGCTGAGATCATTGGAGTCGCTCTACGATCTGTACCTGGACGGGGGCGCCGCGCCTGTCTTGGAGGCATTCCAAGCGGCTTCCAGCTATGCCCGGGGACGGCGGGTGGTCATCGAAGGCGTCCCCGAAGATTGCTCTGTGCCGGTGCGGGGCGTGACCGCCGGCCTGAACGAACAGGGCTTGCTCATGCTGGAGGACGCCGAGGGCGAGGTCGTCCCAATCGTCGCGGGAAGCGTTCGCCCGGACACAGGCACAATAGAGATATAGATTCATGTTGCTCGCGGTAGACGTCGGAAACACGAACCTCACAATCGGGCTCTTCGACGATGAGCGGCTGGCGGCCGATTGGCGGCTCAAAACCGACCTCGAACAGACTGCCGACGGCTGGGGCGCACTGTTCCAAACGCTGGTCTCGCTAGCGAACCTCAAGCTCGACGACATCGATGGATTCGTCTTCTCCTCCGTCGTTCCCCAACTTGACTCGTCCATCGCAGGCGTAGCTAGCCGGTATCTCAAGCTGGCGCCTCTGCAAGTGACGGCCAGCACCCGCACCGGCCTGGGGCTTCGGGTCGACACGCCAGAAGAGGTCGGCGCGGACCGGATCGTGAACTCGGTCGCGGCATCTGAGCGCTACGGCTGTCCGTGCATAGCGGTCGACTTCGGCACCGCGATTACGTTCGACGCCATCTCGGAACAGCGCGAGTACTTGGGCGGCATCATCTGCCCAGGAATCCAAGTGTCCTCCCAAGCCTTGGTCCGGCGCACCGCACGGCTTCCGCAAATCGAACTAAGGCGGCCAGACAAGGTGATCGGCAGCAGCACGGTTGGCAGCCTCCAGTCGGGGTTCTACTACGGAATGCTCGGAATGGTGGACGGCATCTTGGAAAAGATGCTCCGGACTCTCGGGACGGACGCGACTGTGGTCGCGACCGGAGGGCAGTCCGAGAGCCTTGCGCGCGACTCGCGCTTTATTCAAGAGGTGGATCCAGGACTGACTCTCGAAGGCTTGCGCCTGATCTGGAACCTGAACCGGTCTTGAGGCGATCGCATGCACGCGCCCGCTGGCCGCTCCCTGGCCCTGCTGACCGACCTGTACCAGCTCACCATGGCCGCCGGGTATCGGCGCGAGGGTCTCGCGGATCGCGAGGCGGTCTTCTGCCAGTACTTCCGCAAGGCTCCGTTCGGCGGCGCGTTCGCGATCGCGGCCGGACTTGGGACCGCGTTGGAGTGGCTCGCCGAGCTGCGCTTCCGAGAGGATGACCTGGAGTATCTGGCGAGTCTCGAGGGTGCCGGGGGCGCGCCGCTGTTCGATACGGCGTTCCTGGACTATCTCGGCGAACTGAGGTTCTCCTGCGACGTGGATGCGGTCGCCGAGGGCTCAGTCGTCTTCGCCCACGAGCCGCTGCTGCGGGTTCGGGGCCCGCTGCTGCAGTGCCAGATCGTCGAGACGGCCCTGCTCAACATCGTCAACTTCCAAACGCTGGTGGCGACCAAGGCTGCCCGCGTGTGCTCGGCGGCGGGAGACGAACCAGTGCTGGAATTCGGCCTCCGGAGGGCGCAAGGAATCGACGGAGGACTCAGCGCCAGCCGGGCCGCCTATGTCGGAGGCTGCGCGGCCACTTCGAACGTGCTGGCCGGCAAGCTGCATGGTATCCCTGTCCGCGGCACGCACGGCCACAGTTGGGTGCTGGCGTTCGGCGACGAGCGCGATGCATTCGAAGCCTTCGCCCGGGCGATGCCCCACAACTGCGTCCTGCTGGTCGATACGTTCGACACCCCCGAAGGCGTGAGGAACGCAATCGAGGTCGGCGTCAGCATGCGCGAGGACGGGGCGCGGCTCGCGGGAATCCGGCTCGACTCGGGAGATCTGGCGGGTCTCTCCGTCGAGGCACGAGCGCTGCTTGATGAGGCAGGCCTGCATGACACCGCGATCGTAGCTTCGAACGACCTAGACGAAGATTCCATCGCCGCTCTCAAGCAGCGCGGCGCCAAGGTCGGAATCTGGGGAGTGGGCACCAGCATTGCGAGTTCGGGCGGGCAGTCAGCGCTTGGCGGCGTCTACAAGCTCACGCAGCTGCGCGATGCTTCCGGCGAGTGGCAGGCGCGGGCGAAGCGCTCGGAAGACCCGGACAAGTCTACGCTGCCGGGAATGCTGCAGGTGCGGCGCTACACAGTCGGCGACAGGCTCGACGCCGACCTAATCTACGACGAATCCGATCCGCCGCGAGCTTCGTGGAGCGGCGTGACGCTTGAGAGCGGCAATGCTGAGCGCGGGCGCACGTTTGAAGGCACACACCGAGACCTGCTGCAAACCGTCGTTGCCGGCGGGCAGATCGTGGCTAGCGCTGAGGCACTCGACGCGGCGCGGAAGCGCTGCCGCTCTGAGCTGGCCATGCTGCCGGACGAGCTAGCCCGAGGACGATCGGGCAGTGTCGCCCCAGTGTGGCTCGAAGAGGGCGTGAGGCGGCGTCAGCTGGCTCTGCTGCCCTGATTGCAAGGCGAACGCCGAACCGCGCATCAGCTAGCTAGCCCAGTTCGGGCATGTTTTCGCGCAGGATACCGATGTCCTTATCGCCCCGGCCGGAAAGATTGACGATGAAAGCCCGGCCCTTGGCCGCTGGCGCTCGCTTGATCGCTTCGGCTACCGCGTGGGCCGACTCTAGCGCCGGGATGATGCCTTCTAGATGGGAAAGCGTCTTTACGGCCTCAAGCGCATCCGAGTCGGAACACGAAGTGTAGTCCACCCTTCCGGCGTCGTTCAGCCAAGCATGCTCTGGCCCGACCGAGGCGTAGTCCAGCCCGGCCGAGACGGAATGCGTCAGCGCGATCTGGCCGTCATCGTCTTGCAGGATGTAGCTCTTGGTTCCCTGCAGCACGCCGGGCACGCCACCGGCGAAGCGCGCCGCGTGCTCGCCCAAGGCTTCGCCGCGCCCGCCCGCCTCAACTCCGACCATGTCCACCCAGCCATCGCCCAAGAACGGGTGAAACAGGCCGATCGCATTGCTACCACCCCCGACACACGCGATCAGCAGATCGGGCCCGTTCTTGTCCGAGATCTGTCGAAACTGCTCCCGCGCCTCGCGGCCGATCACCCGCTGGAAGTCGCGCACGATCATCGGGTAGGGGTGGGGCCCGAGCGCTGAGCCGAGCATGTAGTGAGTAGTCTCGAAATTCGCCGCCCAGTCGCGCATCGCCTCGGAGATGGCGTCCTTGAGCGTGCAGCTGCCGCTGTCCACGCCGATCACTTCTGCCCCCAGCAAGCGCATGCGGAAGACGTTCAGCGCTTGCCGACGCATGTCCTCCGAGCCCATGTAGACCACGCAGTCCAGTCCGAAGAGGGCGCACACGGTCGCCGTGGCAACGCCGTGCTGGCCGGCGCCGGTCTCAGCGATAATGCGGCGCTTGCCCATGCGCCGCGCCAGCAGCGCCTGCCCAAGGCAGTTGTTGATCTTGTGCGCACCCGTGTGCAGCAGGTCCTCGCGCTTGAGGTAGATCTCGGCACCGCCGAGGTGGGCGCTGAGCCGCCGGGCATGAAACAGCGGCGTGGGGCGGCCCGCGTACTGGCGGTTCAGGTCGGCCAGCTCGGCGATGAAATTCTCGTCGTCCCTGACTTCGAGATAGGTGGCTTCCAAGCGATCGAGCGGCGCGACCAAGATCTCGGGAGCGTAGCGACCCCCGAAATCGCCGAAGTGGCCGAGGCGGTCCGGTCCGGGCGCGGGCATGTGGGACATGCCTTCACAATATCGCGAGCTGGAATCGGCGTCAGCGGCGCGACTCGATCACTGAGTGGGATTCTCGGACCAAATCACGCTGCGCCGGTCAACCTCTTGCACGCTGACAAGACGCCGTAACGCTGCCGGCGAGAGCCCGTGAACTCAAGCGCCGCACCGTGCTGACATCCTGCATCGAGTCTATTCGCACGCGATCGCCACGGCGAGCGCCCGGCATACCTGGCGCATCTTTTCGATACTCAAGGTTCCGACATATTCGTGCAATCGACGCTGGTCCACGGTCTGCACGTGGTCGAGATTGATCGCTGAGTGGTGCTTCAAGCCCTCGTCGATGCCAACTATCACCTCGCTCGGCAACCCTCGGACTGTTGAGGTGATCGGCGCTACCATTGCGGTGCTCAGCAGGGGTAGGACCCGCTGACGAGTGAGCACTACTACAGGTCTCCGCTTGTCGGGCTTGCTAAATCTGTACTGCCAGATCTCACCGCGCCTCGGCTTGTGCCCTAGCTTCGAGGCCATACGCCTTCTTCATCCCAACCTAGGAGCTCCGACTCCACTGAATTCGTCTCGCCGTAGCCCTCGCCGTACAATCGATCAATTTCTGCCCTCTCCTGCTTTCGGAGGTAGTCGATTGCCGCGTCTCGCAGAATCGCCGAACGCCCCCGTTGCTTGACTGCGGGATGACTGTCAAGTCGCTCAAGCAACGACTCGTCAAATGTCACTTGGATAGCCTTCATGTACGTTTCTCCGTATCATCAGTATACATGTTTATATACAAAATCAAGAACTGATCATCCAATACCGCTGCCTCAGCGCGGAACTCTTGCTCCGTGCGCTCGGGGGACGCTTGGAGTTGTTGTAGGCGCTAGTCAGCGGGCAGGATTCTCGTACCAAACGACTCCGAGCAGATCGACCTCCTCACACGTGAGGATGTCTAAGTCTCCGTCCCCGTCAAGATCGACGAGTTCCACGCGATCAAACTTGGTGCCGTCCGGTCCGCCCACGTCCGTCACCTCCCACTGCGAAGCGGTGGGGTCGCCCGAGTGCCGCAACAGGCCGACGCCAGACAGTGCATCCGTCGCGTGTTCGCAGCTGAATACCAGATCCATGGCCCCATCCATGTCCATGTCGCCGACGGCCACGGCCTTGCCCGTGCCAAATCCCTCGGGGATCTGAATGGAGTGCGCCCGCCACCTGTTGCCGCGGTTGGACATGCCGCGGAAGAACTGGATCGGGCCGTCCTTGACCGCCATCACGACGTCGGTCAAGCCGTCTCCGTCCAGGTCAGCCACATCTAGGAACATGGCCTCATGCTCGGCCTCTGGACCGATCCTGTACTCGGGCCAAGCGGCGCTGCCGGGCATGTTCTGAAACCACAGGGCTCCGCTCCGCGGACCCTTGCGGTCGCTAGCCACGATATCGGGGGCACCATCACCGTTCATGTCGTGGGCAACGATCGACATGACCCAGCCCGCGCCGTACCAGCGGCTCCAAGATGCCCTGCCGGTCGGCGTAGACGGGAAGCGCCACGAGCCGATCGCCGCGAAGTCGTTCTTCGAGCCGGCGACGATATCCACCGAACCATTGCCGTCGACATCGATCGGCTCGGCGTACATCCACTGGTTCTTGCCCGCCGATCTGACCACTGGCCGTGTCTCCCAGCTGGCGGAGTCCATATAGTCGTTACCCTTCGACTGATGGACGTAAATGGTCTTCTCCTCGCCTTCGGTCGAGCTAATGACCTCGAACTTGCCATCGCCATCGATATCGACGAAGACGGCGTCCTCGGGGCTCTCTACCCTGCCAACGACCACAGACGGCCATTCGGAGGCGGCCTTGTCCGCACCAGGGTTGAGATAGGCCTTGACGGCGCCGGACTGCTCCCAAGCGGTGGCAAAGTCGACCAAGCCATCGCCGTTGACGTCGGCCAAGCGCACGCCATCGGCGCCCTTTTCCGAGGCGTCGATGACATGTCGCGCCCAAGGGCTGCCGACCAGCAGGGGCGCAGACAACAACAGAACGATTAGAAAGCGGCTCATGCGCATAGATTTTAGTCGAGATCGCCTCCGGCGTGGAAATGCGCTCGCTCGCGGCGCGCATGGAATCGGCCGAGCCGCCTGCAACGGCGACAAGTGCGAACACAGGCGATCGGTTGCGACGACCAACACGTCCGGGCGATTGGAGCGCTCGCTAGAATGAAACCAAGGGCCGTAGTGGCGTCACGACCATGGTGCGCAAGATCGTCAAATACGGCAACCCGGTACTTGAGGAAGTCTGTGATCCGGTCGCCGAGGAGGAGTTCGGCAGCGAAGACCTTCGGTCGCTTGTGACCGATATGTTCGAAACGATGTACCAAGCGCGGGGCGTGGGCTTGGCGGCACCCCAAGTGGGCGTGCTCAAGCGCTTGACCGTGATCGACTGCTCTGGCGGAGAAGGAGAAGCCCGGCCCCACATCTTGATCAATCCTGAAATCGTCTCCCAAGAAGGCAAGCAGGTAGGCTCCGAGGGCTGCCTGTCCATACCGGGCTTTACGGGCAACGTCAGCCGTCCGATGACAGTGCGCACGCGTTATCGCACCGTCGATGGCGAGTGGGGCGAGCTGGAGGGCGAAGAGCTGCTGGCCAGGGTGATCTGCCACGAGAACGATCATCTCAACGGCGTGTTGTTCCTGCGCCACCTGAGCAAGCTCAAGCGCGGAATGATCAAGAAGAAGATCCGGGCGCTGCGCAAGCAGGGCGAGTGGGACTAGGTTGCGAGCCGTCTTCATTGGCACGCCTGAATTCGCCGTGCCATCGCTGGAACTGCTGGCAGAGCACCACGACGTGCTCGAAGTGGTGACCCAGCCGGATCGTCCGGCGGGTCGCAGCCAGCGGCTTACTCCTCCGCCAGTCAAGCGAAAGGCAGAGGAGCTTTCCCTGCCCGTCTTTCAGCCCGAGAAGATTCGCGACGACCACGCGTTCGATCGTCTTGTAGGCCACCAACCGGACGTGATCGCCGTGGTCGGGTACGGCCAGATGATCCCGAAGCGGATTCGCGATCTGTCGCCCCACGGATGCGTGAACGTGCACTCCTCGCTGCTGCCGAAGTACCGCGGGGCGGCCCCGGTCAATTGGGCGCTTGTCAACGGCGAAACCCACACCGGCGTGACCACCATGCGGATCTCGCGACAAATGGATGCCGGGGACATCCTGCTTACGTGCGCGGCCGAGATCATGCCCGCGGAGCGCGCATCGGAACTGAATCGGCGCCTGGCTCCGCAAGGTGCAAGCCTGTTGATGGAGACCCTGAGCGGATTGCAGGCCGGCACGCTGCGCCCGCTACCGCAAGATCACGACGCGGCGACCTTCGCGCCGCTGATCCGCAAGGAAGACGGCCTTGTAGACTGGTCATTGTCCGCAACAGCGATTCATAACAGGCTGCGCGGCTTCGATCCCTGGCCGGGCATCTATAGCTTCTTCCGAGGCAAGCGGATACGAATCCACGAAGCGCGGGTCGAAGGCGAAGGCGGTCTGGCTCCCGGCAGCATCTTGCTGAAGCAAGGGCGATTCAGCGTCGGTTGCGGTGCAGGCAGGCTTGTGCTGGAGGAAGTCCAATTGGAAGGTCGCAACCGCATGGCAGCACTGGATTTCGCGCACGGCTACCGCGTCGAATCGGGCGAGGTGTTGGGGAATGGCTGAGGAGCGCACCTTTGAACTGCCCCAAGGCTACCGATTCGCCGCGGGCTATGCGGGGATTCGCAAGCAACGGTCGGACGACCTCGCCCTGATGGTGTCCGACCAGCCCGCTTCGGCCGCAGGTGTGTTCACGCGCAACTGCGTGCGGGCCGCGCCCGTAGACTTCAGTGCAGAATCCCTGCGACGCAGCTCGGGCAAGGCCCAACTGATCGTCGCGAACGCCGGCAATGCGAACTGCGCCACTCCCAACATGGCCGCCGTGGCCGAAGCTACGGCAGCGGCGGCGGCAAGCCTCGCGTCGGCGCCTCCAGAGCATGTCCTGCTGGCTTCGACGGGAGTGATCGGCGAATCTTTCGGCGAAAGCGTGATCCCTGGCGAGTTGCCTAGGCTGTGGCAAGCGCTCGATCGAACTCAGTTCGAAGCTTGCGCCCGGGCGATCATGACCACCGACACGGTGCCCAAGATTAGATCGTGCCGGATCGAAACCGAGCAAGGACCCGTGCGGCTAGCCGGAATGGCCAAAGGGGCAGGCATGATCATGCCCGACATGGCCACGATGCTCAGCTTCGTGTTCACCGATGCCGACGTCGAGCCCTCGCTGCTTCAATCCGTGCTCGTGTCCGCGGTCGACCAGAGCTTCAACTGCATCACCGTGGACTCGGACACGTCCACGAACGATACGGTGTTCCTGTTGGCCAACGGCGGCGCGGGCGTCCGGATCGATGGCGAACGGCAGGAGCAGTTTCAGAATGCTCTCAACCAACTGACGCGGGATCTCGCTATCGATATCGCCCGCGATGGAGAGGGCTCCGCCAAGCTGGCACAAATCACCGTAACCGGCCCATCGGAGCTCGTCGGGCTGAAGACTATCGCCATGGCAATCGCCAACTCCCCTTTGGTGAAGACCGCTCTGGCAGGCGCTGACCCGAACTGGGGCCGAATCTTGGGAGCGGCAGGCAAGGCTGGCGTGCCGTTCAACCCGCTGCTCGCTGACATCTATGTCAACGGCGTACAGGTTTGCAAGGCCGGAATGCGAGCCGACTTCGACGAGCCCGCCGTCCAGCGAAGCATGGAGGCGGACGACATACAGATCGAAGTGTGCTTGTCAGGGGGTAGGGGAAGCAGCGCGGTCGTGTGGACGTGCGACTTCACGGAGAGTTACATTCGCATCAACGCGGATTACCGTACTTGATGCCGGCAGAGGCCAAACAGTGCGGATACGCTGAAGTGCAGGCAGAGGGCCCTTAGCTCAATGGTTAGAGCAGCGGACTCATAATCCGTTGGTTGCAGGTTCGAGTCCTGCAGGGCCCACCAGCCTCATCTTGTAACACATTGGATTGAATCGACTTAGATACGAATCAAGGATTCCGTTACTACTGGAACTGCCACTTCGGGAGCACCGTTATAGAACGTCTAGAATGAGCTCTTCGACTTTCCGCCAGACGGCCGGGTCGCGAGCCATCCTGGCATGCGCTACGCGGCCGATCGTCTTGTACCACGGCAGGTGGGACAGGCCGATGTTCGAACCCTCGTAGTCGAAGCGAAAGTTTCCCAGGATCTCGGTACGTTCCGGGTTCCGGGCCCGGATCGGAGCTTCGCCGCGTATCAACCATCCGTTGTCCTGATACAGGTTCGCGGCGCGCAACACGTTCGGAGGAATCTCGGAATCGTTCAGGCCTACACTGTCGACCTGGACGGTCAGTAGGACCGGAATGCGGAGGGCGTGTAGTTGCCGCGCGAACTTGACGGCGGCGGCTCCGCCGAAACTCTGTCCGTAAACGATTATCCTGGCGTTCAATGGTTCGGCCGCCTGGAGGCGGCCGTCGCCGTTAACGTCCAGCGATTCGCGCACCAAACGCACGGCTAGGTCCCGTTTCCTGTTCTCGACGGTTTCTACATGCACTCCCGGCAAGTGGTGATCGCGCATCCTCTGAGCCATCCGCCCCACACCGACTTCCGTATTGCGCCAAGAATCCCGCCCCCCCATAAAACCAATAATCAGTGTCTCTTGGTCTCTGAGGGGTGTTGGCGTCGAGAAATGCACATAGCTTTGGGTGGATCGGAAAGCACACGATGCGAACAAGCCGCTGAACAGAGGCAACGCGATCAAGATCCCAACGCGGCCTCCGCGGAAGCTGCGAACTGTTCCCTCGGAGCGGGTCTCTAAGCCCATGATTCCCAAGAATAGATCATGAGATCCACAAGCGAGACGTCTTGGTCGGAGTTCGCCAGTTTCGCTTTTCTCCGATGCGTAAGCCATGGCACATCAAAGACATACGGGTTGGAGGAAGTCCGGTGTGTCATTACAGGATTTTTCATCAGCCATCGGTTTCGGCGCGTCTTGGGCTGATGCTCGCCTCCGTGGTGGCCCCACTCTAGCCGGCGTGTCCTGCAGCGTCCACCACGTGACGCTGTCGAACTAGCGCTAGACCGATTCTGGCGTCGGATGGACCCATGGCTTGCGATACGGCCGCGCCAGCTTGCTATTGGCCTCTTTGTCGCCGATCACGGAGTGTGACTTCGCATCCCAGTGCAGCGACCGGCCTATGTCGAGGGAGACGTTGCCGAGTAGGCAGCACGCCGTCGAAATGTGCCCTTGCTCGATGTCGGCGACCGGCTTGGAACGATTGTCGATAGCTTCGAGGAAGTCTTTCATGTGCGCCCGCAGGACAGGGAACTCGTGAGCCCCGAGCCTTGAATCGACCGTGTCGACATTGTCGATCTCGTACTTGTCCATCTCCGTGAATGCCTTCTTGAGAATGGGCTTTTCGGACTTGTCCACCGGAATGAACTCCCACTTCGTGGTCGAGCCCTTGAACAGGCCCTTCTCGCCGTAGATGAAGTACGCCCACGGATAGCCGGGATAGACGGGAGGGCCCCAGTTGCGGTGCGTCCACACCACGTTGAGATCGGGAAACGAAAAGGTCGCCGTCTGCGTGTCGGGCGTGTTGGCCTTGCTGTCTTTGTCGACGAAGATGCCGCCGGTGGAGTGAACCACGGAGGGCCAGCCTAGGTCGAGCGTCCAGCGCACAAGGTCGATCATGTGGATGCACATGTCTCCGATGACGCCGTTGCCGTACTCCATGAAGTAGCGCCAGCGACGGGGGTGAGTCCACTGGCAGAACGGACGCATCGGCGCCGGGCCGGTCCACATTTCGTAGTCCAAGTGCGCAGGCGGGTCGGTGTCGGGCGGATTGCCCCTGGGACTCCTGTAGACGTAGCAACACACCTCGGCGTGTGAAATCTTGCCGAGCATGCCGCTCTGAATGCGGTCGCGGGCTTCGATCAGATGGGGGGCGGAGCGTCGCTGCGTGCCGACTTGGACCACCCGGCCGTACTTGCGGGCAGCAGCCACCATCGACTGGCCCTCGACGACATCGACCGAGATCGGCTTCTGGACATATACGTCTGCTCCGGCCTGCATGGCCTCGATCGCGGGCAGGCAATGCCAGTGGTCCGGCGTGGCGACCTCGACAATATCGGGCTGCTCCTGCTTGAGCAATTCGCGATAGTCGCCGTAGGTCTTGGGCGTCTTGCCCGACTTGTGCCGCTTGGCGGCGGTCTTGGCGTCGGCGGCTAGGCTCTTGCTGTCGGGATCGCATAGCGCGACGATCTCGACATCTTCGACCTGCACCAAGCGGAAGAGGTCGTTCTTGCCGTACCAGCCGGAGCCGACGAGCGCGACCCGCCTAGGCTTGTTGGCCGCCCTGGCCCCCATGAGTGTCATGCCGGCCGCTGCGGTGCCGACAAACCTGCGTCGATTGAGGAGTTGCTGTGTCATGTTGGGGGGCCTCACAGAACACTATCACAGATCGCACCCGCGGGAAGGACTAATAAGCGTCGGCCGAAAGGGCCGGATGCGTCACCAGCTTCGTTCGGCGACGTGTTGCTCGAGAGCGTACAGCTGGCCTTCTCGCCGGGTCCATTCCAAGCTATCCACTGGAGTCTCCGCGCATCTCGGACAGATCGCCATGCCACTCGACTTTGCCGATGTACTCCGCTGGGCCTTGAATCCGCCTCATGCGTAAGGCCTCTTTCAGCGCGAGATTTACCGTTGCTGCGTAAGTCTTGACACCAAGAACCCGAACGGCTTCCTCTCCAAGACTCGTGCGAATCTCTACAATTCTCCTTCTAAGAAGGAGCACTACCGATAAATTTCTCCTCCGTAGAAAGAGAAATTGGCGCCGGCTTCCTTGGCTCGCTTGTTCCGCAACGCATGAGCTGTAGCTCGACGGTACGATTGCTCGGGAGTCGGTCCGCTCAAGCGAAGTGCCGCTGGCCACTACCGTGACTGGGAACTCGCCTGAGACTGCAGGCGTTGACCATCAGCTCGACCGCACATCATCGTCACGGACCGCATCGGAAACAGGCCGGACGTGGGCCAATTGGGTTTGCGTTCGAGACCGGCCATGCCGTCCGGGGCGTGGATCGAAGCCTATCCGTCGGCGCTGGAGGCCGCCCCGAAATACCGCATCGCCTGTTGCTGTGCCCAGAACCACGAGCCGCTCCGGCCGAGGAACGCCACGTGTCCGCCATGTGGTGGAGCCAGCAGTGATATCCATGGATTCTGCCCGAACGCATCCACGTCAAACGCCCGGAACGGGATGAAAGGGTCATCCTGGGCATGTAGCACCAACGTGGGAATCCGGATGTCTTCGATGAAGGCGGCGGACGAACACTTGCGGTAGTAGTCAGCAGCATCCTCGAACCCGAACGACGGGGCCGTAATCTCTTCGTCAAACTGCCAGATCGTCTTGATCGAGGACAGCTCCCGCTTGGGAAACTCCTCAGGCATCACGGCCATCTTCTCCCGCAGTGCGGCACGCAACCGACGCATGAAGCGCTGCTCGTAGACCCTGTTCCGCAGCCTTCCGATCTCGCGTGCGCACATGGCCAGTTGGACGGGCGGCGAGACCGCGCATATGGCCCGGACATGGTTCGGGGCGTTCTCGCCCCATTCCCCCGCAAGCTTGAGCGCGACGTTGCCGCCCATCGAGTAGCCCAGTATGTATACAGGGCGCGGAGCGAGTTCATCGACGACCCGGCGCAAGTCATGCGTGAGGCCAGAGTGATACAGCGTCTTGCAGAGATGTTCCGTACCGCCGCAGTTGCGCATGTTCAGGCGGATAGAATCGAATCCCGCCGAGAGCGCGGCTTGGGCGGAAGTGACCATGTAGGGGGCCTGGTCGCACGCGGTCAGGCCGTGTAGGGCCAGGACGGTCGGACGTTGGCCAGCTGCAAGGCCGCGTTCCAACTCGTTCACCTTCGCCAGCACCGTCGTGTCGGCATCCGTCGAGAAGAACCGGGACCGTGTCGGATATCGCTGGGGGTCCAGCGAGCGCGGCCAGTAGCGCGCCACGATCGTTTGCACGTCACCGTGCCGGATCAACGGGTAGTACGGAATCAACCAATCCCCCCGCCTCAAGATGTCGGCGGAGGGACGCTCGGTCGAGACGGCCTCATGGGGAGGCACTGGAAGGCTCCGCCAGCAACTCGGCCAGTTCCTCGCGCAGGCGGTTGACTTGATCGCTCCAAAACGCTTGGTCGCGGCCGGCATGCTCGTAGCGGATGACCCCGGCACGGTCCACCAGCATCATGTATGGCACGTAAGGCCGCGCCATCACGGACAGGTCGGCAAAGCGCACCCAATCCGAGCGCAGCGAGACACCGATCGGGAACTGCACGCCGTGCTTGCGCTTGAACGCGTCAATGTTCCCGGGCGCCCTGGGATTCACTGCCATGCCCATGATTTCGAACCCCTGGCCGGAAAGCTCGCTGTAGATCGGGGCCAACGACTCGCAGGTATCCTGGCAGTGCGGACAATCCGTGGAGATCCACAGCACGGCAACGACCTTGCCCTTCAGATCGGCAAGGGACACTACCTTGCCGTCCGTGGTCTTGAGCTGAAGCGCCGGGGCCTCGCGGGGCACCTCGCCCGCAACGAGTCCGAGCGCTGAAACAAGGGCAACAAGGATACAGGTTGCGATGCGCATGAGCCTGAGCGAACGTACCGGTGCGGCTATCCGCAATTTATCACAAGCGGCCCGAAGGTCCGCTTCCGCAGGCCCTCGACCCGGTCAGCGCGACACGATGGACTCCGCATAGAGCAACTCGCCGGTCAGCCCGTCGTAGTACTGGAACACCGCCTGGGGGTTCTCGTAGGCAACTAGGCGGTCACCGCTCTCTGAGGGATTGTTGAACACGTTGTTCACCTGCACCACGCAGTAGATCGGACGCCGCCGGTATTCGTTAGGCGTGTCGTTGACGATAAAGCTGGACCAGCGGATCTCGCTCTCGCGGCCAAAGGAGTCATACATGCCGGACTTGGGTCGGTTGCCTTCCGAGCGCAGGGGATGATTGGTCGAGTTGTGCGGGCCGGAGGCGAACTCCCACACGCGGTCCGTGAGCTTGATGGCAAAGCTGTTGTGCAAGTCCCCGGTCAGCACGAACACCGGCTTGCCCAAGTTGTCCCAGAAGTTAATCATGTCCTCGCGCTCCCACAGGAAGGCGGTCCACGCATCGTCTTTGTTGGTTTCCGAAATGTTGGCAGACCCGGTGCCGCCGACGTGCGAGATCGAGAAGTTCACCGAGGAGACGACGAAGAAGAAATCCGCGTCGGAGGCCTGCATGGTCTGCTTGACCCAAGCCTTTTGCTTTTCGCCCAGCATGGTGCGGCCGACCCTCTCGCGATCCCTGGTGTCGTGCATCATGCGATACGACCGAGTGTCCAAGTAGAGGAACTCGGCGTTGGAGACACGCTTGCTGAAGTACGAGCGGCGCCCGATCGAATAGACCGGCTGGCCATCCGCAACGGCTGCCGGGCTGATGCGCAAGCGGTTGGCGTCCAAGACCTCGACCACTTCGTACACCTTGGCGTTCGGGACGCCGCCCTCATCGTCTGGGTCGGTGCCGTCGGGATTGGTGCCCAGCAGCATCGCGCCCCAATCGGGCGTGCCCCAATGCACGTGTAAGGTTGACTCGGCTTCGAGGCCTGTGAAGTCCGCGTCCGCGTCCGTAAGGACGTCGCTGCCCGCCTCGAGCTGGGCGCGGCCATAGACGATGCCGGGCGTCTCCGGCACGGGATTGCTCCAACCGAGGTAGTCGTACCAAGCCCGCGTCCCCACGTCGCGGAACACCGCCCGCCGGTTGCGCCGCCCCGGCTCGCCCGCGCCATAGATGTCGTTGAGCAGCTCGTGGTCATCGAACGTGTAGTACGAAGGCACGTTGCGGTGCCACGCGCGAAGATTGGCGCCGTTGTTGTAGAAATTCTTGTAGTTCTCCCATACGCCAACGATGGATGGCATGAATTGCACCTCGCGGGGCGTGTCGGCCTCGGCGGTGCCGGTTTGCTCGCGCCACTGGTCGGCTGTGTAGAGACGAGTGTCGTTCTCGTAGAGCCAATCGCCGTCGAGGATGGCAAAGTCGACCGCGCTCTTGTCGGTGGCGCTCGTCAGCTCGCGCAGCATCGTGCCGTGCGTGAGCAGCGCCCGCCCGATCGGGCTCCCGCTGGAGTTCTGATTGTTGCCGCAGGCGAACTCGAAGCGGAAGTTGAAGCGCCCCTCGGGATTGAGCTCGGTCATTAGGGCGGAAGGATCGGCAAGGGTGTGGAACGAGCCGGAGCGCTCCTCCTCGCCGGCGGCTGCGCCGCCTGTGCCGATCTCGTAGAAGTACTTGGTGCCAGGCTCAAGCCCTTCAAGCATGGTCCAGCCGGTGTTGTCGTCGGCAAGCATCGTGGTGCCAGTGGCCGTCATCGTCAGCGCATCGGCGGCGGTGCCGTAGAACACCTTGAACTCACCCGCCCGGGACGTGCGAGCCCAAACCCCTACGTGGTTATGGCCCAGCCGACCCAGCACCGGACCGTGAGTGATCTCGGCGCCCGCGTCGCCGGAAGATTGAGTGCCGGGGCCGCAACCCCAGGCAAGAATCGAGCAAAGGACGGATGCAACTGCGATCTGTTTCATGCAAGGGAGAGATTAGCAGAATGCCCGAGTCGGGCGGCGCGATGAAGGCGAATCTGTCGCAGCTAGGTGCAGTCCTTCGGAAAGTTCGCGAACGATGCGCTCGTCGCCCTCTAAGAAATCGTAGGTCGGAAGCGCCTCGCTGGACTCCCACTTCAGGTCGGCGAACTGGGCCCCCTGCGGCGAGCCGGCATAGCGGTCGACCCTAAAGAACACCAAGCAGATCGCGGGCTTGCCCGGATACGCGTACTCGTAGCGACAGACTTCTTCGAACGCCTCGGCGAAAACGCCCAGCTCTTCGCCGAGCTCGCGCACCACGGCTTGCCCGGGCGTCTCTCCGGGCTCCACCTTCCCGCCGGGGAATTCCCACTTGCCGCCGTGAGCCTGATCGTTCCTGCGACGGCAGATGAGCACCTTGCCCTCCCGCTCCAGCAGCGCGACAGCGACTGTCGTCATACCGCCTCTTGAGCCACCTTCACGTCGATGCTGCGCCAGCAATACCAGCTCGCAACGCTCGCGTAGGGTCGCCACGGTGCGGCCAGCTCGATGGCCTCGGGCTTGCGTGGCAGTTCCGCCAAGCCGTGGAAGTTCCGCAGGGCTTGCCGCACGCCCAGATCGTCGTACGGGAGGACGTCAGGGCGTCCCAAGCAGAAGATGAGGTACATCTGCGCCGTCCAGATTCCGATTCCGCGTAGCTTGGTCAGCCGCTCCACGATTTCATTGTCCGGCCGGGTCGCCAGCGCGTCGAAATCTAAATTTCCGTCCAACACCTCCCGGGCCAATCCGAGCAGGTATGACGCCTTGCGCGCCGAATACCCGGCGCTCCTCAAGCTCTCCTCGCTGCAACCAGCGACCGCGGCCGGCGTGATGCCGACAGGTTCGATGGCGGCTTCAAGCCGCCCCATGATCGAACGGGCCGCAGCTCCTGAAATCTGCTGGGCAGTGATCGAGCGCACCAACATCTGAAACGGCTCCGGTCGCAACTGCAGGGTGCACGGGCCGTGCTCGCGGACGAGTTGCGCCATGTGCGGGCAGGCTCGAGCGAGGTGCTCGTCGGCCTTGGCAAGCATTTCCGCTAGCTGGGTCATCTCAAGTCTCCTCCCAAGACCGACACTCCTGCCATTCCGTAGGCCAGCAGCAACGCTCCGATAGCACCATCATGCGCAGGCGCCGCGACACGGCGGTGCTGCTCGTCGCAGCGGGACTTGAAGGATTCCAGCACACCGCGGCTGCGGAACACGCCACCTGAGTAATGCACCGCCGCCCGCGGCAGTTCGAGCATTCCAGTCACGGTGACAGCTAGATCGCCCAAAGCACGGCCTGCCGCTTGCAAGACCTCGGCAGCGCAGCGATCTCCGGCTGCGGCGGCCGTGTCAATGTCAGGGGCTAGGCGCGCGATTCTGTCTCGCGGCCAGTCGGGCCCGTAGAAGCAATGCATGGCTTCGTTGACGGAGTCGGTGCCGGTGACGCCGAGAAAAAGGTCCGCGAGACTGGTCTGATCCCCCCAGCCTTCCTCCGCCGCCAAGGCGAGCCGAACAGCCTTGCGGACGATGCTGAACGCGCCGCCCTCGTCCCCGAAAAGGTAGCCCCAGCCGCCGCAGCGAAACGTCGTGCCGCCCGCGTCCTTGGCGAGGGCGATCGAGCCCGTGCCCGCGATTACGATCGTGCCGGCCCCTCCTTGCACAGCGCCCTCAAGCGCGACCTCGGCATCGTCGAACACGCGGATTGCGTCAGCGCGGACGATTTCGGCAATCAGATCTCGCTTGTCGGCAGGACCGCCGCTCATGCCGAAGCAAGCCGCCTCGAATTCGGTCTCGACAGGCAGGCCGGCCACGTCCAGCGCGTCATCGATCACGGCGGCTACGGCGGTCCTGAGCTTGGAGCGACCCTCGCTCTTCGACGCGTGGTTGCAGGGGCCGGCCCTGCCCCGTCCCAACACCTTGCCGCCGGCATCTCCGATCACGGCCCTTGTCGAAGACTGGCCGCCGTCGACGCCGAGAAACAAGCGTCCCGCCGCCATCGGCTAGATTCCGGTCGCGTTGCGGTGGCAATAGCGCATCAATAACCGCCACTCTCGCATCTGCAGGTCGATCAAGTCAGCCGCATCCGAGGCGCGGCCCGACGCTTCCGAGCAGCGGTCGACGAAGGCGTAAGGGTCCCAAGGGGAGCCGGACTGAGCCTCCAGCTGGCCGAACACGGGATGCGTGCCGACTCGCCGGAACCAGTACTTCGCATTGCTCCAATCGCCTTCCTGGCGATGCATGATCCCGTGCCAGTAGCTTCCGGACGCGGACGGGATGCCCTGGGAAATCCTGTGGGATTCGTCCAGCGCCGAGAAATACAGATAGAGGCCGGACTGGACGCACTTGGCGAAGTCGCGATCCTTGATGGCGACGCCCTCGAAGAGATCTTCGGGCCTCAGCTGCCTGAGCTCGTCGAGTTGCGGGCTGTCCGCAGGAGCCCCGGGCACGAGCGGCATCGACCGCAGCGTCGCGCCTGCCGGAGCTAGCAGCGAGCGGATTCGCGACCCGAGTTCGGACGGCTCCAGTTGCATGTGGTTCTCTACGTTAGCGAGCCCCGCCGAGTCGGGTCAATCGCTGCCGCTAAGGCAAGCTCGGCACGGACGCTCCAGATGATCCCGGCAAAACCGAGAACGCCGCCAGCGCCACCGAGAGCCCGATCAGCAGCACCACGGCGGCCCAAGCGACGAGATTGTACAAGGGTCCGTTGGTCCACTCGTGCATCAAGTCCTTGCGATTGACCAGCTTCAGGACGATGATCATCACCACCGGCAGCAGGACACCGTTCAGAACCTGAGAGAGCAGGATCATCGGCACGATGGGAAAATCGGGGATCAGCACCACGCCCGCACCGAGCGCGATCAGCAGCGTGTACATCCAATAGAACGACGGTGCCTCGGCAAAGTCGTGGTCGACGCCCGACTCCAGGCCAAGCCCCTCGCAAACCGTGTAGGCGGTGGATAGCGGCAAGATGCTCGACGCGAACAGCGATGCACACAGCAGGCCGCCCGCGAACAGGGCGTACGCATAGGCTCCGAGCGGCCTGAGCGCTTCGGCGGCCTCCGCAGCGCTGGCAATGGGTCGCGGCCCCTCCTCCCAGATCGCGCCGGCACAGGCCACGATGATGAAGAACGCGACCGCCGCCATCATGACGCAGCCGGCGATGACCTCGATGCGCGTGTCGCGGTACTGGGTGCTGTCGATGCCCTTCTCGACGATGGCCGCCTGTAGGTAGAACTGCATCCATGGAGCCACCGAAGTGCCGACAAGGCCGACCAGCACGGCGATATACGAGCGATCCGCCAGCAGCGCCGGACGGACCGTGCTGCTCAACGCAGCGCCCCAGTCCGGCTCGACCAAGATGGCCGAGATGACGTAGGCGACATAGAACACGCTGGCGGCAAGGAACACCTTCTCAACGCTCTGGTAGGTTCCCTTGACGACCAAGAACCAAACCAGCAGCGCTCCAAGCGGCACGGAAACATAGCGGCTGACCGGCAGCAGTTCCATCGCGCCCGCGACGCCGGCGAAGTTCGCCGCGATGTTGGTGAAATTCACCACGAGGAGCAGACCCATGACGATCACCGTCATGCGCAGCCCGAACTCCTCGCGAATCAGGTCCGAGAGGCCCTTGCCAGTGACCGCGCCCATCCGTGAGCACATCTCCTGGTTCACCACCAGCAGCAACGTGATTGGCAGCAGCGTCCACAGCGGCACATAGCCCCAGCGCGCGCCGGCCTCCGAATAGGTGAAAATGCCGCCTGCGTCGTTGTCGACCATGGCGGTGATGAAGCCCGGCCCCAGGACGGCCAGGAAGGTCAGCAGCCGCCCGCGCACGCGCTTGAGCACAGCCATCTAGAGTCCCCGGTCCGGCTCCGGGATCAGCATCCCTATGACGTCATCGGCCGTAATCGCGCCCTGCAAACAGCCGTCTTCATCCACCACTGGCAGGGCGTAGAGGTTGTACTTATCAAACAGCTCAACCACTTCATCTGCCGCCGCATCCATGGAAACTCGGACAGTCTCGCGGTAAGCCAGCGAGATGGCCGGGGCGTCCGGCATAGCCACGGCCAGGCGGCCGAACGGTACCGAGGCCACCAAGCGGCCGTCCGGTTGCACCAAGAAGACGTGCGTCAGCCGCTTGAGCTGGGAATCGTCGCCGCGCAAGTTCTCGATGATGTCGCCCACGGTCGCATCCGAGGGCTGGGCCAGATGGCGCGTGCCCATCATCCCGGCGGCAGTGTCGTCCTCGTACTCGAGCAACTCGGAGACCTCGTCGGCAGGCTCTGGCTCCATGTCGCGGACGATCTCCTCGCGCTCGGTCTCGTCGAGCTGGGCGAGCGCGTCGGCGGCTTCCGCCGGGTCCATTTCCTCGAGGATGTCAGCCGCGCGGCCCGAGTCCAGCGACCGCAAGATCGATGTCTTGAGGGTGGACCTGACCTCCTCGAGCGTCTCCGCGGCAACCTCCTCGTCGAGCGTCTCGAACAGGGCCTCGCGCTCCTCGGAGCCGAGTTCCTCGACGATATCGGCCAGATCGGCTGGATGGATGCCTTCCAGCCGGTCGTGCGAGATCAGCAGCCGCAGGCGCCTCTGCGGATCCGGCTCGACGATGTTGCAGGCCTCCCACGGGATCGAATTGGGGGGCAGCCGGTCTTGAATGGCGCGGATGGTCTGGTTGGGCAGGATTCCCTCGGTCAGGCGCCGGAACGCTCCCTGCATCCCCACCCCGACCTCGTGGACCCACAGCTGTTCGTTGCCGTTCTCCGTGACGCGCAGAGCCAAGTCGTTGACGCGCACCACCTTGCGCCCGTTGACATCGATGATCTGCTGGTCCAACAGATCCTTGGTCAGCAGCAGGTGGTAGTCGTCCCCGTAGTACGGCGCGAAGTTTTCGTCGGAAAGGAAGATTCCGTCCTCGCCGAACTTCCGGACCTGGTCCCAGCGGATCGCAAACTTAGTGCGGCCGCTGCCAAACAAGTAGCGCGATATGCGCTGGGGGTGCTCTCTAGGAAATACGGCGGCCTCGCGCACGCGGCCAATCCTGGCGCCGTGCGGGCCGATCAGCCGCAGACCGGTCAGCTCGGTCAGATAGACCAGCCGCGGGAATTCTGTCCGTCCACTCTCCATGGCCATGCAGCCGAGGGTGCGACAACCGCGCCGCAGCGCGGCCGAGCCACACCGGCCTCGCGCTCGCCTCGCGACTTCCAGGGTCGTCAAGCATCGTTGACGCGGACTCCTCCCTTGAACCCATGATGCCCCAGCGGGCGAACCGGTGCAAGCCCTGCGGGCCGGTCGGCGTCGAAACCGGCCTCAATCCGCAAGAGGCGGTTGTACTTGGCGAGCCGTTCGGAGCGGGTCACGGAGCCAACCTTGATGTGGCCCGCGCCGGTCGCGACGGCGAGGTCGGCCAGAAAACTGTCCTCGGTCTCGCCCGAACGTGCCGAGACCACGGCTGCGAATCCCGCTTCCGCGGCCCGGTCCACGACCTGCAGCGTCTCGCTCAACGTCCCGACTTGGTTCATCTTCACCAGCACCGCGTTGGCGGCACGCTCGGTCACGGCTCGCTCCAGCCTGGCGGGGTTGGTGGCCAAGAGGTCGTCGCCGATCAGAGCGCAGCGCCCTCCCAAGCGTGCGCAGGCCCTCTTCCAACCGTCCCAGTCGTCTTCGGCCAGCCCGTCCTCGATCGATACGATCGGGTACCGGGAGACCCAGTGCCGGAATAGCTCGACCATTCCGCCACTGTCGAGCTTGCGTCCTTCGCTGGACAGGCAATAGGCGCCGTCGCGGTAGAAATGGGAGGACGCGGCGTCGATTGCGATTGAAACCTGCCGCCCGGGCTCGTAGCCGGCGGACTCGATGGCGCGGACCATGTACTCCAACGCCTGTTCGTTGGAATCGAGGCGCGGCCCCCAGCCTCCCTCGTCGGCCACGCCTGCCGACGCTCGCCCGTCTGAAGCCAGCAGCTCGCCCATGCTGCGATGGATAGCGGCTGCCGCTTCCAGAGCTTCGGCGAATGTGGCCGCACCGTGCGGCACGGCGAGGAAATCCTGGAATTCGATCTGGCGCCCGGCGTGCAGCCCTCCCGAGAGGACATTCACCATCGGCAGGGGAATCTTCGCCGGCCGGCCGCCAGCCAGCAGGCGCCACAGCGGCAGACCGGCCGCCTTCGCGTGCAGGCGGGCCAAGGCGCACGAGACGGCCAGGATCGCGTTGGCTCCCAGGCGCGACTTGTCCGGCGTGCCGTCGAGCTCGATCATGGCGCGATCGGCGCGATCGCGCTCGTCGATCGGCCAGCCTCGCAACTCGTTGGCAATGGGGCCGTTAACGCTCTCGACCGCCCGCAAAACACTGCGCCCGGAATAAGCGCCGGACGAGCCATCGCGCAGTTCCTTGGCTTCGTGCCGCCCGGTCGAAGCCCCTGACGGAACCTGCGCCGAGGCCGCCGTGCCGTCCTCCAGCGACGCCTCGGCCTCGACCGTCGGACTGCCGCGCGAATCGAGCACTTGAAGCGCCCGCAGGGTCTTCAGCCGCGCAGCCATCAATTCAGGCTACCAGCGCCCCTGGTGTTGAGTGGTCAAAGGCACGGTGATGCCGTACTATGAGTTGCAGATATGCCTACCTCGCCAAGCCTTAGCCGCCGCACTTTCGTCGCCGGCGCCACTGCGGCAGCCGCCGCCCAACGGGCTCTGACCGCGAAGAGCGCCGCCCGGATCGTCGGTGCCAACGAGCGCCTGCATGTCGGCGTCATCGGTGCCGGCGGCAACGCCAACGGCCACATGCGGGCCTTGAAGAGGCTGGCCGAACCCGACAACGTCGAGATCGCCGCGGTCTGCGATATCTACGATCCGCGGCGCGAGGCAGCGGCCGAATTCACCGGCGGCAAGCCCTTCAAGGACTACCGTCGGCTGCTGGAGCATTCCGGCCTCGACTACGTGACCATCTCGGTGCCCGAGCACTGGCACGCGCCCATCACCTTGGACGCGGCCGACGCGGGCCTGCACGTCTACGTGGAGAAGCCGCTGACCTATTCGATCGACGAGGGGCTGGCGGTCGTGAAGAAGGTGCGGAGCACCGGCATCGCCCTGCAATGCGGAATCCAGGGCATGTCCGACGACTCCTACGAGACCGCCGCCGATTTGATCAAGCAAGGAGCCATTGGCAAGGTGGTGATGGCCCACATCGATTACTCGCGCAACCATCTCGAGGATTTCTGGGTCAAGGATCCGGATCCAGACGTCAAGCCCGGCGTCAATCTCGACTGGAAGACTTACCTCGGCAAGGCCAAGAAGCGGCCCTGGGATCCCGCACGCTTCTTCTCGTGGCGGCGCTACTGGGACTATTCGGGCGGCATAGCCACCGATCTGTTCGTGCACCGGCTCGCGCGCATCGTTCGCGCATGCGGCTTGACAGTGCCTTCGCGGGTGGTCGCGACCGGCGGCCAGTATTTCTTCAACGGCGGAGCGGAGGTGCCCGACACGTTCAACGCCCTGCTGGAGTATCCCGAAGGCGTCAACGTTCTGCTGGTCTCATCCTTGGCGAATCAGTCCAAGATCCGCCACGTCATCCGCGGCAACAAGGGCACGATTGAGTTCACCCGGGACGGATTTAGCCTAGAGCCGGAACCGATCCACGAGAGCGATGTCCAGGCCCGCCTGCACCAGAAGAGCGGCGGCGAGAACATGGCGCTGCACCACCACAATCTCCACAACGCGATCCGCGCCGGCGAGGCCCTCAAGTGCGACGCAGAGTTCGCGTTTAACGTCTCGATGGCCTGCCAGATGACGGTTGAATCGTTCCGCAAGAAGAAGTCTCTGGCCTGGGATCGGCGCAGGCAGCGAATCGTCAAGACCTAGCTCAAGGCCCAGAAAAGAGCGGGGCGTAAGCTGTTCGCTAGCCTTGCTAACATTGGGACATGGCTAGTATTTCCCCGTCTGCTTCCGATCAAAGCTCCGGCTCGCGCCTGGGCAGCACTACTCGCCTGATAGGAGATATCGTCGCGGACGAGCCACTATTGATTGCCGGAAAGTTCAAGGGAAGCATCGAGTCCAAGTCGAATGAAGTCGCCGTGGCCGAGAATGCCGAGGTCGAAGCAGACATAGTTGCCGCCAAGGTCTCGGTTTCAGGTCAGGTCAAGGGCAGCGTCACTGGGCTGAAGGGCGCTAGGTTCACTGGTACCGCGGTCATGACGGGGAAATTGACCACGACCAGCGAATTCGTCGTCGAGAAGGGCGCGGTGTTCCGCGGTCAGGTCGACTACGTGTCCGAAGCCACCAACACCCACAAGTAACTTCGCTATCGGCGGCTCCGGGCCTCAGCCGACAGGCTTGCGAGCCTCGATGCTCTTCACTACGTCGAGATAGTGCGGGGTGACGGATTGGACCTCGAACCCGGCCTTGCCGACGTTTTCGACCGTGGGCCGGTTCATCGCGGGCCCGTAGCGGCGCGTGAACGGAGTGCACGCGTGCAGCATGGCGTTAAACGGGAACCAGCGGCTGCCAGTGTGCTCGAACATGCGCAGCGTACCGCCGGGGCGCAACACGCGCCTGAGCTGGGACAGGCCCTCGACAGGCTCCGATACCGAACAGAACGTGCATGAGGTGTAGGCCTGATCGAATGACTCGTCTTGGAAGGCCAGTTGCCGAACGTCCATTTGGTGCAACCGGATCTGCCCGTCGTACTCGCGGCTGCGCATGGCGGCACGCTCCAGCATCCGCTCGCTCACATCCACCGCCTCGATCGAGCGGCCGGGCGGGAAGAACTGAAAATCGATGCCCGTCCCGGCAGCAACGAATAGCACCCGTCCGCTCATGCTGCTGAACAATTCGGTCTTGAAACGCGCCCAGCGACGCTCGGCCGCGCGCGCGATAAAGCCATCGTAGGATCCAGCCGCGCCGTTCCACTTCGCGCGGTCAGTCAGGGACATTCGCTCCCCCATCTGCGCAACGCCCAGTCGGCACATGCAGTCGCCAGAGATGTAGCCGCGCCGCAGGCCACTCCCAGCAGCAAGAGCCCGACGATATCGGACCGAACCTCGCTGACGGCAGCCATTCCTCCGGCCATGCCGGCCAGCATCCCGCCCAGCATGATCTGGAGCATCGGCTCTATCATTCCCAGCCAGAGTCCGGCGACGAGCCAGCAAGGGACCGCCAGCACCATTCCCGCCAGCATGCCCGCGGCCATTGCCGCCCAAGCCGTCCACCCCGCTGGTACCACTAGTCCCGCAATAGTCGCAATCAGCGCGCATGCTGAGGAAGTCGCCAAGACGTCCCCGACGATGAAGCGGCCGCGACCGCCCACGGCAAACACCGAAGCTATCCCTTGCACTGAGCGGCGGCGAGATAGCGCGCCACTTTCTGCGGATCCTTCACGCCGGGGCGCGACTCCAGCAGAGAACTGGCGTCAACGCCCCACGGCCGGACAGCGCGGACGGCATCTGCCACGTTGCCGCCGTGCAGTCCGCCCGCCAGCACGACCTTGCCGTAGCGCTTGGCGGGCACAGCCAGATGCCACGGAAACGTGGTTCCGGTGCCGCCGTGACTGCCCTCCACGGCAGTGTCCAACAGGAACGCTTCAACCTCGAACTCGCCCAGCCTCGCGTCGTCGAACTGTGATCCGACCCGAACAGCCTTCCAGATGTTGAGACCGCCCCCCGCAGCCCTGCGCAGCGAATCGCAATCTGCCGGGCTCTCGTCTCCGTGAAGCTGCGCGACGTCGAGGCCGGCCCGGCCTACCGTATCGGCCACGGCTGCCGGACTCTCAGACACGAAGACACCGACCTTTAGCACGTCCTCTGGCAGCGCTTCCACGATTTCGCGCGCGCTTTCCGGCGTCACGGCACGCAAGCTGCGCGGATAGAAGATCAGGCCGATCGCATTCGCGCCGGACCGCGCAGCCTGGACGGCATCCGCGGGGCGGGTAACGCCGCAAACCTTGCGCAGCGCCGGTTGCGAACCCTCGAACATTGGCTTCAGCGTAGCAGCGCCGGCGACGCGGCTCTCGGGAACCGCGAAGTATCAGCCGCGGCCTAGCTGCACGCGGACTTCCGCGGGTAAGGGCGGTATCCGCCCGACAGCCGCTAGCCGCTCCAAGTGCGCGAGGATCTGCCTCACCGCGAGCGGCCGTGCGCGGGGATCGATTTCGTCGTATACCGTGTCCAGCATCGCTGCCGGGTCGCGCTGGCCGGCCCGCCAGGCATCGAAGACGCGATCTTCGCGCCATAACCTGTGCTTCCGCGCCGCCGTCAAGGCTTTGCGAGCGTCCCGCATCATCGTCCCGTGACTGGGCAGAATGACCCTCGCCCCCAGGCCCGCCAGCCGTTCGAGCGACTCCAAGTACTCGATCATGCTCCCGTCCGGCGGGTTGATCACCACAGTCCCGTAGCCGGAAAGCATGTCGCCGCAGAGCAACGTGAGCGTCCGCTCCTCGAAAAAGCACAGGTGGCCGCTGGCGTGTCCGGGCGTGTGCAGGACTCGGAGTCTCAGCGGCGGGCTGCCGGCGAGCGTGACAAGCTCGCCGCCTTCGAAGCGACGGTCGATGCGCAATCCCGCCCCGGCAAGCCGCGCCGCCGTAGATGCGTGCGCCCAGACTGGCACGTCGAACTGGCGGCGGAGCGCTTCGACCCCTCCCACGTGGTCTTCGTGATGATGCGTCAGCCAGATTCCGCATAGCCGCCCGCCTGTGCGCCGCGCTTCCTCGCTAACGATCTCAGCCAGCCGGTGTTGCGCCTCGGGCAAGGGCGAGCCAGGATCGATCGCTACCAATTCGGAGCTGCCGACCAGCATGGCGTTCGTGTGGGTGGCCGGCGGCAGCGTTCGGGCCTCCAGAGGAATCGCGCGGATACCCGGCCGGAACTCGATCGAATGGGGCGAGTTCGGCTGGTGGGACTGAGAGCGCCATAGCAGGTCGCGCCCGTCCGGCCCGTGCTCGGCAAGCACCCGAATCGTTTCCAGCGTGGGCTGCGCCAGCAGCACGTCACCCTTGTCCCAGCGGAGCAGCGCTTCTTCGGCGCGAATCCACTCGCCGCATTCCAACTCTCCCGGGATGACAGCGGGCTGGCCGACCTCGTCGCGCTCCCACTCCAACAGGAAGAACGTCGCATCGAAGCGGACTGGCGATAGAGGGGGCGTGACCCAGCGCCCCGCGAAGCGCAGTCGCGAGGCGTCGAGCGCGAGCTCGTGGCTGCGCAGCCACGCGCCAAAGTCAAGCGTTTCTGCCAGCAGCCGGTCCCGAGCCCGATCGATCTGACCGACGCTCGGCAATCTTCCCGAGACTGCCAGGATGCCCGTCTCTTCGAACAGTTCGCGCAACGCGCAAGCCGTGTGGGGCGCGGGCTGACCGGAGCGGTCGTAGGCATCCATGCCATCGACCGAACCGGTAGCCGGGACCGCGCCGTCGGTTTCGGACAGGCGGCCGCCCGGGAATGCATGCCAGCCGCCCATGAAGCGCAGCGATTCAGACCGGCGCACCCAGAAGATCTCGCAGGTCCCGTCAGGCGCCGAACGGTAGGGGATCACCCCCGCCGACAACCGCGGCGTTGAAGGCCGGGGAGCAGAGGAGGGCTCGACCTCGCCCCGTGGCGAACTAGCGCGAGGCGGCAAATCCTACCGTATCACGCGGCGCGGCACATCAAGCGAGCGCCTGTTGGATGAGCTTGCCGCCGTTGACGGTCGCACGCTCGGAGCGGCCGTTGTGCAGGTAGGTCAGGCTCAGGTGGTCAAGGCCCAACAGATGCAGGATCGTCGCGTGGATGTCGTGCACGTGGTACGGCAACTCTTCGGCACGCAAGCCAAGTTCGTCGGTAGTGCCGACCGTCTGGCCGCCCTTGATGCCGCCGCCCGCCATCCAAATGGTGAATCCCCAAGGGTTGTGGTCGCGGCCGTCGCCTTCCTCGTTAAACGGCGTCCGCCCGAACTCGCCGCCCCAGATCACCAAGGTCTCATCCAGCATCCCGCGTGACTTCAGATCTGTGAGCAGTCCGGCGATCGGCTTGTCTGAGACGCCGCACCACTTGGTGTGGTTCTCTTCGATCTTCCGGTGCGCGTCCCAGCCCCCGCAGTAGGCCTGAACGAACCGAACGCCCCGCTCCACGAGCCTGCGCGCCAGCAACAGGTTCCGGCCGTACGTCGCGGTGTGCTCCTGGCCCATGCCGTAGAGTTCCTTGGTCGCCTCGCTCTCTTGGGCCAGGTCGACTGCTTCCGGCGCGTGCGCCTGCATGCGAAACGCCAGTTCGTAGGACTGCAGCCGCGCGTCCAACTCGCTCTCGTGCGGGAACTTCTCCTTGTGGTGGCGATTGAGCGCCGCCAGCAGATCCAACTTGCCGCGCTGCTGACGCCCGCCGACGGATTCGGGAGTTTCCAGATTGAGGATCGGAGCGCCCTCTTGCTTGAACAGCGTGCCTTGGTAGGCGGCGGGCAGGAACCCTGCGCTCCAATTCTTGGAGGCGCCGTTGATGCGCACCTCGTCGTTGAGAATGACGTAGGTAGGCAGGTTGCGATTGGCCGATCCCAGCCCGTACGTCACCCACGCCCCCATCGAGGGGCGCCCGGCCAGGATGGAGCCGGTGTTCATCTGGCAGACCGATCCGACATGGTTCAAGCCATCAGCCGTGCAGGAACGAATGACCGCCAGATCATCCACGTGCTCCGCGACGTGGGGATACCAATCCGACACCCACAAGCCGCTCTCCCCGTGCTGGGCCCACTTCCGCTTGGATGGCATCAGCGTGTTGTGCGCGGTGCCCGGCATGGCGGTCAGCGGCCGGCCATAGGACTCTGGCATGGGCTGGCCCGCATACTTCTCCAAGGCCGGCTTCGGGTCGAACGTGTCCATGTGGCTCGGACCGCCCTCCATGAAGCACCAGATCACCGACTTGGCTCTCGGAGCGTGATGCGGATCGCGAGGGGCGAGCGGATCCCGGGCCGCATGTCCGTGCTGGGCTTGGACGGCCGCTAGCGCCAATGCGCCCAAGCCGCCGCTGGCTTGGCTCAGGAACGCGCGACGCGACCTCGCAGCCATCGAATCGCTGGCCCGTTCGGACATGTCAGTATCTCCTCGCCAAGACTCCGGTTGCCTCAGTTCTTAAACACGAACTCATTCGAGTTCAGCAGCATGTGGGCAAAATCCACCACTGCGGCAGCCTCCTGCTGACTCATGCCAGCGGGCAGGACGTCTGGCAGCAACAGCGGCTCGCCGGCCGCGGCACGCTCGGCGATGATGGCGCGCTGGGTCTCGAAGAATGTCAGCACCGTGTCTTTCTCCCAGCCGTCGGGCTGCCGCGAATACGTCAAGCCGAAACCCGCTTGGATCTGCCGGTCACGATCGGCGCCCGCGGCATCCAAGATGCGTCCGGCCAGTCCTTGCGCCCAGCCCAGCGTGTGCTCGCTGTTGAGCAGGGCCAGCGCCTGCGGCGCGGTCGTGGTCAGAGAGCGGCGCGCGCACGACTCGTGCGTGTCGGGCATGTCGAACGACTCCAACATCGGGTAGCGCGAATTGCGGCGCACGAACACGTACACGCTGCGGCGGTCTTGGGCGTGCCGGCTTTCCGGCACGTCCCACCCGCCGCGCGGCTGGGACGCACCCACGGGGAGCTTGGGAAAGACGCTCGGTCCGCCGACCTGGTGGTTCAGGCGGCCGGCCACCGCCAGCATCGAATCGCGGATCACCTCGCCTTCGAGCCGCTGGGGCGGGAATCGCCACAAGAGCCGATTCAGGGGATCCTCTTCGGAGGCAGCTTGCCTGAATTCGGAAGACTGCTGGTAGGTTTGCGAATTCATGATCAGCCGGTGCATCTGCTTGATGCTCCAGCCGCTGCGCCGGAACTCTACCGCCAGCCAATCCAACAGCTCGGGATGTGTCGGAGGCTCGCCCATGAGGCCGAAATCGCTGGGCGTGCGCACGATGCCCTGCCCGAAGTGGTAGTGCCACAGTCGATTGGCCATCACTCGAGCCGTGAGCGGGTTGTCGGCACCAGTAAGCCAGCCCGCCAGCGCCGTGCGACGTCCCGACGAGCGCCCATCCAGGGCGGGAGCGTAGGCCGCGGGGCCAGGGGCCAACAGCGTGAGATAGCCCGGCTCGACTTCCTCTAGCGGAGCCGCATAGTTGGCGAACGACAGGACGTGCGTCGCCGGGGACTCGGGCCCCAGTTCGCGGATACCCATGCCGACGGGCAACGGTGCGGGCTTTACGTGGTCAAACTCGGCCAGCGCCGCTTCTAGTTCGCGGTAGCGCTCCTTGTCCTCGTCAGGCAGGGAATTCGCCAGCCTGGCATCGTTGTGGTAGCGCATCTGCCACATGTGCTGCTGGAACAGCAGCCTCTCGTACATCGAGCGGTTTCCCGCGTTCTTGCGAAAAGCCTGCTGTGTCTCGGGGGAGCGCCGGTTCACTTGCGTCTCGAAGGCATCCGCGCGCTTGGCCTCCAGCAATCCGTCCATCTGCGCCCGGATATCGTGAGTGGCCTCTTCCCATTTCGCTTGCTGGAGTTTGCGCTCGCTTCGTTGCTGCTCGGTCAGCAAGTGGATCTCATCATCGGTGGCCACATTGGTGAAGAACGCCTGCAAACGGTAGTAGTCGCTTTGCAGAATCGGATCGAACTTGTGGTCGTGGCACTTCGCACAGCTGTAGGTCAGCCCTAGGAACACGCTGCCGACCGTATCGGTGATGTCCAGCAGGACCTCTTGTCGCCGCTGCATCAAGATCGCCGCGTTGGACTCGTCGGCATAGTGGCGGTTGAACCCAGTTGCAATACGGGCCTTGGGATCGTTCGGCCACAGCTCGTCTCCGGCGATCTGCTCTTGGACGAAACGGTCGTAAGGCTTGTCGCTGTTGAGCGACTCGATCACGTAGTCCCGGTAGCGCCAGGCGTTGGGACGGGTCTCATCCGACTTGAAGCCCTCGCTCTCGGCATAGCGCGCTAGGTCGAGCCAGTGCCGCGCCCAGCGCTCGCCATAGCGCGGCGAAGCCAGCAGGCGGTCGACCACCTTGGCGAAAGCATCCGGCGAATCATCCTCGACAAACGCCTGCACTTCAGCCGGGGTGGGCGGCAGGCCGTGCAAGTCAAACGTGGCCCGGCGGATCAGCGCGGTCCGGTCCGCCCTCGCGGCCGGCCGTATCCCCTCGCCGCGCAGGCGCGCCAACACGAACGCATCGATCGGGTGATTGGTGTCGAATGCCGGCATGTCCGGCTCGGCTACCGGCTGGAAGGCCCAGTGCGAGCGCTGGTGTTCTGGGAAGTCTGGCTCGCCCGCAATACTCGCTGCCGCACCCGAGACGGTCGCAACACAGGTCAATACGGCAACACAGCAGAGAATGGGTCCGATCTTGCGAGACATGGCGAGGCTCAGCGCGATGGCTGGCGCAACAGCCCCACGCAGTCACACTATCCGGTGTTTGCATATATATTGTCAAGCCCGGTCGGGTGGAAAACTGTAAGTTTCGGTGTGCGTGCCGACGACGATCGCCGGAGAATTCCAAAGATTCGGCCTGGCCAGGCATTGATCGCGCGGACGGCGATCTGGAACGGGCCGCGCTAGTATCCGGCCAGGAGGCGAGAGCCGCGCTCGAAGGCGCGGGCGGGACAGCGACGGTTTCGACGGCCAGAGGCTATCATGGGCGTACATTCGATGAAACGCTTGGTCCTCACACTGCTGCTATGCGTGGCGAACCCTGCCTGGGGGAGTGACGAGGGGTTCAACGGGCGCTGGGTGATCGAGCCGCTGGGCGACAACAACGGGCGCGTCATGTGGCTGGAGATCAGCGGTGCCGGCGCGGGACCGATCTCCGGATTCATGGTTGGCGGCGGCCCGGGCGGACAGCTCGACCCGATCCACGACGCCAAGATCGAAGGGGGTCAGCTTGCGTTCCACCTCGAGCGACTCTTCCGCCGGGACGGGAGCCGCTTGATCAAGACTCCCGTGGTTGCAGCCCTGCAGGGCGACGTCCTGCATGGTGCCGCCATGCGGGGACAACGCACCATCCTCTGGCTGGGCAAGCGGGCCCCGGCTCTGCTTGATCGGGACGATGGCTCGTGGAAGCAGTCCGAGCCTGTCGCGCTCTTGAACGGTCGAGATCTGAGCGGATGGCACACCCTGCGGCCCGGACGCGAAGAAGGCTGGTACGTCGAGGGCGGTATCCTCAAGAACCACAGGCGCGCTGACCTGCTGGTTTCCGACCAAGCGTTCTGGAATTTCCGCCTGCAAGTCGAATTCCTCGTGCACCCCGGCATGAATGGAGGCATCGGCCTGCGCGGCCGCTACGAAGTCCAGATCCTTGACGATCACGGCACTCCAGCCAGCGACCACGGCAACGCGGCGCTCTACGGCCGCATCGCGCCCACGGTAAACGCCAGCCGTCCGGCCCGGGAGTGGCAGTCATTGGACGTGCGCCTAGTCGGGCGCGAACTCACTGTGGAGCTCAACGGCGTCAAGACCATTGATCGCAAGATCATCGATGGCTTCACGGCGATGGCCACGGACTGGCGCGAAGACATGCCGGGCCCGATCACCCTGCAGGGAGACCACGGCGCGGTGGAATTCCGAAAGATCGTGGTCACGCCGCTAACGCAGTGACGAGGTCTCGCGCCGCGACCCTCGCGGCCGTGGCCGCACTGGCCATAGCGCTCTATCTGCTGCCCATTCGCGACCGTGGGCTGATCGGCCCCGACGAGCCGCGCTACGCGTCGATCTCGCGCGAAATGGCCGAGTCCGGCGACTGGGTGACGCCCAGGCTGTGGGGCGAGGCATGGTTTGAAAAGCCGTCCATGCTCTTCTGGATGGGAGGCCTCGGCTATGCTGCCGGACTGGAGTCATACACGAGGGTGCCGGTGGCACTGCTCAGCCTCGGGTTCCTAGCGTTCTTCTTCTGGCGGGTACGGGCGCACTTTGACGCCGAGACGGCCGTCACCGCGACGTGCCTGCTTGCCACCTCGACTGGCTGGATCGCGTACTCCGATGCAGGGGTCTTCGACGCGCCCCTCACTGCGTTCACCTCTGCTGCCTTGCTGTGCCTGCTGCCCTGGGCTTCTGCTCAAGGCCGGAGCGGACGTGCCGAAATTGCCGCATTCGGCGCTCTGCTCGGACTCGGTGTGCTGAGCAAGGGGCTTGTGGCGCTGGTGGTCGTGGCGATCGCCGCCGTCCCGGTACTCGTCCGGCGGCCGCGGGCCCTGCTGGACCTGCTGGGTCCGGCGCCTCTGGGCGCGTTCTGCCTCGCCTGCCTGCCGTGGTACGCCGCCTGCTATTGGGCGAACGGGCAGGCGTTCATCGACGAGTTCATCGTCCGGCACCACTTCGAGAGATTCGTCAGCTCATCCCTGCAGCATGTTCAGCCGTGGTGGTTCTACCTGCCGGTGCTAGCCCTGTTCCTGCTGCCGTGGACGCCGCTGGCGCTGTCCCTGCGCTGGGAAACGGTGGCGGCCGGAACGAGCCGCCGCTTTCTTGCCTGCTGGGCGCTGGGACCGCTGCTGCTCTTCTCGGTCGCGGTGAACAAGCTGCCTGGCTACATTCTGCCCAGCCTGCCGCCACTGGCCATCCTGCTCGCGATCCAATGGAAGACCAAGGCCAGCAGGCCACTGCTGGTTGCAGCGGGGTCGACTCTGCTGTTGGTTCCGCTGGCGGGCACCCTGCTGCCGGCGGCACTGGCCGACGGGATCCGCAGGGCATGGGCAGGGCTTGATTCCGCCAGCATCGTGGCAGGCGCTGCGGCTGGCATCGCTGCGTTCGCGCTGGCATCGATCGTGGCGCTGAAGACCTCCCGAGAGCGGGCGCTCCCGGCCGTGTGCGCGATCGCGGCACTGACGCTTGCGGCGCTGAAGTTTCAAGCCTTCCCGGCGATCAGCCTGCAGGCTGGCACGCAAGAGTTCGTGGCCAGCGAGCGGACGCGCTTGACCGACTCATGCATCGGCGATATCCGGCGCCACGCGGCCTACGGCATTCGGCATTACAGCGGCTACTCGGTTCCGGACTGCGAGCAAGTTCCGGCCGCATTCCGAATCGAAGGCGACCCTCCCGAGATCGTGCCGAATCAAGCGGCCGACGCCCCGCCCCGCGCCTCTAGCGAGTGAAGGGCCCAGCGCTGCTCGTGAAAGCGGTTACATGCCGGGGGGGCTAGCGTCCGGGACCGAAGGCAGGTAGAGGGGCCGGGCGGTCTTGGCCGCCGGGCGGTTGAGGATCTCGTTCGCGGCGTTCAGCAGGTTCTTGCGAGTGACCTGGCCGACCAGTCGGCCGTCTCGCAGCACCGGCAACCTACGCTGGGTGCTTTCGCGGAAGATGGCCGCGACGCTGAACATGTTGAGTGACTCGTCGATCGTGCGTGCTTCCGAGTCCATAAACGCCGACACGGTCCACGCCGGCCCGGAACCCTCGCTGCGCTTGTCGAGCGAGCGGACTATGGCGTGCGAGGCGACCAGCACGTTGTGGCGGCTGATCTGGCCGACCACGCGGCCGTCGCGAACGACGACCAAGCGCCGATACGCGGTCTGGAGGAACATTTCGACGACTTCCAAGAAGTCCAGGTCTTCGCTGATCACAAGTCCCGAGTCCTGTGTCATATAGCGGCGAATCTGCGCTCCCGGAAGGTTGTCGTAAATCGCATCGATCAGGACCTTCATGCTGAGGGATTCGGAAAACACCCCCAAGAAGCGTCCCTGCCCGTCAACAACGGGCGCTCCCGAAATGCGATGCGAGAGCAGGAAGGTGACGGCGTCGAACGCATCCATGTCCGGCTGGAGCATCCAGAGCTGCTCGGTCATCAGCTCGCCGCTGCTGAGCGGGCGGCCGCCGAGCTCGCCCGACCTGAGGCGGTCGGAGAGGCTCGAGAGCACCCTTAGGCAACAACGCTCTGTGAAGATCCCCAAGTAGGATCGGTCCGGGCCAACGACGGGAGCGCCCTTGACATTGACATGGATCAACTTATGGACACTGTGCAGGGCTGGCGCCTCCGGGTCCAGAGTGACCAGCTTCGTGACCATGAAGTCCCGCGCGGTCTTCATTGCTCCAGCCTTGACCGATCGGGACGATTCCGTGCGTGAACGTTTACAGACAGCCGAGAACCATCCATCGGCTAAGGCGCTTCAAGTATGCAGCGGCATCATTCTGAAGTCAACCGCAGCCGCGCCGGGAACGGCTTCCCTCGAATTCGGCGCGAAGAGCTACGCGAGCTCTTCCATCACCGTGTCCAGCGCGCTCTTCGGGGGCCGCAACTGGTCTTGGCCCAGCTGCGCCAGTGGCACGTCGTCTAGGTTCAGGATCTCGGTGAAGCTTGGCTGGTCGGTGCTGACGTACAGCACGCCGGTCAGGATCTGCCCCTCTTCCATTGCCAGCTCGATGCGATCAAGAGCCTTCAGGCGACTGGTCGGATTGTAATCTTCCTCGAGCTTCTCCAAGCGCAGCATTGAGCCATCGTGCATCTCGACCTCGTACACCGTGCCCGGGGCAAACTCGCCCTGCAAGTGGATTTCCTCGAAGTGCGGCACGAAGCCGATCGACTGCAGCGGAACCTTGTTCTCGCGCACGTACTTGTAGCTCTTGGTCGAGCCGACATGGTCATTGAACGTCACGCAGGGAGACACTACGTCCAGCACGGCTGTGCCGCGATGAGCCAGCGCCGCCTTGAGGATGGACTGCAGCTGCTTCTTGTCCCCGGAGAACGAACGCGCCACGAACGTCGCGCCCAGCTGCACCGCCAGTCCGCACGTGTCGATCGGCGGCAGCTCGTTGGCGATACCGGACTTTGCCGTCGAGCCTAGGTTGGCGGTCGCCGAGAACTGCCCCTTGGTCAATCCGTAGCAGCCGTTGTCCTCAATGATGTAGACGATCGGCACGTTCCGGCGCATCATGTGCACGAACTGCCCTAGACCGATGGAAGCGGTGTCGCCATCGCCGGAAACCCCGAGCGCCATCAGTTGCTTGTTGGCCAGCACGGCGCCGGTGGCCACCGCGGGCATCCTGCCATGCACGCTGTTGAACCCGTGCGACATGCTCAAGAAGTAGGCGGGCGATTTCGACGAGCAGCCGATGCCCGACAGCTTGATGACCTGGGTGGGGTCGATCCCCATCTCGAAGAAGCACTCGACGATGCGCTCCGAGATCGAGTTGTGCCCGCAGCCCGCGCAGAGCGTGGTCTTCAGGCCGCGATAGGGCTCGAGCCCGAGGCCGATGCGGTTCGAAACCGGTGCTTTCACCCGGGTAGCGGTGGCGGTGCTCACAGCCCCTCCCTCTCGACGATTGCGTCGGTGATGGTGCGGGCGTCCAGCGGCATGCCTCCGTAGTAGCAGACGCTCCGCAAGTGGTCATGAATCGCCGGGAACTGCCTTCGCAGCAGCGTGCGCAACTGGCCGTCGCGATTCTGGTCGACGACGTAGACGTGGTCGTGGTCGGCGATGAACGCTTCCGTGGCGTGGCTGAACGGCCAGCCGCGCACGCGGCAGTAGGCCGTCTCGAAGCCGTATTCCAGCCGCAGCTGGCTGCGCGCTTCGCGCACCGCCTCGTGGCTTGTACCGGCAGCCACCAAGGCCACCCGCGCCTTGGGGCCGTCCTCGATGACTGGTTCGGGCAGCCACTTGCGAGCCCCGGCCATCTTCTTCTGGATGCGGTCCATGTTGCGGATCCAGTCCTCTTCGCGCTCGCTGTAGTTGGCGTCCTCGTCGTGGCCCGTGCCACGCGCGAAATAGGCCGCCTGCGGGTGCCGGTTGCCCGGTACGGTGCGATAGGCGATGCCATCGCCATCCACATCCCGATAGCGGCCCCAATCACCCTGGAGCCTTTCGACGTCCTGCTCGCTGAGCACTTTGCCGCGGTCAATGTCCCAGTCCGGGTAGTCGAACTTGTTGGCCGTCCAATAATTCATCCCCAAGTCGAGATCGAGCATCAGGAAGACAGGAGCCTGCAAGCGCTCGGCAACGTCGAACGCCTTGGCGCTGAACTCGAAGCACTCCTCCGGGGTGGCCGGGATCAGCATCGGGTGGAATGTGTCGCCGTGCGAAAGAGTGGCGGCTGAGAGGAAATCCCCCTGCGACGTGCGCGTCGGCAGGCCGGTAGAAGGCCCCATGCGCTGCACATCGATCAGCACGACCGGAATCTCGGCGAAATGCGCCAGCCCTACGAACTCCGACATCAACGAAATGCCTGGGCCGGCGGTCGTGGTCATCGCCCGGGCACCGGCCCAGCCGGCGCCGATGGCCATGCCGATCGAGGCCAGCTCGTCCTCGGCCTGCACCACGGCGAAGGTGGCCTTGCCGGTCGACTCGTCAACGCGAAAGCGATTCAAGTAGCCTTGGGCCGCCTCGGCCAGGGACGAAGACGGCGTGATGGGGTACCAAGTGATGACGCTGACTCCGCCGAAGACCGCCCCGAGAGCGGCGGCAGCGTTGCCCTCGACGATGATCTTGCCTTGGTTCCCGTCCATCCGCGTGAGGCGGTAAGGATCGCGCTTGACAAGATTCTCGCGGGCCCAATCGAAGCCGGCCTGGGCCGCGTTCCAGTTGAGCTCGGCGGCCTTGGGCTTGGTCGCGAACTGCCTCTCGATGCCCTTGCGGATCTCCTCCATTTCGATGTCCAGCAGAGCCGCCAGGACACCGTCGTAGACCATGTTGCGCACGAGCTTGCGCAGCTTCGGCTGGGGGCAGACCGCGGCCGTGATGGGATCGAACGGTACGGGGTAGAAGCACAGGTCGTCGCGCAGGGCGTCCAAGCCCAGCGGCTCGTCGTAGACGACCGCCCGGCCCGGTTCGAGGGCCTGCACGTCCTCGTGAGCCGTCTGCGAGTTCATCGCCACCAAGAAATCGACTTCCTTCTTGCGACCCGTAAAGCCGAACTTGTTGGCACGGATGGTGTACCACGTCGGCAGCCCGGCGATGTTGGACGGGAACAGATTCTTGCCCGACACGGGTATGCCCATCTCGAACAGCGCCCGCAACAGGACTAGGTTCGAAGACTGGCTGCCCGACCCGTTGACAGTGGCGACATGGATGCTGAAGTCGTTGACGACCTCAAGTTCGGGTACAGTTACGGGTTCCCCGCTAGGGGATGCATTCACGGCTTGCATGAACAAAGGGGCCTTACGGCAACGACGGGCCTCAGGTCAAGCGTCCGCCTTGACTGGACTTCACTTAGACGTCCTGCCTTCTACTTTCCAGTATAGGAAAATCCGCAGCCTAGCGAAACCAGATTGTTTCAATCGTGGCAGTATTTCCTGCGCTCGAGCAGTCCCCGCGCATCGCTTGCAAATCCGCGCCCGCGGCTTTGGCATCGGCGCACGAGCGGCCGCATCGCTAGAATCAAGAAAAGGCAGCCCCTTGCGTCAGGCTGCGGCCTGCTGCCCACCCCGATTGCCCCAGCCAGGCTTGCCGGCCGGGGGCGCTCTCGCTCCGCGGTCGCTTGCTTCCGTTCGCCATGCTCGACAACGCTCCACCGCCTGCCACGCGCGACAGCCTGCCCGAAGAGACGGCACAGCGCCGGCGCTTCGAAACCGCCTTCTCGCGCACCGCGGAACTGTATGGATTTACCGAAGTGTCCACGCCAATGTTCGAGCGGGCCGACCTGTTCGCAGCACGCTCGGGCGCGGAGATCAAGAACTCGCTGCTGACCTTCCACTGTGACCACGAGGAATACGCGCTCCGGCCAGAAATGACCGCGCCCGTCTGCCGCATGGTCGCCTCCGGGGCGCTCGCCGGGCTAGCGCGACCGCACCGACTCTTCTACATCGCACCGTGCTTCCGGTACTGCCGTCCGCACTCCGGCCGGCAGCGCGAGTTCACTCAAGCCGGAATCGAAATCTTGGGCGACCCCTCGCCCGCGGCCGACGCCGAGGTCATCGCGACCGCACACCGCTTCTTGCGCGATCTCGGAGCGGCCAGGCTGACGCTCAAGGTGGGCACGGCCGGGATTTTCCGAGCCCTGCTGCCGGAACAACTCAGCGCCGACGAGCGGGCAGCGGTGATCGGCCATCTCGACCGGCTTGCAGCCATCCGCGAGCGCTGCGCCGTGGCGCGGCAGGACGGATTGCTGCGGGAACAACTCAGGGCCGACCGGAGGGCCCTCGCAGTGTTGCAGTCGCAGGACGGCTACGCTGGGGAGTTCGCCATCTCGGACGCGCCGACGCTCGAGCCGGAACAGCTGGCCCGCCGCCTGCCGGACGAGGCTGCGGCGACCTATCGCCACCTGTGGAACGTCGAGGGATACGTTGACGAAAAAACGGCGGACCTGCTGCTCCGCGCCAGCGCAATTCGCGGGGGATTGGAAGAGGTCTCCGAGCAGGCGTCCGCTGCCCTGGGCGGATCGAGCGCGAGCGCGGCCTTGGCGGATCTGATTTCGGTCTGCCGGCTCTTGAGACACTACAACGTCGGCAGCTTCGAGATCACCCTCGGGATCTCTCGCGGGCTGACGTTCTACACCGGAACCGTGTTCGAGATCGCCAGCGGTTCGAAGAAACTCTGCGGAGGCGGCCGCTACGACAAGTTGGTCGAGCTCTTCGGTGGCGAAGCCACGCCGGCGACCGGCTGCGCCGTCCGGCTGGACACGCTGCAAGAACTGGGCTTGGACAGGCTCGCAAGCGATGGCAGCGAGGGAATCACGCTGCGGGCGGCTTCCGCCCAGGACGAGGGCCGCGCCGTCCAGCTCGCCGAGGACTTGCGCACGCGCGGCGTCGCTATCGGCCAAGCAGGCGCTCCGGCGGCCACTGTCAGCGGCGGCACCGTGAGACTGCCGGATGGCGAGGTCGTTGCAGCCGAGACCGAGGCCGTGCTGGAGGCACTCTCGGCGCCTTAGGAAGCAGTCATGAATCCCATCCGATTCGCCATTCCCAAGGGAAGCTTGGAAAAGAAGACCCGCGCCTTCTTCGAACGCTCGGGCATCGACCCTCGGGGCTACGCGGACGGCAGCCGCGGCTACCGTCCCGACCTGGGCCTGGCAGGTGTCGATGTCAAGATGATGCGGCCGCAGGAGATTCCCTACATGCTGCAGGCCGGGTTCTTCGATCTCGGCATTTCCGGCATCGACTGGTACCGCGAAAGCGAGGCGGCTGCGAATGTCGAGGACCTGCTGGATCTGGGCATCGGCCGGGTGGACATCGTGCTGTGCGTTTCCGACCAGTGGGACGACGTGCGCTCGGCGGCGGATCTGTTCGCCAAATTCGTGGACTCGACCGGCACGCAACCTCTGCGGATCTGGACCGAATACCTGAATCTCACCGAGGCTCTGGTGCGGCAGCACACCGATCTGGAGCCGTCGCTGTACAGTCCCTACACACGCTTGGGAGTCGAGCGCAGCGGGGCTTCGCCGGTCGCGATCTTCCATTCATTCGGCGCCACCGAATCCAAGCCTCCCGAGGACGGCGAGGCGATCGTAGACAACACCGAGACCGGCAGCACGATCCGAGCCAACGGCCTCAAGATCGTGCACAAGGTGCTGGAAGGCTCCACCGCGCACCTGCTCGCGAACCGGCGTGCCTTGCGCAACCGGGAGAAGCGCGAGGCGATCCTGCGTGTGCGAGACTTGCTCGCGACGGCGGCCCCCGCCGCGCTGGAAGAGGAACCCGCGTTCGGCCACATTTGACCCTCCCGGCGGCCCGCCGCGCCGCAAACCGTTATCATGACTGCGGCGCCTTGTGGGACTCAATCGGCACATCGCCTTGGGGTTGGCCATAGGCCTGCTCGGCTCCTGTGCGGCATTCGGACAAGGCCGGCGGCAGCTTTCGGAGAAGCAGCGCAGGCAACGCGAGATCCTGCGCTGGGAACTGTTCCGCCCCGTGGTGCGCGGCAAGCACGCGGCGGTTTCGGCCGGAACGCCCACCGTCACCCAAGTGACGATGCGCGTGCTGCAGGCCGGCGGCAACGCCGTTGACGCTGGAGTGGCCGCACTGCTGGCAGGAGCGGTCACCGAATTTTCTCACTTCGGCTTTGGCGGCGAGGCGCCACTGCTGATTCGCACGCCCGACGGGCGCGTTCACTCAATCGCAGGGGTGGGCACGGCACCGGCCCTGATGACCCTCGAGTTCTTCCTCAACCGGAATAAGGATCCGCAACTCGAACTCGAGGCCGCACAGCGCGACCACAAGACCGGCCAGATCCCGTCCTACGGCACCATGCCGGCGCTTGTGCCGGGAATGCTCGACGCAGCGCTGCTTGCCCTGCAGCGCTTTGGCACGCTGTCCTTCGCGGCCGTTGCAGAGCCCGCGGCCGCGCTGGCGCGAGAGCATCCCATCGACAGCATGCGCTCCCGGTCGATCGCCGAGGCAGGCTCGTTCCTGAGCCTGTTCCCCACCTCGCTGGCCGTGTACGCGCCAGACGGGCGCAGTCCGCGGCCAGGGGACTTGTTTCGCCAGCGCGACCTAGCCGAGACGATTCGGAGAATGATGCGGGCGGAGCGTGCCGCGCTCAATTCCGGCAAGTCGCGCGAGGGTGCCATCGACGCCGTGCGCGATTACTTCTACCGCGGCCCGATCGCGCGAGAAATCGCAGACTTCGTCAAGAGCGACGGCGGACTGCTGCGGTACGAAGACTTTGCCGCATTCCGGCTGGAGGTCGAGCGCCCGCTGGTAACCGAGTATCAGGGCTACGAGATCTACAAGGCTGACTTCTGGACGCAAGGCGCAGTCTTGCTGCAGGCCTTGAACATTCTCGAGGGCTACGACCTGGAGGCGCTCGGCTGGAACACGCCAGCGTACATCCATCACTTGGTGGAAGCCCTCAAGCTGGCATTCGCGGACCGCGACGCGTGGTACGCGGATCCCAGGTTCGTGTCGGTGCCCGCCGCATTGCTGAGCAAGGAATACGCCAGCGCCAGGCGGGCATTGATCAACCCGAAGCGCTCGTCGACCGAGTTTCGCCCGGGCAGGTTCGGGCGGCGCCAGCCAATGCATCCCTCGCGCCACGCGCACCGGCGACCGCTGCCCGATGAGTTGGCTTCCAAGGACACAACGTCGATCAACATCGCCACCGCGGACGGCACGCTGTTCTCCGCCTCTCCCTCGGGCGCTTGGATGCCCGCGGTGATCGCGGGGAGCACGGGCATCCCGCTGACCCAGCGCGGCCACAGTTTCCTCACCGTTCGCGGCCATCCTAACGTGGTCGAGCCCGGCAAGCGGCCGCGGATCACGCTGACACCCACGTTGGTGACACGCCGGGGGGAGCCCTTCATGGCCCTTTCGACGCCGGGCGGCGACCAGCAAGAGCAGGCCCTGCTCCAAGTGCTGCTGGCAGCGGTGGTCTTCAATTTCAACCCGCAGGCAGCGGTCGAAGCCCCGCGCTTCCAAAGCAAGCACTTTGTGTCGAGCTTCGACGACCATGCCATGGAACCCAACGTGCTGCTGCTTGACGAGCGGATGCCGTCGTTCGTCTTCGAAGATCTGGCCGCGCTCGGGCATCAAGTCGAGCTGCGGCGCGCTCGCAACAGCGGCTCGGCCCCGACAGCGGTAAAACTGCTCCGCAACGGCGTCATCGAGGCCGGCGCCGACCCTTATGCGTTTCGCTACGCTGCGGGCTGGTAGCTCGGCCCCCGAGGCTCCAACGCCGGAAAAGCTGCGCTATGATCGCGTCGCAGATGGCCACTAGGCGCGAATTCATCGGCGGGATCGGTGCTCTGCTGGGGGCGGTCGGCTGCGGCCCTCAGCAAGACCGCGAGCGGCCCATGAACGTCCTGTTCCTGTTCCCGGACCAGATGCGGGCGCAGGCAATGGGCTGCATGGGGAATCCAGACGTAAAGACCCCGAATCTGGACCGGCTCGCCGCCGAGGGAGTGCTGTTCCGCAATCACTTCGCCAACTCGCCCGTGTGCTGCCCGGCCCGCGCCATCATCCTGACCGGCAAGTACGCGCATACCAACGGAATGATCGCCAACGATCTCCGCCTCCGCGAATCCGAGACCAGCATTGCCGAGCTGTTCGCCGAGGCTGGCTACCGCACCGGCTTCGTCGGCAAGTGGCATCTGGACGGAGGCCCCCGCCAGCCGGGCTGGATTCCACCCGGAGCGAGGCGGCAGGGGTTTGAATTCTGGGCCGCGAACGAAGTGAGCCACGCGCACTTCGACACGCACTACTTCCGGGACGATCCCGAACCGATCCCGATCAAGACCTTCGAAGCCTCGGTCTGGACTGACATCGGCATTGAGTTCTTGCGCCAGACCGAGCAGGACGAACGTCCGTTTTTCCTGACGGTCCAAATGGGCCCGCCGCACGATCCATACATCGCTCCGGACGAATACATGGCGATGTACGATCCGGACGCCATAGCGCTGCGACCGAATTTCGACGGCGACACGAGCGACCGCGAGCTGGTGCCGAGCCCCTATGTGGAGACCCCGGGCCGCAAGGAGATCGCCGCCTACTACGCGATGGTGACTGCGGTGGACGACCAGGTCGGAAGGATTCTTGGCGAACTCGACGAACTCGGACTGCGCGACAACACGATCGTCATCGTGTCTTCGGATCACGGCGACATGCTGGGCTCCCACGGAACGCGTCTGAAGCGAAAGCCCTGGGAGGAGTCGATTCGCGTGCCCGGCATCGTGCGGCATCCCGGCGCGCCGGCTGGACGCGAAACCGATGCGCTGTTCTCTCACGTGGACATCGCACCGACACTGCTCTCGCTTTGCGGATTGCCCGTGCCGCCGGAGATGCAGGGAGCAAGCCTCGCTCCGGTGGTGCTCGGACAGGCGGAGTCGGGGCCGAGCGCAGCCTATTTTCAGATCTTCGGACCGTTTCTCGCCGGAGGCGTGGAACGGGGCTGGCGCGGTCTGCGCACAGACCGCTTCATGTACGCTCGCACGAAGGACGCGCCGTGGGTCCTGTACGACCTTGAGGCTGATCCGTACGAGCTGAAGAATCTTGCCGCAGATCTGGAAGCCGGCCCGACGCTTGCCGAACTTGATGCCGAGCTAACACGCTGGATGGAAAAGACAGGTGATTCGTGGGACTTCGATTGGACAGCTCCGATCGAGGATGCCGGGCGACTCTACAAGCACGAGGCGTTCTACACGGTAGAGGACTTCTTCCAGTGGGCGGCTGAGAACCCTGAACTCGCGCAACTGCCGTGAAGGGCTTCGATCGACAGGAGGGCTGTCACTAGTGGAATCCAACACGCTACGGATGTGGCAGTGCTAACCGGACTCTGACTTGGCGGATGGCCCGGTATGCCCCTTTGCCAATGCAAATGGATTACTCCGTGATGTTCTCCGTTGTCTCCTGTTGTGATCCGCAAACGGGAGCCTCGCTGCGGCGCGGTCTCGTTGCCTAGGTGCCGCAGCGCCGCCTGGAGCTCCGGGCTGCTGACGTCTCGCGATAACTTCATGCCTCGAGAATCTCGTCACGCACGAAGTGCAGACGAATCAATTCAGATCGTGGGATCGTGCCACCAAAATAGCAATCGACAGCCTCCCGAATGTTCCGCCGAATCTCGTGGAGCGAATCCCCTTGGGTGTGGATACCAAAACCGAGCGCGCTAGCCGAATATCCGCCATCCACTTCATCGTCGGTGATTTCAAAAACGATCTCCTTCATTGCAGCCCCCCGGCTCACTGGCGCAGTATCTCCGCTGTGCGGGGACACAATTCGCCGCAACTCCCAGAATTCCGGGATTTAGCGGGTATGAACGGGATATATCGAGCAGGGAGAATCACTTAGGGGCCGAGCACGGCCGCTCCAGCGTTTTCGCCGGGACACAATTCGCCGCAACTAAAATTGGCAATTTGCCGCAAGTCGCGCCGCAAGTCGAGGCCCCGAGTCGCACCACTATATATTGTGGGTGCTAATCCGAGCCTTCAGGGCCGTCTGGCTGTAGGATCGCATCAACGCGACTGCGAGTGCGATCGAGTTCATTAAGGACCGCGCGCCTTGTGCCGGGGCGCGACCGCTGGCCGCTTGATCCAATAGCGAAGTCCAGCTCCAAGGCATCGGCGATCTCTGCCGCTCGCGAGAGTGGCGGGTTGCGACCCTTCAGGACGTAGCGAATCGCGTCCCTCGGCAGGCCGGCGTCGACAGCCACCTTCGCGACCGGCCTCTTCCCGACCGCCTCCCGCACCGCCTGGCGGAACCGCTCGACGGTATCCACAGTGGCAATTATGCCATGCCGCAATTGGCGCTTGACAAACGGGGGGGGGTGGCAGTCTAGGCGATGTGAAAAAAATCTTTCGCAAAAAGTTGCGTCTTAATCGTCAATGTGCGATTCTAGATCGCATGTTGACGACTCAAGGTGTACTGAGTGCCGCTGAGCGCTACATGGGCGCCCGCGGAATCGCGGGCACCACGCTCTGCCGGCTGGCTGTCGGCAACTCCACGGTCTGGGAGCGGCTGCCGTCCGGGCATGTCACGATCCGCACGGCCGCCCGGCTGCTCCAGTGGCTCTCCGACCACTGGCCGCCGCATCTGGAGTGGCCGCCGGACGTCCCGCGCCCCGAGCCTCAGCCCGCGCCCGCGCGCGAGGAAGAGAAGGAGGCCGCCTGATGGAGCCGGCATACCCGATCATCCCCGTGCCGGATCCCGACGCCCTGGCCCGCGCCAACCTCGTCGGCCGGCTCGCCGCCAGCTGCCTGCCGGACCTGGTCCGCCTCGCCAGCGACCTCGCCGCCTGGACCGAGACCATCGACGGCCCGCTGGACTACGGCGACTTCGAAGACCTCGAGGAGCTCGGTCGCCGCGCCCACGAGATCTTGCGCCGCCCGCGCGAGGAGGGATCCGCATGACAGACATCCGCGACGACGTCACCCTCGAGATCCGCTACGGCGGCGAGCTCCGCCGCGTGCGAGTCGAGCTCGGCGCCCCGGCCCTGATCCCGCACTCCCGCGAGACTCGCCGCCGCCTGCGCATCGCCAGCGATCGCTCCGAGTGCACCGGCCTCGTCGAGGCCGAGGTCAGCTGGTCCGCCGTGCTGGCCCAGGTCGAGATGCTGCTCGCCCTCGAAGGCGAGTCCCGCGCGGCCGCGCATATCCGCCAGACGACCGATGCCCAGATCGGGAGGGGCTCCTCGTGAAGCTCCGCTGGGTCAAGACGACCGACGGCGTCTGGGTGGACCGTGACGCCTTCTATTGCATCCGCCGCCGCTCTGCCGGCGAGCACGACTGGATCGACTTCGAGGATCGCGACATCTACGAGGCGCACGAGACCTATCCGGGCTGCCCGGTCGAGGTCATCGGAGTCCAGACCGGCCTAGCCCACGCCAAGGCCGACTGCCAGCTGCACTGGGACGCCGGCGGGGAGGCCGCCGCGTGAGCTCCCGTATATATACTGTCGCGGCCTGGCCCGCGGGCGTGCTCGCCATGCTGGCCGCGCTGTACGCCTCCCAGCGCCTGATGCGTCTCGGGATCGCCCTGGCCATCGCCTGGGGGGCGGCCCGGTGACGATCCTCAAGACCGGCGTCGACACCGGCATCGGCACCCGCGGCATGTTCCGCCCGAACGCGAACGCGGGCGCCGGCTTCGCCCACCTGCTCCTGCTGCCGGCCATAGAGCGCGGCATGAGCTCCAACCCAGGCTACCCGTCCGCCCTGCGCCGGGACGTCGGATACAGCGAGCCGCTCGCGGCCCGCCTCGCCGCGGGCGACCGCCGCTCGGCGGTGCACCTGCTGGCCATGCACGCAGTTCACGCGCTGTCGCTGGGCCCGGCGGAGCTCCGCCGGCACTGGGCCAGCCAGGCATTCCGGGCGCTCCAGACGCACGCCGGGTTCGCCCTGCACGACTTCGGGGGGGGCGATGACTGAGATCAGGCTGCCCCGCGACCGCCGCACCCAGCTGGAGCGGCTGGTCGATCTTTGGTTCGCGCGCTGGGAGCGCGAGCGCATCAGGGCGCAGGGAGGGCGGATGCCCGACCTGGCGATCGATCCCTGCCTAGCCGCCGTCCCGGCGGCGGAGACGGAGAGGGCGGAGCGATGACCTTGCTCGCCCTGTGCCTCTGCATCACGGTCGCGGCCAACTGCGCCGCCATCCTATTCGGCTGCCTGGCGCTGCGCGAGCTGCGGCGCGCCGAGCGGAGAGGGGGTCAGTGATGACGCTACCAGCCGAGCTTGTCCGCGATCGTCTCGTAGGGCTCGTCGCGCCATGCCCGCCTGCCGTTGAACGCCCCGCAGGCGTGCACGCGGACGATGAACTCGCTCGGGACGTCGTCGTGCAGCTGGAAGGCGACCCTGTCGCTGGCGAACTTGAACGCCAGCCGCTCGGCCCACTCTGCCGGATCCGGCCCGCGCAGCGCCGCCAGGTAGCGCTTCCTGCGCAGGAAGCGCCGCGGCCCGCGGATCTAGACCTCCGCGATCAGCCAGCGCTCGCGGGACTCTCGCCGGAGATCGATGGAGACCCGGCGCCCCGGGCCGGGGCGCGCCCCGCGGGTGTCG
>VXRL01000002.1:7372-15926 GCA_009838515.1 Terriglobia bacterium | reverse complement strand
ACACCTTACCTCCGCGCGCCCGGTCTTTTTTTTTAAAATCCCCCCCCCCGTCGCCCGCCCCGCCCGCCCCGCCCGCCCCCGCCGCCGCTCCCCCCCCCCCCGCGGCCCGAGGATCTCGACCTCCGCGATCAGCCAGCGCTCCAGGGACTCTCCCCGGAGATCGATACAGACCAGGCGCCCCTCGCCGGGCCGCTCCCCGCTGTAGTCGCAAATGTGGAATTCCAGATCTTTGGACTGCATTGCCGATGTCTTGGATCCGAGCTCCTTCAAGGCGCGCGCCAGCACGCCCAGGAGCGCCGCGATGTCTCCGATAGACAAGTTTCCTCCTGTTGCCCCAGGGGGACGCGGGGCGGCCGGTTCCAGCGGCTGCCCCGCAACACCGCCATCGTAGCGCAGGAGGGCGCCCGGTGAACGCCGCCATCCGCGAGCGGCGGGCCGCCAGGGCGCGCCGGGTCGCGCTCGCCGCGGACCTGCTGCGCGACCGCGGCGTCAACTGGACCGAGTGGGCCGCCGCCCGCGGCCTGAAGCTGCAGGCCGTCAAGGACGTCCTGCGCGGCAAGCCCGGCACGCGCGGGGAGGCGGCCAGGGCCGCGCTCCTGATCTGCGTCGCGGCCAGTTCGGTCAAAGAATCCGAGGGTCCCGCCTGATGCCCGCCAGGCCCCCGCTGCAGCGCCGCCCGCGGCCGGGAGAGGTCACGCTGCAGCAGCTGGCCGCGGTCCTGCGGCTGTCGCCGCAGCAGACAGCCATCCGCGCCCTGCGCCAGGGCTGGCCGCGCCGCGAGCCGCCGCGCAGGGGCAAGATCGCCTACTTCATCGCCGCCGGCCTGCCCGCAAGCGTCCAAGAGGCGCTGGCAAATCCCCCGGCCGAGATCGAGCCGGCAGCCTTCGCGATGGCCGCCGAGATCGCCCGGGCGATGGATGTCACGGAATGGACCGCGCGCAAGTGGGCCCGCCGCGAGCAGTGGCCGTCCGAGCCGATGGGGCGCCAGTGCGCCAGCCTGCCCGGCCCTGGCCGCCCGCCGCTGCAATTCCCGCTGGCGGCATTGCCGCGCTGGATCCGGATCGCCGTGCTCGACCGCAGGTCCCCGGATCCGGACGAGCCCTGCGCCCGCTGCGATGCAGCGATCCCCGGCAACCTGCTGTGCGAGTGCGCCCGCTGCGGAGAATCCGTCTGCGCCCGCTGCCTGGCCGATGAATATTGCGGTCCCTGCCGCCGCGAGTCGAACCGCTGGCGCAGGCGCAACGGTCCCCGGCTGCGCAAGGCCGCGGAGGCCCTGGCGGCGAGCCGGGCGGCGCGGGGCGAGGGGGTGCCGGAATGAGGATGAGGCATTTCCTGCGCCGGCTGCAGCGCGCCTGCCTCGCCTTCCTGTCCGCCTTCAGGGAGCAGAAGTGCCGCGAGTGCGGCTGCACGGACTGGCTCGCCTGCTGCATCGAATTCGGAGAAGCCTGCCACTGGGTCGAGCCGGACCTGTGCTCGGCCTGCGCGGATCCGGAGGAGGCCGATTGATGCCTAGGCGCAAATTGCTCAGCCGGTCCGTCTTGGGCGTGCTGCGATCCGGATTCCGCGACCCTCGCCATCACCTCTGCCTGGCGCAGCGGGATCTGTCCGGAGCTCCGCTCAACCAACTCCTGCTGTATCTCGGCAACAACGGCCTGGTCGAGGTCCAGTGGACGTCTAGCGTCAAGGCCGGCGACCCCATCGGCGTACTCACCGAGCGCGGCGACGAAGCGTTTCGGAGGGGGTATCTGTGATGTCGATGCACTCCGCCTCCCTCGCCAGCTCCCCCCGCCTGCAGCGCGTGCTGGACCTGCTGCTGGACGGCCGCGAGCGCTCCACGCTGGAGATCGTTATCGAGGCCAAGGTCTGCGCGGTCAACTCCTGCATCGCCGAGCTGCGCGAGAACGGCTTCGCGATCCACTGCGAGCGGGACCGGGAGACTTCCGGCGAGCGGGTCTGGCTGTACCGGCTGGACCTGGACGATCCCGGCACCGCGGCGAAGGCCGCCGCCTTCCGCCAGATGTCTCTGGGCCTGGCGCCGGAGGGAGTCAATGGCTGAGAGCGCGGCACCCGGACCGCTCTCCGGACGGACGGCGGGCGATCTCTCCACCCTGGCGCGGATCTGCGCCGATCTCGGGGCAGCCGAGGCATCCCTGGATCTCTGCAGGGCCGTGCTCTCGGACCTGCTCCACTTCGGCGCCGTGCCGGACGATCAGCTCCTGCGCGCCCGTCTCGCGCTCGCGCTCTGCCGCCTCGCGCTGGAGCGGCCGGGCCGGAGGGACGGGGGGTGAAAGCGGAAGTGACCATGCGCGAGATCGCAAGGGCAACCGGAAGATCCCCGCGCGCCCTCCGGCGCCGTCAGGACGCCGAGTCATGGCCCTACAGGCTGGAGCCTGGTGCCAGTCGATACCCACTCCGCCTCTACCCCGTCTCCGCCCTCCCGGCGGAGATCCGGGCGGCCGTTGAAGCGCGCTTCAACGGCGCTTCAACGGCCCCTGAAGGGCCGGGCGCCAGTGACAAAATGTCACAATCCGTCCCGCCGGAGCGCCGCGGCCGCAAGCCCTCCGGGTGCTGCCCCGAGGCCTGGGCCGCCTTCAAAGCCGACTGGCTGCGCCCCGAGCGCAGGACCGCCGCGGACTCCCTGCGCGTCGTCCTGCGCATCGCCGGGGCCAAGGGCTGGGCGCCCGTGCCCGGCTACGCCAAGTACTACCTCCGCCGCGTCCGCCGCGAGCTCTCCCCGCAGGCGATCGCCCTGGCCCGCTACGGCCCCGAGGCCGCCGGCCGCGCGGCCCCGCCCCAGATCCGCGACCGCGGGGCGCTGGCGTCGATGGAGATCGTCTGCGCCGACGGGCACCGCTGGGACGTGCGCGTCGAATTTCCGGGCGGCAGCGTCGGCCGGCCCTTGCTGGTCGGCTGGCAGGACATCCGCTCCGGCTCGATCCTCGCCTGGCGCATCGGCGAGAGCGAGACGGCCGACCTGTACCGGCTCAGCTGCGCCGACATGCTCTGGAAGCACGGCCGGCCCGGCGACATCATCGTCGACAACGGCCGCGGAATCGCCTCCAAGTGCCTCACCGGCGGCATGCCCAACCGCTACCGCGGCAAGGTGCTCGAGGAGGACCCCGAGGGGCTGCTGACGCAGCTGGTCGGCCCCGGGCACCTTCACTGGAGCAAGCCCTGCTCCGGCCAGTCCAAGCCCATCGAAAGGGCCTTCCTGGACTTCGCGACCGGCATCGCCAAGGACATCAGGCTTGCGGGCGCATATACCGGCAAGGACACCGTTTCCAAGCCGCACAACTACGGCAAGCGGGAGATCCCGCTGGAGGAGTTCAAGCGGGTCGTCGCCGACGGCATCGCGCGGCACAACGCCCGCGCCGGCCGGCGCGGCCTGGACATGGACGGCCGCAGCTGCGACGAGGTGTTCGCGGCCTGCAAGGACGAGTCCGGCGTGTTTGGCAAACAGCTGGAGGCAGGCGAGCTCGCCCGCTGGATGCTGGCGATGAAGAGCGTCACGGCCCACAGGGAAAACGGATCCGTCACGCTGTTCGGCGCGCGCTACTGGAGCGAGGAGCTGGCCGAGGCGCTGGCCCTGCGCCCGAAGTCCCAGCGCCGGGTCGTGGTGCGCTTCGATCCTGAGAACCTCGGCAGGCCGGCCCGCGTCGAGCGCCCGGACGGCCGCCTGATCGCGGTCGCCGAGGCGCAGGGGCGGGTGCCCTACCTCAGCGCCGAGGCGGCCAAGAAGACCGCCAAGGCCAGGGCCGGGACCCTCAAGGCGGCGAAAGCGGAGCTGGCGGCGCGCCGCCGGCTCGACGAGGCCGGTCTGGGCGCGCTGCTCGACGAGTGCGCCGGGCCGGCAGAGGCCGGCCCCGAGCTCGATCTGCCCAACGTGCTCGAGCTGAATCTGGAGATTCCCGCCGATCCGGCGGAGGGCGAAGAGGATCTGGACCTGCTGATCGAGCAGGGGCAGGAGTACACCCTGGAGCGGGCTCTGGGGGGGGTAGGTGAATAGGAGACGGCGGAGACGGCGGAGATGGCGGAACAGCAACAGAACCAGAATCAACAATCCACGGCCGGGGCGGTCAAGGCCGAGATCGCCCGCGGGGGGCTCTCGCAGGAGGCCGCGGCCGGCCAGATCGGCATCTCCGGCGCCGCCCTGAGCCAGTGGCTGCGGGGCGTCTACAAGGGCGACGCCGAAGCCGTCGCCGACAAGGCGGCCGGCTGGCTGGCCTCGCGCGCCGACCGCCGCGCCCTGCGGGCCGGCCTGCCCGAGGCGCCGCCATGGGCGGAGACCCCGCTGGCCAAGAAGGCCCTGGCGGCGCTGGCGCACGCCCACCTGGCGTCCGACCTGGCGGTCGTCTACGGCGCGGCCGGGCTGGGCAAGACGGTCGCCATGCGGCGCTACGCCGGCCTGCGCCCGAACATCTGGACGGCGACCGCCACCGAGGCCGCCTCCTCGGTGGCGGCCTGCCTGTCGCGCGTGGCGGCGGCGATGGGCCTGCGCCTCGACCAGCGCCAGCGCTCGGCCGCCGCGATCGAGGCGGCGGTCGTCGAGCGCATGGCCGGCTCCGGCGGCCTGCTGGTCATCGACGAGGCCCAGCACCTGCCGACCCGCTCGCTGGAGGAGCTGCGCGCCCTGCACGACGCCTCCGGCTGCGGCGTGGCGCTGGTCGGCTCCGACCCCTTCTGGCTGCAGCTCTCCGGAGGGCGCAGGCCGGAGTTCGCGCAGCTGTTCTCGCGGGTCGGCATGCGCGTGAGACTGGGCCGGCCCGGGGCCGGCGACGCGGCCGCGCTGCTGGACGCCTGGGGGCTGTCCGGGAGCGGATTGGAGGGCGCCGCGACGGCTATCGCGACGCGCCACGGCGCCCTGCGGGGCCTGACCAAGGCGCTCGCCAGGGCGCACGCGATCGCCCGCGGCAAGGCGGTTTCGGAGGCCCACCTGCGGGCCGCCTGGAAGGCGCTGGCGGGGGAGACCCTGCCCGCCGCGCGCAATGGAGAACCGAATCAAGGAGGCAAATCCAAGTGACAGAAAGCAAGACAGTTAAGATCCCCGCCGGCTACGAGGAAATCGCCGACAAGGCGCAGGCCTACAAGGCCGCCAAGCTGGCTCTCGGAGAGCGCGTCAAGCGCATCCAAGACCTCCGGAGGAAGGCTGGCGGCCGGCTCAAGCCGGGGCTGCTGACGCGCGTCGCCGCGGCCAAGGCGGCGCGCATCGAATTGCAGCAGGCGATCGAAGCCGCTCCCGGCCTGTGGAAGAAGCCGCGCACCCGCAACCTGCACGGCGTCAAGGTCGGCCGGCGCACGCTGCCCGGCACGCTGGAGATCGACGAGCCCACGGCGGTGCTGGCGATCCGCGAGCTGATGCCGGAGCGCGAAAAGGACCTGGTCAGCGTGAAGACCTCGCTGGTCAGGGCCGCCGTGAAGAAGCTCGAAGGCGCGGAGCTGGCCGCCATCGGCGGCCGCATCGAGTCGCTGGGCGACGAGACCGTCATCAGCATCCCCAAGGACGATGTCGATTCCCTGGTCGATTCCCTGCTCGAGCAGCTGGCCGATCCCGAGGAAGAGGAGGCGGCGTGAATCCGCGCGAGCTGCCGGCCAAGATCGCCGCCGCCGAGAAGGCGGGCGACCGCGGCCTGGCCCGCCACCTGCGCCGCGCCGCGCGCATGGAGGGCGTGCCGGCCCCGGCGCCGGAGCCGCGGGCGGCGCGCCTGCCGGCGCTGCCCTTCAGCGCCGGGGACCTGAGCGGGCTGGGCATCCCGTGGACGCGCGACGGCGGCCGGCTCGAAATCATCGTCCCCGTCCGGGGGGGGGGTAAGCCGTAATGGGACAGAATCAGAATCAGCCCTCTAGATTCCTGTCCCGCCGCCGCTCGGAGCTGGCCAAGATCCACATCGGCGCCAAGCAGCTCGTCGGCGACGATGACGACGCCTACCGCGACATGCTCGAGGCCGTGACGGGCAAGCGCTCGGCGGCCAAGCTGGACGAGGACGGCCGGCGCGAGGTGCTCGAGCACCTGGTTGCCTGCGGCGCGAAGTTCGAGCGTCCGGCCCGGACCCGGGCCCGGACGGCCCGCGCGCCCATGCCCTCCGACGCGGACGATCCCGGCCCCGGAGGCCCTGTCATCCGCGGGGAGGCGCCGCGCTTCCGCCCCCGCCCCCGGCCGCGCCCGGAGCTGGTCCCGCGCCTCAGGGAGATCGACGCGCTGTCCATCAACCACCCCGGCGGGCGCAAGCCGCGCGGGTGGGCCGAGGCCATCCTGCAGAAGATGGCCAGGTCCGGACACCGGACGCCGCTGGAGTGGGCGACCGCCGGCCAGCTGCAGGAGGTCGCGCAGGCGATCCGGATCGATATCCGTCGCTGGGAGCGCCGGCGCGGATCCGAGGGAGGGGCGGCATGACGGCCCGCGCCATCCGCGCCGCCGTCGACCGGATCTTCCGGCGGGAGAATATCGCCAACGGCGCCCTGCGCCGCTGGACGCTGCTGCGCGGCCCTGCCGGGCGGGCGCTGTACCTGCACCATTTCCGCTGCGCCGACGCGCGCTCGCTGCACGACCACCCCAAGCGCTTCGCCTCGATCCTGCTGCGGGGCGGCTATGTCGAGGAAACCGCGAACCCGGCCCCGCTGCCGCAGGAGTGGCCGTTCGGCCGCCGGCGCCGCCAGTTCCGGGCGCCGTGCGTCCGGTCGTTCGAGGCCAGCCACCTGCACCGGATCCGGCCGCTTCCGGGCGGGTGCTGGACGCTGGTCCTGGTCGGGCCGAAGGTGCGCGAGTGGGGATTCGTGCACAACGACGAATGGATCCACTGGCGGCGCTGGCACGAGGTCTACGACGAGCGGGGAGGCTGCTGATGGCGGACCGATCGCTGATCGAGTGGACCGACGCCACCTGGAACGTCGTCACCGGCTGCAGCCGCGTCTCCCGCGGCTGCCAGAACTGCTACGCCGAGCGGCTGGCCGCGACGCGGCTGAAGCATCACCCCTCCCGGGCGGGCCTGGCCGACAAGCGCGGCTGGACCGGCCGGGTGCGCTTCAACGAGCAGTGGCTGGCGCAGCCCATGCGCTGGCAGGATCCTCGCAGGATCTTTGTCGCCGCGCACGGCGACCTGTTTCACGGCAACGTGCCGGACGCGTGGATCGACGCGGTGTTCGGCGTGATGAACGAGGCGACCAGGCACGTCTACCAACTGCTCACGAAGCGACCCGGGCGGGCTCGCGATTATTTCGCTGCCAGGCGCTGGGACGACCCCGAGACGGGCCAGCTCCCGAGCCACATCCACCTGGGCGTTTCGGTGGAGGACCAGCCGACCGCCGACGAGCGGCTCGCGGCCCTGGGGCAGATCGAGGCCGCCGTGCGCTGGGTCTCCATCGAGCCGCTGCTGGGCCCGGTCGAGATCGACGAGCATCTGGAGGATCTGGATTGGGTCGTGGTGGGCGGCGAGTCCGGCCCCGGCGCCCGGCCGATGGATCCGTCCTGGGCGAGATCGCTGCGCAACCAGTGCCTCTGCGCCCGGGTGCCGTTCTTCTTCAAGCAATGGGGCGGAGCCACCTCCAAGGCCGGGGGTTGCGAGCTCGACGGCCGCCAGTGGCGGCAGATGCCGGGAGATCCGGCATGAGGATCCGCAGGGTCAGCCGCGCCCGCGCCGAGGAACTGGCCGCCTTCGGAGCGGACGCCGGCCCGCCCGACTTCGTCGCGACGGTGCGCGCCCCGGAGTGGGAGGACTGGCTGCGCGGCGAGTCCGGCTCCGGAGGCCCGGAGACAGTGGCCGATCCTCGCTGGGTGTCCGGCGAAGCCGCCTGGTGGAGCCGGGCGAAGCTCGCTCGCAAGGTCGAGCGCGGCTCCCGGCTGTACGTCTGCTGCCGGGGCCGGCTGCGGCTGTGGATCGCGCTGCGCCCGATCGGCAATCCCTTTGAAACCGACCAGGAGGGCCGCGACGGACGCGGCCTGTGGATCCCGCTGTGCATCGACGGCGCCCCGCCCGGCGGCGGCCCCTGGTGGCAGCCCGTCACGATCGAGGCCGGCATGCCCGGCTTCCGGGGCCTGCGCCGGCGCTGGTGGCCGCGCGAGGCCGAGATCCGGTGCCCGGACTGGCGGGGCGCGGCGCTGGGATTGGAGGAGGGCGAGCAGCTGTGATGTTTCCGGAGGGCCTGCCGCCGCTCGCCCCGCTGGAGCGCCGCCCGGAGAGCAGGGTCTACGCCAAGCGCGCCGGGCGGCACCGCTGGCGCTACTTCGACGGTCGCAACCGCTATGTCGGGCAGCTGCGCTGGTCCGCCGGCAGCAAGCTGGGCGCTTGGAAGGCTCCGGGCCTCGATCCCGTCGGCATCTTCGCCGGCAATGCGAAGTCCGCCATGGAGCTGGGGTTCGACTACGCCCGGCAGGAGCTGGGGCTGTGATCGATTCGGGGGGGGCGCCGCATTCATGGGATCGCTGAAAGAAGGATTGCTGGAGATCCTCGGCGCGGAGGGCCTGCGCAAGCTGTCCGAGGCGCGGGGGGGGGGGGCGGGCCAGCGGGCGCGCGCGGGACTGAGTAAGAAAACTAGGGAGAGTCGGAGATAAGGAGGTGTT
>VXRL01000002.1:5263-7362 GCA_009838515.1 Terriglobia bacterium | reverse complement strand
GGGGGGGGCGCCGCCTTCCTGGTCTCGAGGAATGACGGATGGCTGGCGATCTGCGGCGCGGAGGGCCGGCGCAAGCTGTCCGAGGCGCGCGGCGGCCGCCGCGCCTACGTCCCGCACGATCCGCCGGACTCGCACTGGCTGGTCCGGGCCCTCGGCCGCGAGGCCGCTGCCGCGCTGGCCTGGCGCTACGGCGGGGATCGGATCGCGATCCCGGCCCGCCCGGATGCGGCCGCTCGCAGCGAGCGCATCCGCGAGCTGCGCGCGCAGGGCCGGGGCGTGCGCGAGATCGCCGCGAAAGCCGGGGTCTCGGAGCGCTGGGTGTACAAGGTCCTCGCCAGGGGCTGAACAGTTCAGCCTTACTTCGTCCCCGCTCCCCGTCCTACCATCGCCCCAATGGACGCGCTGGACCAGGCGCAGGAACGGGAGGACGCCCTGCTCGAGCGCCGCATCGCCGCGATCCGCGAGGCCTCCGGATCCGGAGAGCTTCCGGGCGGTGCCCGCGACTGCGCCGGCTGCGGCGCCCCGATCCCGGCCAAGCGCCTGCGGGCGCTGCCCGCGGCGAAACTGTGCATCGACTGCCAGCGGGAGCGGGAGGGCTGATGCCGGACTGGCTGCTCGCGGTCCTCGCCGAGGCGATCGCCGTCGTCCTGGCGAGCGCCGTGCTCGCCGCGCTGGGCTGGGTCGTGGGCGCGGTCCGGGACCTGCGCAACGAGATCAAGGGCATGGCCTCCGGCTTCGACGCCCGCCTGGACAAGGCCGAGACCCGGCTCGTGCTGGTCGAGGAGATGGAGCGCCAGGAAGTGATCCGGCGACTGGGGGATGTCGAGGTGAATCTGGCCGCGCTCGAGGCGCGCTGCCTCAGGGAGGGCGCCCTGTCCGAGATTCACCAGCGCGTCGACGGGCTCACCAAGGAGGTCCACTCGCTCGGCGGCAAGTTCGAGGGCGCCGCCAGATCGCTGGAGATGATCCACTCCCACCTGCTGGACAAGGGGCAGCCGTCATGACCTACTCCGCCCACGTCATCGAGGACCAGCGCCTGCGCATCCTGCAAATGCTGGAGCGGGACCGCGCCGGCAGCCATAACGCCGACGTGCTGCGGGCCGGCCTGGAGGCCGTCGGGCACGCCGGCGTCTCCTACCGGCGCGCGCGCGACCTGCTGGACTGGCTGGCGGAGGCGGGCCTGGTCGCGCTCGAGGATCGCGGCGCCGTCGTGATCGCGCGCCTGACCGAGGCCGGCGAGGCCGCCGCCCTCGGCGACTCCGCGGTGCCGGGCGTGGCACGGCCGCGCAGGCGGTTCTGAGGTTCGGCGTGGGCCGCCCCGGCAGCATCCGCAGCCTGCCGCCGGACCTGCGCGAGCGGCTCGACGAGTGGCTGCGCGACCAGTCGCTCACCCAGCAGGAGGCGCGCGAGCGCCTCAACGAGTACCTCTCCGAGCGCGACCTGCCGCCAGTGTCCCGCTCGGCCGTCAACCGCTACGCCGTCTCGATGGACAAGGTGGGCGAGCGGATGCGCCAGTCGCGCGAGATGGCGGACGCCTGGATCGCCAAGCTGGGCGCGGAGCCCTCGGGGCGAGTCGGCCAGATGGTCGTCTCGATGATGACCACGCTGGTCTACGAGGTCAACCTCAAGCTGCAGGACGCCGAGCTGGACGAGGAGTCGCTGCCGGGCGTGATCCGCCAGCTGCGCGAGCTGAGCCTGACGGCGCAGCGGCTGGAGCGAGCCTCGCAGGTCAGCGCGGACCGCGAGCTGAAGATTCGCGACGAGGCGCGCAAGCGGGCCCTGGAGGACGCCGCCGAGGCGGCTGCCAGCGAGGGCGCCGAGAAGGGCCTCAGCGCCGAGGCCGCCGACGACATCAAGCGCAAGATCCTGGGAGTGGGGTGACATGGAACTGCATCCCGGCCCCGGCGAGGGCGTCGAGGTCCTGCTGCCCTACCAGCGGGCCTGGATCGCCGACCAGAGCCAGTGGAAGATCGCCGAGAAGAGCCGGCGCAGCGGCCTGACCTGGGCCGAGGCGGCCGACGCCCCCCAGAACAACCCAGCGGACGCGCCCGCGGGGGCCGGAAATGACAGACACGGCGGGATGATTATAAAAAAAGACA
>VXRL01000002.1:0-5253 GCA_009838515.1 Terriglobia bacterium | reverse complement strand
CCCTACCTGGGGGCGGGCATGGCGTACCAGAGCCTGTGGAAGTTCGCCTTCAAGAGCCGGCGATGCGGCGTGACGTGGGCCGAGGCGGCGGACGCCGCCCTGACCGCCGCCAAGGCGCCGTCCGCGGGCGGCTGCAATCACTCCTACGTCGGCAGCGGCAAGGACATGGCGCGCGAGTTCATCGACGCCGCGGCCATGTGGGGGAGGCATTTCGAACTCGCCGCGGGCGAGATCGGCGAGGAGGTGTTCGTCGACGGCGATCGCGAGATCACGGTGTACCGGATCGACTTCGCCTCCGGCTTCCATATCCAGGCGCTGAGCTCGAACCCCTCCAACCTGCGCGGCCGCAAGGGCAACGCGACGATCGACGAGGCGGCTTTCCAGGAGCTGCTGGCGCAGGTCGTCAAGGCCGCCGCCGCGCTGACCATGTGGGGCGGCAAGGTTCGCGTCGTCAGCACCCACAACGGCGAGGGCAGCGAGTTCAACTCGCAGCTGCAGGACGCCCGCGCCGGGCGCAACGACTGGTCCGTCCACCGCATCCCGCTCGAGGAGGCCTGCGAGCAGGGCCTGTACAGGCGCATCTGCCTGGTCAACGGCGAGCGCTGGAGCCCGGAGGCGGAAATTGCCTGGAAAGCCGGGCTGCGCCGCAACGCCGGCTCTCCGGAGGCCGCCGCCGAGGAATACGACTGCGTGCCGCTGCACGGCAGCGGGGCGTATCTCTCGCGCGCCCTGATCGAGTCCTGCATGCGCGACGCGCCGGTGCTGCGCTTCAACGGCTCGGCCGGCTTCAACGCCATGTCCGGGCGGCTGCGCGAGGCCGAGGTCCGGGACTGGTGCGAGCGAGAGCTGAAGCCCCTGCTGGAGGAGCTGGACCCGCGACTGCAGCACGTGCTGGGCGAGGACTTCGGCCGCACGGCCGATTTGACCGTGCTGGCCCCGATGCAAATCGCCGAGCGGCTGCGCCTGCGCGTGCCCTTCCTGGTGGAGCTGCACAACGTGCCCTTCCGCAACCAGGAGCAGATCCTGTATTACGCCTGCGACCGCCTGCCGCGGCTGCGGGCGCTGAAGCTCGACGCCCGCGGGAACGGGCAGTACCTGGCCGAGCAGGCGGTCTACCGCTACGGCCAGCGGGCCGAGGCGGTGATGCCGACCCAGGCCTGGTACCTGGAGCACATGCCGCCCTTCAAGGCCAGCTTCGAGGACGGCCGGATCGAGATCCCGCGCGACGACGACACCGCCTCGGACCTGCGCGCGCTGCGCACGGTCCAGGGGATCCCCAAGGTGCCCGACGTCCGCACGGGCGGGGAGGGCGACCGCCACGGCGACGCCGCGATCGCGCTGTGCATGGCCCACGCGGCCTCGCGGGCGGATCCGGTCGAGTACGGCTTCCGCCGCGTGCCGCGGCTGGGCGACGACGCCGCCCGGCGCGACCCGCGGCTGGGGTCCGGGGGCCGCGAGTGGCGCCAGGTCCGCGCCGGCGTCGGCTGGACGCGGGGGATGCTCTGATGGCCAAGAGCAAGTCCCAGGCCCCGGCCCTGTACGGCCCGGACGGCCGCCCGGTGCGGCGGCGGGAGCTGCCCCGCGAGCGCGCCGCGCCCTCGCGCTACAGCCTGCGCCAGCCGTTCTCGGACCGGCGCGTCGCGCCGTGGCTGAACCCGTCCAAGCTGATGCGCGTGCTGGCGGACGCGGCCATGGGCGAGACCGAGGAATTCCTCACGCTGGCCGAGGAGGTCGAGGAGCGCGACCTGCACTACGCCTCCGTGCTGGGCACGCGCAAGCGGGCCGCGGCGCTGATCAAGCCGGCCTTCGAGCCGGCCTCGCCGTCGGCGCGCGACCGGGACATCGCCGCGGACGCCCGGGCGCTGGCGGCCCGGCCCGGCTGGCACCGCATGTGCCACTGCCTGCTGGACGCGCTGGGCAAGGGCTACGCGGCCTGCGAGATCGCCTGGGAGACCTCCGGCCGGCTGTGGCGGCCGCGCAAGGTCGAGTGGCGCGACCCGCGCTGGTTCCGCCTCGACCGCGACGACGGCCGCGCCCTGCGGCTGGTGACCGAGGCCGACAGCGCCGAGGGCGAGCCGCTGGAGCCGTTCCAGTGGATCGTGCACCAGCCGGAGCTGAAGTCCGGCCTGCCCGTGCGCGGCGGGCTGGCCCGCCTGGCGGCGGTCGCGATCATGTGCAAGAGCTTCGCGCTGACGGACTGGATGCGCTTCGGCGAGCTGCTGGGCATCCCGTTCCGGCTGGGCAAGTACGGCCCCGGCGCCAGCGAGGAGGACATCGGCACGCTGCTGTCCGCGCTGGCCAGCCTGCAGAGCGACGGCGCCGGCGCGGTGCCCGATTCGATGTCGCTGGAGCTGGTGACGGCGCCGTCCGGCCAGGGCGCGGCGGAATTCCACCGCACGCTGGCCGACTGGATCGACCGGCAGGTGTCGAAGGGCGTGCTGGGCCAGACCATGACGTCCGACGACGGCTCGAGCCGCTCGCAGGCGGAGGTGCACGACCGCGTCCGGCAGGACATCTGCGAAGACGACGCGATCCAGCTGGCCGAGACGCTGCAGCGCGACCTGGTCGACCCCTGGACGGCCCTCAATTTCGGCGCGGAGGCCGAGCCGCCGCGCCTGTCGCTGCCGGCGCCGGACCCGGACCGGCGCAAGGCGGTGCTGGAAGCTCTCGGGGCGCTGGTGCCGCTGGGCGCGCGGGTGGACGAGTCCTGGGCGCGCGCCCAGTTCGGCATCCCGGATCCCGAGGAGGGGGCGGCGCTGCTGGAGCCCGGCCTCGATCCCGGTCTCGCCGACGCGGCCGCCCGCGGCAGCGGCAGCGGCCGCCGGGCGGATCCGGGCCCGGGCCAGGACCTGCTGGCGGAGCTGGAGGAGCGCGCCCTGGGCGGCGGGGGCTGGCGGCGCGCCATGGATCCCATGCTGGCGCCGGTGATCGAGCTGCTGGAGCGGTCCGAGACGCTCGAACAGTTCGAGGCCGGCATGGCGGACGCCCTCGGGGAGATGGACGATTCCGAGCTGCGCCGGGCGCTGGCTGCCGCGACGTTCGCGGCGCGCGGCCTGGGCGACGCCCGCGACGAGCCCTGAGGCCCGAGCCGTGACCGTGACGACCCTCGGCGACATCTTCGGGGCGATCGTGCTGCTGGGGGGCGTCCTGCTCGTGCTCTCGACGGGCTGCTGACTAGCGTGGCAAGGCGATGAGACGGCCCGATTCCGCGGAGAGGCTGCTGCAGGGCTGCCTCTACCTGCTGCTGCTGTTCCTGCTGGCCGCCAGGCTGGGGGGCTGCTGACCGCGATGGCCGGCCGCGCGAGAATCGCCGCCAGCGCGCCCGGGAGCGCCGCGGCGGGCCTTGCGGCCCTCCGGACGGCCCTTTCCCTATCCGGGCCGGGAGGCGCTTAGATGGCGGAGCGCAAGCCCCGCCCGGGATTCCGCTTCCCGGGGCCGGTGCCGAAGGATGCCTTGGAGTTCTTCAAGGCCAAGAGCCTGCGGCCGTCCTTCAGCTACCTGGACGTGGCGGCCGAGGAGCACGCGCTGAACTTCACGGTGGCGAGGTCGGCCGGCTACGACATCCTCGGCGACGTCCATGGGGCGCTTGTCGAGCACCTGGAGGGCGGCGGCACCCTGCGGACCTTCGAGAAGCAGCTGACGCCCATCCTGCAGAAGAAGGGATGGTGGGGCGTCGAGCAGGTCACCGACCCGGAGACCGGAAAGAAGGTCCGGGCGCAGCTGGGCAGCCCGCGCCGGCTCAAGACGATCTTCGGCGCCAACATGCGCTCGGCCCGGGCGGCCGGGCAGTGGCAGCGCATCCAGCGCGCCAAGCGCACGCACCCCTACCTGCTCTACCAGCTGGGCCCCAGCGAGGAGCACCGGCACGAGCACGTCGCCTGGGAGGGCACGCTCCTGCCGGCGGACGATCCCTGGTGGCGCGACCACATGACGCCCAACGGCTGGGGCTGCAAGTGCTGGGTGCGGCAGGTCTCGAAGGCCGAGGCCGCGCGGCTGGGCGGTGTTACCGCCCGCCCGCGGCGCGACGAGGCCGAGTGGACCAACCCGCGCACCGGCCAGACGAGGATGGTGGACCGAGGCCTCGATCCCTCCTGGGCGTCCAATCCGGGCCTGGACCGGCCGCGCCTGCTGGCGGAGATGCAGGCTCGCGGCATCGAGGAGATCGGCGAGCTGTCGGAGGCGCTGGCCCGCGAGGAGATCGGGCGGACCCTGGCGAGCCCGCTGCTGGAAAGCCAGATGGCCCCCCGCGGGAGCTCCGGGCCTCCGAGAGCGCCGCTGCCGGCGGGCTGGCTCGAAGCCGGCCTGGGGCGCGAGCTCGGAACGGCTCGCCGGGTAATCCTGCTGGACGGCCCGGGCGTGAGGCATCTCGCCGGCCGGCACGCCGACATCACGGCGGCGACAATCCGGGCAGCGCTGCCGGAGCTGCTCTTGAGGCGGACGCTGGTCCTGCGCGTGCAGGGCCATGGCGGCGCGAAGCGTCCCAGCCTCGCCTTCTTCGGCCGCGCCGCTGACGGGGAGGTTTACAGGGTCGCGGTTCATGTCAAGCGCGGCCGGCTGCGGCTCGCCACGATGCACGGATCGTCCGTGCAGAACGCCGAGGCGCTCGTCCGGGACGGCGCAGCGGCCGTAGCCGGATCGATGGACGCGCTCCGCGGCGAGCAGGGCGAGCGGTGAGGAGCGGGAATGCCGGGATTTCGCGGATGGGCATCGCTCCCGGCGGGCGCGGAATCACTATAGCACTCGCGGAGGGAAAAAGGGAGCGGCGACGCAACATGCGGGACATGGGGCTGAACAGTTCAGCCTTACTTCGCCGCCGCGTCGGCGCTAGCGTGAGAGCGTGAGGCTCGAAAACTTCTCTCCATCCGGCCAAGACCCGCAACGGCCGTCCGGTCCGTGCCTGGTGGGCGGCCGCGATGCCCATGCGATGTTCGACCGCTCCAAGCCGGGCAAGGCCTCGATCACGGTCCGCTTTTCGAAGGTGCCGGGCGATCCCCTGCCGGAGTTCGCGCGAGGCCGCGAGGCCCTGGTGATCGCCGGCTCCGAGGTGCCGGTGCAAGCAGTCAATCTCGAGTGCGGCGCCGGGGCGCTGCGGGGCTCGCTCAATCCCGCGCTGGTCGAGGCCGTCGCCGGCCCGGCCGCGCCTGCCGGTCCCGCGCAGGATGCGCCCGCCCCTGTCTGTTTTAGACTTCTGCGGGGCCCCGTGACCGGGCGTGTTTTGGTATGGCGTGTTGTGGGTGTTAAAAAATGGGGGGG
>VXRL01000094.1 GCA_009838515.1 Terriglobia bacterium | reverse complement strand
TCGTCTGTTTTGCTGCTGCTGTTTTTCTCTGATTTCTGTCGTCTGTTGGGTTGGTGGGGGGGGGGGGGGGGCCCGCCCCCCCCCCCCCGCCGGTGCTGCGCCCTTCTTGGCCCGGCCGCCCCGCCCGGAGCGCTAACGATATGACGGACAAGGCCTTAACGCGGCCGCGGGTGCTGCGGACGGTGCCCGAACAGTGCTGCGCCCCGCCCCGAGGATGCTGCGCCGGGGTCTTTTCCCCGCAGCACGATGAGCCGGGCGTTCAAACGGCCGGGCCACAGCCCCTAGCGGGGGAGCGCATTCGCCCAACGCCCGCACGATCATGTGTCTCAGAAGCACAAGACAACATCCATTTGTCTTCCATTGATCGTCTGCTGGGTTGTCAGTTCCTGTTCAAGTTGCCTAGAGTTTTGATATCCCGGATCACTAGTGACATCTACTATAGGTTCCGTCTCCTTCTTCTTCGTGCTCGAAGTGACAAAGAGAGGGTGGTGTTAAAGGGCGGGTCTCAAGGAACATCGTCGCTAGAGTCCTGCAATTGGCGATCACGCTCGCGATCTGTGCGATCTGGTCCTAACGCTGACGTTCTCAGCAACGGGTTCGAGTCGCTGTCGGCGATGCTTCGGCGCGCTCACAATAGCGCCGTCCATTAGCTCAGCCCCGTAAGGGGAATTTTTGACGAGAGTCCGCGGACTGTAGCCCCGCCACAGAGGAGAGGGTAATGCCCGGAAGTTGTGTATGAGCTGAAGGAGGGTGGCGTATCTCAGCAACGATAGTCGTTGAAGTTGTTTCCGGTAAGGGAAGGAGAGATACGCCATGAACAAGAGTACAAGAGACAACGAGCAGACGCCGCCCGCGGGCGGCAATGTCCTCGCGATGCCCGCGGCGGTGCCGCGGTCCGGGGACGTGGTCGCGGAGCTTCTCCGCAACGGTGCGCAAGCGCTGCTGGAAAAGGCAGAGGAGAGTTACAATTTCTGATCCGCACTGGTGAACGCTGCGTGTCAGTCCAAAGGCAATGCCCACCCTGGTCCGTGATGCTACTGGGGGGCTTGGCCGCGATCTTGGTCGCCATCATGGTTGCTGTAGTGTTCTGCGACCTAAACGACCACTATGGCTTGCTGGGCGTAACTACCAAGCCGGACGCACTTAAGTTCCTCGGCATCGCCGTGGGCGGTGTACTGGTTGCTATTCAGGCCCTAGCATCCCACAGGAGGGCAGGAGCCATGGAGGGCTCCATGGCCGCCCAGGCCGATGCGGTCAAGGCGCAGACGGCAGCTGTCAATCAGCAAGTGAAAGCGAACCTGCACACCGAGGCGGGGCTGCGGCAGGATCGGCTCAAGAACGCCATTGGACACCTTGGCGCCGATTCGATGTCTATGCGACTCGGAGCAGCGTACGAGTTGTTCCACCTAGCGTCAGACTCGAGTGTCTATTGCCATTCCGCGCACGACATACTCTGTGCCCATATAAGGCAGGTCACGAGCAACGAGGAGTATCGCGAACAGTTTAGAACGGAGCCCTCGGTGGAGATTCAGAGCCTGCTTTCGTTGCTATTCATCGACAGGCATAGACCTTTCGTCAACATAAGCGCCAACGTGTGCGGGAGTTATTTGGCGGGTGCGAATCTGAGGAACGCAGAACTCCAAGGAGCCGATCTGACGGGCGCTTGCCTTTCAGAGGCTTCGCTCCGCGGTGCACTCCTGCAAGGTGCGTTGCTTGGTTCGGCGAGGCTACACTTTGCCAACCTCGTCGGAGCAAGGTTGCAGGGAGCGATCCTTCACTTTGCGGACCTGCAGTGTGCAAACCTGTCCGGAGCACAATGCCAAGGGGCTTCCGTCTACGGCGCACAGATGCACGAAGCCAAGCTCCACAACGCAAAATTCCACGGAGCCAAAGAATGGATCGACTATGTGGCTGAAGCTCACCCGCCGGAGGGCACATCTACTGTAGAGGTGGGATCCAGCCTCGGCTCGAGAATCCCTGGGTTCGAAGAACGGATCAGGGCATCTGTCGGCACACAGAGCCAAATCAGTAGCGCCACATTTGGAGGCGGCTTGAGCGTGGAGATGATTGATCGACTAGCTGCATGCCTAACGACCGAATTCGAGGACCAGTTCCGGCAGAAAATGGACTCTCACCGATGGAATCCCCCACGGCACAGACCGCCAGATGGGAGTGGGATCAGATGCGAGTTCCGGAAAATCTGACCGCCCAAATTCCGGAAATTATGGCCGGTGGCTCCGGTCCTGACAAGCCTCCCACTCCCGTATTCTCCGAGCCGAGGAGTCCGCGCGCGGACTCCTCGGAACAGGAGGAATCCATGTACGCAGGGGGGAAGCGTCGCGATATCCAATTGCTGCTGGCGGCGGGCGTGCCGCAGGAGCGGATCGCCAAGCTGACGGGCGTGTCCGTGCGCACCATCCGCCGGATCGGGCGCGAGCCAGCCCAGTCCGAGCTGACAGGGACCGAGCCGGTGGCAAGGGAACCGGCCGGGCAGCCACAACTGAGCGGGCCGGGCCGGCCCTCGACCGTCGAGCCGTACCGCGAGGCGGTGACGGCGATGCTGGCAGAGACGCCGAAACTGAAGAGCTTGGAAGTGCTGCGCCGGCTGCGCGAGCGCGGTTACGGCGGCGGCAAGTCCGCGGTCTACGAGTTGGTCAGGCAACTGCGCCAGCAGGCGGTGCGGCCGATCTGCCGCTTCGAAGGCGTGGCGGGCGAATTCAGCCAGCACGACTTCGGGGAGGTCTGGCTCCACTGGAGCGGCGGCGGCCGGACGAAAGTACGGTTCTTCGCCTCGCGCCTGAAATATTCGCGCTACGTGCTGGTGAGCTGCGTGCCGAACCAGCGGGTCGAGACGCTGGTGCGGACGCTGGCGGCGCACTTCTGCCAGTTCGGGGGGCTGCCCTTGCTGGCGGTGTTCGACCGCCCCGGGACGATCGCGACAAAATCGGACCCGAAGACCGGCGCGGTGCTGGCTTGGAACCCAACCTTTGCGGAAGTGACGTCGCGGCTGGGCGTGGCGGCGGAGGTCTGCTGGCCGGCGCGGCCGAATCAAAAGGGGACCGTCGAAAACTTGGTGGGCTGGGTCAAGAACTCGTTCTTCAAGCAGCGCCAGTTCGTTGACCAAGACGACCTGGCGATGCAGTTGCAGGCCTGGCACGAGGAGGTCAACGAGCGGCGCGTCAACCGGGCCAGCGAGCGGATTCCCGGCGAGTTGCTGCGGGAGCAGGAGCGGGGCCGCCTGCGGCCGGTCAAGCTGACCGCGCAGCAGCTGGACCTGCGCTATGCGGTGCGGGTCGGTCCGACCGGCATGGTGACGTTCGAGACGAACCGCTACTCGATGCCGGCCGAGGCGCTGGGCTACTCGGCGACGCTGCGGCTGTTCGCGGACCGGGTGGTCATCGAAGCGGGCCGTTACCGGGCCGAGCATGCGCGCCTGAGCGGGCGCAACAAGGTCTCGAGCCTGGCGGCGCACCGGGCCGGGCTGCTGGCGGCGGTGAGCGGTAAGCGCGGCCGCATGTACCTCAAGCGCCAGCACTTGTTGGATCTGGGGCGGGATGCGGAGCGGATCCTGACCGAACTCGTGCACGTGCGGCCGCGGCACTGGCCCGACGATGTCGAGCGCCTGCACGAACTGCTGCAGGCCTGCGGCAGCGACGCCCTGCGGCAGGCTTTCCGGAGGGTCGCCCAGCTCCCCGAGGTCTCGGTGGCCGCCGTCGTGCGGGAAGTCAACGGCCACGCCCCGCTGTTCGCCTGTTCCCGGGAGGAGACCTCGTGACCGCCCCGCCTGCTGCCGTGCCCGCGCCGTCCGCCGCCGCTGGGCAGCCCGGCGAACTGGCCGCCCTGCTCAAGCGCCTGCACCTGGCCAACACCCGCCACCGCTACGGCGAGCTCATCGAACGCGCCGAGCGCGAGCAGTGGTCCTTCCACGAATTCCTGCTCGCCCTGGCCCGCGAGGAAGTCGCCCACCGCACCCAGACCCGCCTGCAGCGCTGCCTGCGCAAGGCGCGCTTCCCCCAGCTCAAGACCGTCGAGGAATTCGACTTTTCGGTTCAGCCCGAACTCCGCCGCACCCTGCTCGGCTCCTGCTTCGGCCCCGAGTTCGTCGCCGAGGGCCGCAACTTGATCCTCGCCGGCCGCTCCGAGCCGATGACATTCTGACCTACCTCGCTAACCCTATGAAAATAAAGCCTCTCGCTGATCACTCGGCGGAGTTCGCGGGACGCTTGGCCCGTTCTTGACGTCTTGGACCGCTTGCTGCACAGCCTCCGATTCCAAAGCCGCCGCCGGAATCTGCCATGGTGCGCCGGCCACCACCTGACTGGCGGGCAACACCTTGCGTTTGATCAGGCGCCGGACACTGGTGGGGCTGAGGCCCAGCCGTTGCGCCGCTCGGTCTAGCGTGACGACATCCTCGCGCGCCTGCTCGGGATCGAAGGCGGGCAGCTGATGGTAGCTGCGCGCCGAAGCCACGCGAACCTGGTTCCAGCTGTTGCCCGCTCCTGTTCGCAGGCCCAGTCGATTCAGTGTCGTCGCGATCTGCGCGTCGTTGAAGTGACCGGCCAACCGACCGAGCACGGCGATCGTTTCTGCGCTTGTGCAGCGGCGGTGTTGGCCGGTGGCGTTCTTCTTGACGCGAAGCTCGGAATGACGCCCGCCGGTCCAGTGAATCAACAGCACGATCTCGCTACGCTCCTCGTCCACGTCGGCGACGATCTCGTGCACTAGGATGCGCACGATGCGTTGCTTCAAGCGCATGTCCGCGGTGGGTGAGTTCCAGACAGACGGCAGGTCTTGCGCCAGGCTCAGCAAGACGGCCTTGTCGGGCAGCGGCTTGCCCTCAAGGCCGCGATCGAATCGATCCAGCTTCGTGTCAAGTTCCGACACTTGGCGCAAGGCACCGTTCCAGCGCGCTTCCAGCTCGGCGGCGACCAGGCGGTTGTCGGGATCGACGGCTTGATAGCGCCGCTCCGCCAGGCGCGCCTCGTACCGCGCCTGCTCCGCTTCCAGCTCCAGCGCCTGGCGTTGTTCCCGTTGCTTCTCACGCTGCCGCTCGGCGGCTGCCAGCGCGGCCTCCACCGCATCCCCGCCGATCGCTTGCAACACTTCGCTCGCCAGTGCCCGGTCGACTCGCAACCCGCCGAACGAGATACACCAATCGCTGCCGTGATTGATGTGAGCCCCGCGGCAGTGGTACCGCAGCACCTTCCCGCCGATGCCGCTGTAGGCGACGTGCAGCATGCGCCCGCAACGGCGGCAGCGCAACAGCCCGCTCAGCAGAGCCCGGCCCCCGCGAGCGGCCTTCGGTTCCATCCGCGACTTCATGTGGGCGTTGGCGGCCAGCAGCGCTTGATTGCGCTCGTACTGCTCCCATGATATGTAGCCGGGATGGTGGTCGCGCAGCAACACCGTCCACTCGCTGCGCGGTTTCAGATGGCCCACCGTCTGGCGCGCGCGGCCGTTGACCACCGCGGTGCGCGCCTCCGTCTTGCCAAACGCGTAGGCTCCCGCATACGCGGGGTTGCTCAGAATGCTCCGCACGCTGTTGTAAACCGGAAGCTTCCAGACCACCGACGGCTGGCCGCCTCCGCGGGTCGTTGCCGGCAGTTGGATCTGCTCCTCTCGCAGCCACAGCAAGACCTGCCGCGCACTGCCCAGTGCGGTCAGTTTGGCGAAGACAAGTTCCAGCGCCTGCTGGATCCGGCGATCCGGGTCTTTGTCGATCTTGCCTTCCGCTGTCCAGCACAGACCGACTGGCAACAGAATCCGCAATTCGCCCCGGCTGGCCTTGCGTCGGATTGCTTCCGCCGAGCGCTGTCGCAACAGGCTCAACTCGAACTCGCTCATGGTGCCCTTCAGCCCCAAGAGCAGGCGGTCGTTGATCAGGCCGGGATCATACACGCCGTCCAGATCCACCACGACGGCTCCGGCCAGGCCGCAGAGCTCGATCAAGTGATGCCAGTCGCGGCCGTTGCGCGCCAAGCGCGAGGCCTCGAGACTGAGCACCGCACCCACTTCCCCGCTGCACACTTCGGCCACGAGTCGCTGAAACCCGGGGCGCTCGCTCAAGCCGGATCCCGAGCGCCCCAGGTCCTCGTCAATCACATCGACCGCGCGAAAGCCCAGCTCGCGCGCGTGCTGCGCCAACTCGTACTGCCGGTAGCGACTCTCGCGGTTATGCGTCAGCTGTCCGATCGTCGACTGTCGCACGTAGACCAAGGCGCGGCGGCTGAGCCGCTCATTGGTCAGCTTCGGGTTCATCGTTTCCTCCTTGGGCTCTCTGCCGCGGGCTCTCGTCCGTGGCATGGATCAACAGCTCGACCAGGGCGTCGCTGAGTTCTCTGCGCTGGTGGCTGGGCAGGGCCCTCGCTCGCTGCTTGGGCAGCGGCAGGTGGAGTTGCCGGGGTGTTTGCTTCATGCGCTTCCTCCTGAGACGATCGTCTCAGTGCAGGCGGAGCGCCTGCTGGGGCGCTCGGCAAACTCGACAGCAGGTCTCGCAGGGCGGACAAAGCCTCGACCGCAATGACCGGCGTGCCGAATGAAAGCCGTTCGCTGCTCGGCTGCAACATCCAGCCAGGGAGGGCGCAGACCGTCCCGTCAGGCAGTTCGCACAACAGGTGCTCGCCGAGGTGGTTCCTTACACGCTTGCGGACGCGCAGGGTCTGACCGAACAGCGGGTGCCACCGGTAGTAGACCGTGGCGGATTGAGAATCATGGGCACTATGTGACCCATTCGTCCGGCCGGGGCAAGACGCATCTGGCTACTGCCATCGCCTACCGCGCCATCCAGAACGGCTTCGACGCTCGCTTCGCCACCGCCGCCGCGCTCATCGACGACCTCTCCCGCGCCAGCCGCGAGGGCCGCTTCCGCGACGCCCTCAAGGCCTATCTCCAGCCGGCTGTGCTGGTCTGCGATGAAGTCGGCTATCTCAGCTACGGCCCCGACGCTGCCAACGTGCTCTACCATGTCGTCAACGCCCGCTGCGTGCAGCGGCGTGGCATCCTGTTCACGACCAACAAGCCGCTCAAGGACTGGGGCGCCGCCCTGCACGACTACGACCTGGCCGAGGCCATCATTGACCGGGTCCTGGAGCGCGGCCGCATCGTCACTCTGGAGGGACCCTCGATGCGCACCCGTCATCTGGAGGGAATCGACTATGAACGCTGACCGCTTGCACCGACCCCGGCCCGGACTTGCTGGCAAGCACCTGCATCGCTCGCCCGGGACCACTGCCGCCGCGCCCTTGGCCGATCGGCCCTTCCATCAGCCAGCCGCTGTCCCGACCGCAACTCCTGGAGCGGATCCCCCCGCCATGCTGGACACAAGCGCAGCCTCTTCTCCAGTACTATCTGACCGGCCAGAATTTCCGGAATTCACCGGCCATGATTTCCGGAACCCACATCAGAACGGGTTCATACAACGACGAAGAGGCGGAACAATGGATCCGCGAATACCCGAAACCCTCCTAGCCGGATCCCGTCGCCGCCAGCACTTATCCATCGAGGCAGCGTTTCGACACATAGTCCGCCCACGACTGCATCAACCCTCGCCGCCGCTCGAATAGATCAGTTCTCATGTAAGCCGCTTCGACTCGATCCGAGTTGACGTGGGCGAGCGCCAGCTCGCTGACCTCTCGTGGCGCGTTCGAGCACTCGGCGCACCAATCGCGGAAGCTGCTGCGGAATCCATGCACGACTGCCGGAATACCTTGCTCGCGGAGCAGTTTTGAGAGTGTGTTGTCGGACAGCGGCCGTCCGGTTACGCTCGGAAAAATAAAGCCGGTGCCGTCGGACCACTTGCGGGCTTCGGCTAGGATTTGCAATGCCTGGTCGCTGAGTGGAACCCGGTGCTCGCGCTGCATCTTCATTCTGTCCGCAGGAACCGTCCATGTTGCCGTATCGAGGTCGACTTCGTCCCATCGGGCCTTCCTCACCTCGCCCGAGCGCGAAGCAGTGAGGATCAAGTACTCTAGGGCGGCAACGGTTGCCCAATGCGCGCGCGACGCCCGGACTGTGGCGATGGCATCCGCGACCTTGGCATACGGTAGCGCGCGATGGTGCCTCTTAGCGACGCTGGTCTTCGGCAGCGCCGCGCCGAGGGCGTCTCCGGCAGGATTGTCCAGCCGGTGACCCTGCGCAACAGCCCACTTCATGATCGCGCCGATCCGCTGGCGCACCCGCCGCGCAGTCTCGGGCTTCTCGTTCCAGATCGGCAGCAGCACGGCCATGACGTCGGCAGTGGAGATCTCGCCCACCCTCAGCCTTCCAAGCCTCGGGATCGCGTAATCTCGAAGGCTTGAGCGCCACTGGTCGGCGCTCTTCCCTCCGTCCTTCCATCCCGGCTCGTGAATCGCGATCACGGTGCTCACAGCCTCCGCGAATGTCGGAGCTCCCTGCCTGGAACGAAACGATCGCGGGTCTTCACCCTCCCGCACCAGCTTCCGGTACTCGAATGCCGACTGGCGCGCGCTGGAAAGAGAGACATAGGGCCAGCCGCCGAGACCAAGGTCGACGCGCCTGCCGCGAATCGTGCCACGCCATATCCACTGCTTGCCTCCGGTTGGCATCACGCGGAGCAAGAGGCCGTGCTGATCTCCGTACTTATCCGGACCGTCTCTGCCGCTGTGCCTGGCCGGCGACAACTACTTTGGCCGGCGTCATTCTAGTTGTCGTCGGCCACTGTGCCGGACGTTCTTGACGAATGCGGAAGTCAGGGGGTGCATTTGCTGTACCTAACTGTACACCAAACTGTCCCACAATACAACCGGGATTCCGGGGTGCGACGCGAGACCATCCGAAGCTAGGATAGAACATAACTCATTGATTTATCTATCTTTGCAAGACAAACTAGGACAGCGATATTCCATGAGTTGGCGGGCTCCCTCTCCGCCATGATCGCAGCGAAAACAAGAGATTTATGCTGCACTCCAAATGCAGTGTTCCACTGAGTGTCCAACGATCAAATAGAGACAGGATCAAATGTCGTGATACAGGAGCCACTTGTTGGCGAGCCCATCGGGAACCCGGAACTATCTAGTGCCTACAGGAATCAAGACTCGAAGGTCCGGTAAATCATCCTAAGCGCCAATGGAATCAGAAGGATACAGCACGCTGGGCTGGAAGGACGGGCCAGAACCCTAGGGCTAGCCGCTGTTGCCACTCGCGCCCCAAGCTAACGGCGCTGCTATTCGAGTGCGACGTCTCGGTCACTCTCACCGCTCGATCGCTCGCAGTGCGGTCGCGGCTCCGCCCGTCACTCTGAAGCCGCCGCTTCCGCTAGCACCGTTGTGACGAAGCGGATGCCCTTGTTTGCTGCGACCTGACTCAGCACGAGGAAAAGCAACCCCTGAGTGCTGACCAGGACAATCCCCTCCCAGGCGCCGAAGCGGAGTGTGGCTGCGAGCCCTGCGCTCACGATCAAGAGGGCGAAGCTCAGATTAGTTAGGTCGCGCGCAAGCAACCAAGAGTAGTGAGCCTCATCAACAGATGCCCGATCGGCGGTCGCCTTCGAGAGCTTGTACCAGAGTTGATTCTGCTCGGCCAGGGCGGTCGGTAGCGGACCATGCTCTTCCTCTAGCACCTTCATATCGACGCGGCTGTCCTTCCTCCCATGCACAGAAAATGCCTCGTGAGCAGGGAGCGGATTCCTCCACTTCCAATAAACCAGCACAGCTTTGAAGTCGGATGTCACGATCCCATCGAGGATGATTGTGGCCAACGGAAGTGCTAGGCTCAGCACGTGCTTAATGTGGACCAGTTCGGTCCACTGGCGAGCCAGGATCGCTCGCAGGACATCGCTGCCCGAAAATGTCGCGAACACTAGGAGTGTGATCAATGTAACGAACGCCTGCAGTCGCCACCTGTAGCGCGATTTGATGCTGTCGCCGGCCGACAAATCCCTTAGTCCTCTTCTTGATCCTCGGGGTACGGCAGTCGCTTAGCGGGCACGGCGTCATCCCTAGGTGGAGCGTCCTTGGAGGTTCGCAGGTACGCTCCGCGCTTCCCGGTCGTCTGCACCACATTCGCACCGCGATGTATTAGGCCACGCACCACTGCTCGCCGCGGGTGTTCCTTGTCGTCCGGATTGGCGCTGATGAGCGCTTGGAACGAGCCTTGGCCGTCGGGCAACTGTTGCGGGAGGCGAGGACCCAGCCACCGGTCAAGTACTTCGGTCGACACATTCCGACGTGATCCGTGATGCGGAACATCGAAACGATCGATGCCCGGCAGCTCAAGTCCGATCAAGGGAGCAAAGTCGGCCGCTTCAGTCAGGCCCTCCCGGCCCACATCACCTGTAATCAGAATCTTCTCATCGCACAAACTCGTGTACTGCACGACGCTCATCTCGTTCTCCGCGCTCGTCGGCTCGGTCGAGAAGACCTCGACCCCCCAAGCGGCCTTGACGTAGCGAATGACCTTGGCTGCCGCCGATTGTAGTGCTTCGATAAGCCACACGCTGCCTGTCGGAGCAGCTTCCTTCGGTGTCCTCTCCGAGTCCACGATCAGTTGGAGATACCGCGCCTTCGACGGTGCCAGGACCGTGAACTCGCCGATCATTGCGCCTTGGAAGGGCTCGTAGATGGGGATCCCACGGCGCTCCGCGATCGCTTCCAGTGCTGCGACGTTCGGATAGGCCTCGCGCAGAGCCTCTTCGAGACCACCCACGGTGGTGAATCGTGCGAAGTGATCTATCAGCTCGGAGGCGTAGAGCCAGGGGCGCAGCATCCACAGACCGCCCCCGGGAGGCACCTCACATTCTTCCAATACCGTCACCAAGCCTCCGGCGTGATCACTATCCGGGTGGGTGAGGACCACATGACTAGCACCATTGCCGCCGTAGTACTTCCTAAGATGAGCCATGATGTTCGGTCCGTCGTCCTGAAAGCCTCCATCGACGACGTGCACGAATGTATTTCCTTGACGTTCATAGCGCAGAGCAATGGCATCACCGCTTTGGCTCTCGCCGACGTTCAAGAAATCGATTTCGAAGTAATCCACCGTTCCCATCGACCTAGTTTCAAATACATCGTACCGGACATGAAGCGTATCGTTCGAATTGAACTCACCAGCAACACCGGAATGCCGTAAGTGTCACATTGAAAAGCATTTACAAGCTCCATGACCGGATGTGACACTACACTCCGGCAGCTACGTGTGAGCGACGACCGGGTATCGACCAGTGGTCATCTCGATGTCGCTCTCCTCGGAGCGAGGGCCAACCGCCCTCGGCGAATCGTGGTTGCCACGCGGCGCCCGGCGCAGCACACCAGACGCACCGCCAATGGCCTCCATCAATCCTTGACAAGATCAGACCCATGCAGAGATATAGCGGTCCTTTAGTGCTAGAACTCCTCTCAGGGAATGGACCGGGAAGCCCTGCTCAAACGATGTCAGAAATCAGCCTCTTACCGATCACACAAAAGCTCCATATATTTCGCAAACACTATCAGCTAAGACACCCTTGATGTCATTTGGATTCGAGCCTAAGAACGCTGAGTTCGAATATAGCTCAATCATCTTACGCCGATTTCCCGCCCGTTCGACTGAGCTTCAAGCTGTCGATTCACCCACTTGACGAGCGAGCGGAGTGGCAGGAAGACAATCAACGTTACTTGCGGTGATGTTGAGAATCCGGCTCATTTTCTCTGTCAGGCTGAGAATCACTTGATCTTTTCTGGGAGCTTCAAATCCCAAGACAAGAATTCTATACTCTTGCTCGAACAAGAACTTAGTCTCTTTCGTGAAGCAACTAAGGATCGAACGCACAGAATTCCCTGCATAGTTTCTTACGAACTCATCTCGGTAATCTGTATAGATGATTGATCCATGGATCACTATAATGTTCCTATCGAGACCAATCAGAGGAATTCTGCTATACCAGTCCTTCCAGCTTGTTCTACCGACACTGAGTCGCCCAATCTCTCTACCGAGTTCAAAACACACCTCATCAATTTGGCTTTTCGACATGAGGGTCAGACTATATCTCTTATTTCTGCAAAAATAGTCCCTAACAATTTTCCATTCGGCAGATGATGGTTGATTCGGAACCCTACATAGACACCATATCCATCCTGGATTAGAATACAGCTTCCCTTCCGATTCTAAGAGTCCGATCTTCCGTCTAAGTTCCAATGGGAAGTTTCTCCCGTGCCAATGATACCGAATAAGTTCGAAGAGATTCTGCCTATCAGGAGTAGCATTCAAGACTCCTTCATTGTTGTCCGTCATATCAGAACCTTCGCATTCTAATTTTCTACAGTAATTCAGCGTAATCAAGCTGGTTGTTGGACAAGTGTTCAGTTGATAAATTAGTTCTGTGAATTTTGCGAGAATTTTCGAATTAGTATGCTGCCCGAATCTATATACAATCACCTTAAACAGGTTGTCGACGTTGAGCGTTTTCGTACATCTCGAAAGCGGAATATCTAAATAGGACTTTCCGTCCCAGTCGCTATACAAACTCATCGACAGATTTCACCTTCCAGACACTCAGATTGCCGCCGCTAAACCGACATCGGCCACGAGAAGACTTCCCTCAGATCATCAGGGGAACTTGTCACCCATATAACCTTTCCCGTAGTGAGGTTAAGTCGCGAGATTGCTCCAGCCTCAACATATGGAATGTCAATTGGATCAGGCGACCCTGTCCAGCCAGATATTAGCAGGGCTTCTTGTACTGATCCGGGGCTTAGCGTCAAAGACATAGAACGCATTCGTTCGCCTTGTATACGTTTTTCGGGCAGTATCTGATAGGTTTGTACGCCAACTGATCTTCGGCGAAACAGCAAAACCAGCCAATCAACAAACCATCTAATCACTCTGTCTTCGTCCTCTCAGCAGTCAGTACTGTATCGAATCGTGTCCTCCGAGAACAATCCTTGGACAAGCCCTATCCGTTGATTCCAGCTCAAGCGTGACATTGGCTGTTCGACTTGTAAGCCTCAGCTTCCAGAGCTTCTTAGCAACGCCTTTGTACTGTGATCATTATACCTGGGTGAAGGCTTCTTCACACTCTGGTCGCGTGTCCCCAGAGGTCAGATGATCTTTGGGAAGGGGAGGCTTCGGTGATGTCGGGCGACAGTAGGGTATTTTCAGTCTGGCCTGGGCACAAATGCCTAAGCCCTCAAGACCTTAAGCGAACCTGCGAACCAATCCGCAAGCCTCGGTAATGATATCCCAGCCGAATCTCCCCTGTACGAACTACTACCGAAAGGCTGCTCCCAGTGGTGCCGCAATGTCGTTTGCACCGACAGCATACCGGAAGTGCCCAGTGGGCCGTCTGGTCGCTAGCGTCGGCCTGGGTAGTCGAGTTCCCCGGCCTCGATTCGGATCTGCAGCCGGTTCTCCGGCGGCGGCAACGGGCAGGTTGTGTATGGATTGAACGCGCAGGGCGGATTGTAGGCTCGGTTAAAGTCGACGGTAGTCATTCCGTCCAAGTCGGGAATGTCAGCGTAAAGAAACCTCGCGGCGGGGTAGGTTTCGCTGCCGCTGGTCAGGTCGCTGAAGACGAACCATAGACGGTCGTCGTAATCGATTGCGGTCAGGAGGAGCGCCTGACCCTTGACAGTCAGCGCAACTGATCCGCTGCTGCGTAGGGTCAGGACGTCGCCGAGGTTGTTGGCCAGTCCCACGGTGCGCGGTTCGTCGTGTGGGACGTAGCGTCCGGAAATCCGGAACGACTCGTCGACTGGGTACCAACGCAGCTTCGTGAATTCGCGCCTGATCTCACTCTCCAAATCTCTCAGACGCATTGCCATGCGGTCACCACTCTCATGACAGAACAGCGAGAGGGGGCCAAGGGTGATCGTCGGGCGATCGGACCCCTCGTAGGGCCATAGTTGTGCCGCATCGACCCTGCGCCCATCGACCAACAGGGTCTGTCCTTCGACTGCTCGCACGCTGACCCTTCCGCCTTGCAGCGTGATGATTCCTGAACGCTCGGGCCCCGCCCGCAATTCGATATCGTTCTGCGGCGACGAACCGAAGCTAGTGTCGCCCTCGCCGAGAAAGAAGAGTCCGGTAAGCGTCAGCCAGCCGTCGTCAGCCTTGAGCCGTGCCTCGCGTTCGATGCGCCACGCTTCGATTTCCGCCGCGTAGTCGTGGGGGGACGGTGTCCCGCATGCCAGCAGCATCGCAAGAAATGGGATGGCTGCTGCAGGCAGTCTGGTTGTCATTAGCGGTCGCTGCTTCCATTGGATCGCCTTTGGATCCGAAGTCCCAACTCGCCTCCAGCGGCAACGCGCCGCCACCTCCGCTCACTCAATTCTAGTTGAACGGTGACGTTCCGGGCCGGAGACACCTTCCTCTCCCGGGCTTGCGGCGGCGGATGCAGCCGTCACCGTTAGACCGCGTGGATGTCCGGGGCGTGGCTTGTGGCGAAGCCGAGCGGCTGAGCTTGAGAGGGTGATTACTTCCGGGGCCGGCGGTAAGAGTCTCAAGACAACATACGGCTCGGGATCCTGTTCGAGCCTACCCGACCGTCAACCGCCTTATAGGTGCGAGTCGGCACTCTAGTTGACAGTTCACACGGCTCTGTGATCTCTTACACGAAATCATGAACCTGCGAAAAATAGGAGCCCCCACCCTGCTGACACTGGCATTCTCGTTCGGCGGCTTTGTCCTGATACTTGCGAGGTTCCTGATTGATTTCGCGCCAGCGGAGAGCCTAGTGGTTCTAAATTACTTCAGCTCCATCCTCTGGGTTCTGCTCAACTCACCGTCACTGTGGGGAGGGTTCTTCGCAGCGGCGTTGATGGCTACCTTCTTGGCATACTTCCAGCGGATCCATAAACACCTCCCGACAGAAAGGTTCGTCGCCCATCACGGAGTTGTGAAAGAAGCCAATGAGCTACAAAGGAAGATTTACAGTCCCGGGAAGCGCGACCATGGATTAGAGATACAGCTTGAAGCGGGGTTGGAGTACATCGCCCACGAAATGAAGAAGCTTCGCGTCCCAACACCGCAGCCGTCGGTCTGGGGATTTCCAGCGCGGGATTGGCCGCACTTCTTGGAAGGCCTTGAGAAATGCATGCAGAGCAAGGACTTGAAGCGGGCCCGAAGCCTACACCCTAAAGACTAAGTGTGCACGCGGTAAGCGTGATGGACTGCTAGGGGTAGCTGTGCTGTCCCGAACGCTCCGAGCTACCTCACGATATCGAACCTCTGGCCATCCGCGGTTTATTGCCTCGAAAGATCTCCTGATGTCGAGTACACGCGGTGTTATGGAGGTGCGCTCAAGCACCCTCCAGTCGTCTTGGTCAAGAGCATACTCAGAGAGTGTGGAGCAGCAGGCTCGGTCAAGTTCCTCCGTAGCTGATTGGCCGGTCGGCAACCTTACGTTGGAGCGGCCCCACGAATAAACTCGCCTAGGAACGATCCAAGGCTCGGGCAATCGTAAGACGCGGCGGCTAAGAATCCGACGGACTTCAGTGGTAGGCCGCAATTCTCCCCCTTGCGCTTTGACCTCTATCTGTACTATCATCCCTAGTACAGCTATGTTGCCCTTCACGGTCGAGTTGCGAACGGGCACGTCGGTCTACGAGCAGTTGGTCTACGCGGTGCAGCGAGCGATCGTTTCGAGCCAGCTGTCACCGGGTGATCGGTTCCCTTCCATCAGAACTCTGAGCCAGGAATTACGCATCAATCCCAACACCGCGCAAAAGGTGGTGACACGGCTCGTGGATCAGGGACTGCTGGTTGTCCAGCCAGGCGTCGGAACTCTCGTTGCGCACCTTCCGGAATCATCCCAGAAGGAGCGATCCGAACTCTTGCTCCGTGAAGTTGAGCAGCTCGTAGTCGAAGCAAGGAGACTGTCGCTGACTTTCGACCAAGTAGTCGAGGCGGTTCAGAGCCATTGGATTCGTCTGTCCGAGGTGCAGCCGACGCATGAGCAGCAGGTGGCAGCTGAGGAGGCCGTTAACGAATGAACGCGATCATCCAGACCAGAGAACTCTCGCGGCGCTTTGGCCGAACCGAAGCCGTCAGGCGCCTCTCTCTAGATGTTCCGAGGGGGAGCATCTTCGCCCTGCTGGGGCCGAACGGCGCTGGCAAGACCACCACGATCAAGATGCTCCTAAACATGATTCGGCCAACGGGCGGTCGGGCCACTGTCCTAGGAACGGAGTCAACTCGACTAGGCCCCTCCGAATTCACCCGCATCGGCTACGTTTCCGAGAACCAGGAATTGCCCGATTGGATGAGCGTTCAGGACCTCATCGACTTCTGCCGGCCAATGTACCCCTCGTGGGATCAAGAGCTGTGCCACCAGCTGACCCAGCAGTTCGACCTGCCTCTCTCACAGAAGATCAAGAGCTTTTCGCGGGGCATGCGAATCAAGGCGGCGTTGCTGGTTTCGCTCGCGTACCGGCCGGACCTAGTTGTCCTGGATGAACCGTTCAGCGGACTAGACGCCCTTGTGAGGGACGAGTTCATGCGAGGCCTACTGGAACTCAGCGATCGGACCGAGTGGACCGTGTTGGTGTCATCTCATGACATCGACGAGGTGGAGCGGCTAGTGGACTGGGTGGGCGTGATTGACAAGGGGTCGTTACGCGTCTCTGAGTGCACGGAGTCGCTCGAAGCACGATTCCGCTCTTGCCAGTTGACTCTGGAATCAGGCGGGCGGCTGCCGGATGTGCTGCCGGATTCGTGGCTGCTACCGGAGACAGTGGGACGAACCGTCCGGTTCGTGGACAGCGAGTACAAGGAGGGGACAGGGGATTACTTCATTCGCAGTGTCATTCCGGAAGCGAGAGAGGTCACCGTAAGCCGCATGTCCCTCAAGGAGATCTTCATGGCACTTGCTCGGACCTACCGGTCCCAAGGGAGGGAAAAGGAGTGAGCCTGATTCTTCACCTCGTCCGTAAGGACTTCCGCCGGGTACGGGTGCTTCTCGGAATTTGGTGCCCGATCCTGATCCTCTCTGTCGTATTGGACGCGAAAATCGAGCTGTACCTCGACGGGCGTGGGCCAGCTCAGGAAGTTGGCACCCCGAGTAGCGCCGAGTTCGATCTCGCTGTCTTCGTGCTGGTCGGCCTGCTGGTCGTCTTCTTCGACCTTTTGATGCGAGCCGCCATTGTCTCGAAGTTGGTGCACGATGACGCCACGGTGGGAAGCACAGCGTTCTGGCTTAGTCGGCCCATTACGGGTGGGACGCTTCTGGCCAGCAAGGCGATCCTCTTGGCTCTGTCGATGATTCCTGCGGATATCGCTGTGCAGATGGTGACCTCAAGTCACCTAACCGGCTCGCTGTCGTCCTCGGAATTCTTCCTTATGCCCGTTGTTGCAACAGCCGTTTTCATGATGTTGGCGGTCTTGACACCGAGCCTGGCACGAATGGCGGTCCTGGGGGGAATCATCACGGGTGTCACTTGGGGAGCGTTCCTTGTCTTGAGCTGGCTGGCAATGCCCCTAGTCGGAGGAGAGGGCATAGTAGAAGCTGCCACACGATCGGTGACGCAGAGTCCACCATGGCTGTTGCTTCTGGGGGTTTGTGTTGCGGTGATCTGCCACCAGTACCTGACCCGTCGAACCAAGCGAAGCCTTGCCATCGCTTTCTCCGGAATCCCGGTCTTCCTTCTCGTGCTGACAGCGGGATGGTTCTAGCTGCCCTGATGAATTCACGGGCCAGCTCGAGTTGTTCCCAAGCGGCCGCCGCACCAGAACGCGAGCCTACTGGGTTATGTCGGATAACGGACCTGAGGCGGCACCCATGCGATTGACTTCGTGGCATCGTCCGTTGACGACTAGCAGGCTCGCAATGATCTGCTTGATAGCGGCCGCGAGCCTTCTATCTGCCGCATCTGATCCGGTCAAGCCGTCAACGCTCGAAGGGCTTCGTGCGGCAATCCAAAGGGAGCTGGATGAAGTTGGTGCGGGATCTATAGGAGTAGCTCTCGTATCGAAGGATCGGACGATCTGGGCAGCCGGCATTGGGATGGCCGATTCCGCCACCGATCGCGAAGCCGACGAGAACACCTATTGGCGCCTCGGCTCCATCACCAAGAGCTTCGTTGGCCTCGCCGCGCTAATCCTTCAAGAGCGCGGAATGCTGCGATTGACAGACACGGTCGCTGAACTCACGCCGGAGATTGGAATTCGCAACAGGTGGGACACCGAGACCCCGGTGCGCGTAGCTCACTTGCTAGAGCACACGGCTGGGTTTGATGACTTGCGGTACAAGGACTATGCGAGCAACGACCCGACGCCCCTCTCTCTCCGGCAGGGGATCGATCACATTCGAGGGTCGCTGTATAGCCGATGGCCGCCGGGCCTCCATTTGTCATATTCGAACGCTGGCCCGGCTGTCGCAGCGTACATCGTTCAGGAACTCGACGGGCGCCCATTTGAAGAGTTCCTCAAGCACGAAATCCTCGAGCCACTGGAGATGACCGGAGCCGGACTGCTCCGGACGGATGATCTCGAAGCGCGGCTGGCTGCGGGGTACGACGCTGAAGAGATGCGGGTGCCTTATCAGCACATTGTCGTGCGCCCCTCGGGCGCATTGAGCGCAACGCCGCGACAGATGGCGAACTTCGTCAGGATGCTCCTCAACCGAGGCAGTTTCGACGGCCACCAGCTGGTCTCGCCCCCCTCAATTGCACGGATGGAGAGATCGGAGACCACGCTGTCGGCACGTCTGCAACCTGGATACGGTCTGGGCAATTTTCCGAGTTCGGAGCATGGCTTCATCTTCCGAGGACACAACGGTGGCATGCCCGGGTATCACGCACGGTACGCGTACTTGCCAGACCAAGGTCTCGGATTTTGCGTGATGGTCGCGGTGTCGAACAACAGGCTTGTAAGCCGCGTTGATGACCTCGTTAGTGAGTATCTCGTACGCGACCTCGACAGACCCAGTGCGCCGGTCGCCGCGGAGATGGCACCTGACATCGACCAGTGGACCGGCTACTACCGACCCGCAACGTCCAGAAACCAGTCCATGCGCTACGTGGAGAGGCTGGTCGGTGTCGCACGTGTTACTCGAGCCGATAACGTCCTGATTGTCAAAGCCGGTGGCCAGCTCATCGAGTTCCATCCCGTCAGCAAGCGGGTGTTTCGGCACAAGTTACGGCCAGCAACAACGCTGGCCCTAGTGGATGGCCCCGACGGGACGAAATACGTGCAGGGCGAAATCGGGAGCCTGCGCATGGTACCCGGAACGGTTGTATGGTTCGAGCGGCTGGTGGCTGGGATTACAGCACTGCTGATGGTCAGCAGCCTCCTTTGGGCTGTTGCGTGGGTGCCCTTGAGACTGGGCGGGAAGCTCAAGGATCGTCTGATCGCAGCGAGGGTCTGGCCGTTGCTCGCGGTGATGGCTCTTTCGATAGCGATCGCCGTATGGATCGGGAGCACTGGAGGAGGGGACTTCGCCAAGGTCGTCGATCAGCTCGGACGGCCGACACCAGCTGCTATTAGCTTTGTTGTTCTGTCATGGATCTTCGTGCTCTTAGCGCTGCAAGGGCTGGTTTGCTCGTTGAGGAGCAGTCCCGAGCAGACTGGCCGTCTTGCCCGGATACACTCGATCGCGGTGTCGTCAGCATGCCTGGTAGCGGCAGCATACCTGCTGTACTTCAGGGTGATCGGGTTTCCAACCTGGTGGTAGGGTCGGGGCGAACGAACCCCCGAAGCGGACAGACCGGCTGCGGTCAGTTGAGTCCAATCCTCCAAAGGGTCTTTCTGCGTCAGGCACACTGGGAGACAAACGCGGGCAAAGTTTGCTTGTCGCGAACCATCGGTGCCAAGTTGACTGATGTACCACCGTTCGGTGGACTACCCCTGCACTTCGACAGGAAATGCCCTTAAGATAGACCTGTAGAAGTGAAAGGGGTCCTGTTGGCACGCATCGACCTTCCGCAGGGCACGTTGGATCTACTGATCCTCAAGACTGTTGCGCTCGAACCACAGCACGGCTGGGGGATATCGGAACGCATCCGACAGGTCTCCAGAGACGTTCTGCAGATTCAGCAGGGATCGCTCTATCCCGCGCTTCACCGACTGGAGCGTCAGGGTTGGATTCGCGCGAAGTGGGGTGTCTCTGACAACAATCGCCGCGCAAAGTACTACGAACTCACTCCGGCAGGGCAGCGCCAATTGGAGGACGAGTCCACTTCGTGGCGTGCATTGTCGACTGCGATCGAGAGCATCCTCGACATGGCTTAAGTGACGGTTGGACGGATGCTAGATGGCTTGCTCTACCGCGCGCAGGCCCTCTTCCGGCGCAAGCGTACGGAGCGGGAACTTGATGCGGAGCTGCAGTTTCACCTCGACAAGCTGACCGAGAAGCACATTGACGACGGAATAGCCCCTGCAGAAGCTGCCCGGTTAGCGCGTGTGCGCCTTGGCGGCCTGTCCAGAGTCAAGGAAGAGTGTCGCGAGTCTTGGGGATTCAGCCGCATCGAAGCCCTGCTCGGAGACATCACCTACGGACTGCGCAATCTGTGCAAGAGCCCCGTATTCACTGCGACGACCATCTGTGTTCTGGCGCTCAGCATTGGCGGCGCCACCTTGTTCTTCGCGCTGCTACGCTCCGTTGTCCTTGCACCGCTGCCATACCGCAGCCCGGAGGAACTGGTGGTCTTGTCGCTTGACAACCCGGCCACCAGCACGTTTGACCAGTCCTTCACCGTGCGGAGGGTTGCACACACGCGAAACCAAGCGGAGTCATTCAGCGCAGTCGGCGCGTTTCTCAAGTGGCCGGAAGTCATGACCATCTCATCGGCCGGTGACCCCGAAGCGCTTGTGGCAGCGCGGGTCTCTTGGAACTTTCTCGAGATAGTGGGAACTCAGCCGATTCTAGGACGTGGCTTCGTCCCGGAAGAAGATCATCCCTCGGGCCGGTCTGCAGCCATCCTCAGCGAGGGCCTATGGCAGCGCCGTTTCGGTGCGGATCCGCAGGTAACCGAACGGGTCCTGTTGCTGGATTCGCAGCCATACACGGTCGTCGGAGTCCTGCCCGAGGGACTCGACTTCCCGTATCCCGAAGTCGACGTGTGGGTCACGCGTCCGTCTCACACGTCTCAGATGCCGGCCAGGTTCTGGCAATACGTGATGACACAGGACGTCATTGCTCGCCTCGAGCCCGGAACAACCCTCGCCCAAGCCCAGAGCGAGATGGACTCGTTGAACCAGAGCTACGTGTCCCAGTACCCCAAGAGCATGGACGCCCAGTCGGGAGTCACCGTGCGAGCCCGACCACTCAAGGCACGCGTCGTTGCCGACGTGCGCCCTGTCCTGTGGATACTCTTCGGGGCGGTTTGTGTCTTGCTCTTGATCGCTTGCACGAATGTCTCCGGACTGGTCTTGACCAGAGCCTCGGCCCGATCTCACGAGTTCGCCACGCTCGCCGCCCTAGGGGCCGGCACCTTCAAGCTGGTGTCTCGACTCTTTGTCGAGAGCGCCACGGTCGTGGTGCTGGGCAGCGGGCTAGCAGTCATCCTGGCTGCCAGTATGATTCGCATTCTGCCCAGTTTGCACATGCCTCACCTGCCCCGTTCTGACCAAGTCCAGTTGGACGGAGGCGTGCTGGTGTTCACCGCGGGCGTGGCAGCCCTGACCAGTTTGGCGGTCGGATTGTTCCCTGCCCTGGAAGTCGCCAGGAGTCGTATCGCGAGCCTCTTGACCGGTCACGCCAGTTCGGCGAACCGGATATCCACGGCGTGGGGCAAGCGTTTCGCTGGAATCACAAGGCAGGAGCAGTTGGTCGTCGGCCAAGTCGCTCTCTCGTTTGTGCTCATGTTCGGAGCTGGCCTCCTGGTCCAGAGCTTCGCCAGATTGCAGTCCGTCGACCTGGGATTCAATCCTGAGCGCCTGCTCACGCTGAAAATTCCGCTGCCAACGACAAGCTACGACACGCGCGAAAAGAGATCGGTCTTCTTCCGAGAACTGGACCGGCGGCTATCTGCCGTTCCGGGAATAGAGGACTCGGCGCTGATGCGGTCCATGCCGACCGCTCCGGCGCTCTTCACGAACGTCCATGTCGTGGGTCGAGACGAGGTTTCGGAGCGGGAGGAACCGCGGGCGATCCTGCAGAGCATCACCACCGGATACTTCGCGACGATGGGCATTGCAATCCGCCGAGGCAGAGCGTTCTCAGATCCGGACAACCGGTCCCGGGCACCACCGGCCGTTGTGATCAACGAGAGCTTCGCGCGGCATTTCTGGCCGGCCTATCCAGCGGGTCCCGACCCGGTCGGTAAACACCTGCGCCTGGCATTCGACAGGATCGACTCTGCCGAGATCGTCGGCATTGTCGAAGACGTGCGAGAGTCGGGACCTGCTGAGCCAGCGGATCCGGGCTTCTATTTGCCGATGGCCTTGAGCCCTCCCGATAGATGCTTCGTTGCTCTGCGAACCGGTCTTTCTACGCAGGCCGCCGTGGGACTCGTCACTGAAGCATTGCACGAGGTCGACCCAACCCTGGCCATCTCCGAGATCAAGATGATGACGGAAGCGCTCGGCGACGTCCTTGTCCGGCGACGCCTAGCTACAGCGCTGCTCGTTGCGTTCGCAAGTCTTGCGCTGCTCTTGAGCGTGGTTGGTCTCTATGGGGTCATCGCTCAGCTGGTCCAAAAGCGTACTCCCGAGATCGGTGTTCGAATTGCCTTGGGTGCGACTCGAGCGGACATCGTCAGGATGTTCGTCGGACGAGCCGTTGCGCTGGCTGGCGTTGGAATCGTCACGGGCGTTGCTACGACGCTCGCGCTCGGCCACTTGGTGCAAGGCTTCGTATTCGGAATCGCTACGAACAATTCTGCGACGTTCGGGCCTGTGATCTCATTCACCTTGCTAGCCACGATGGCTGCGGCCGCGGTCCCCACTTGGAGGGCCCTCAAGGTCGCACCGGCAACCGCGATTCAACGAACGTGATTCTCCTTCACGCGCCCATATTCTTCCTTGGAGTTCCCGTTGTCTAGCACGCGGGAGAGGTGCCCTTCTCCGACCTAGATCCCGCACCGCTCGTCCAGCGCGGCAAGCTCCCCGATCCAGTACCTGTTCTAATCGCAACATGCTGGTCTTCCGAATCGCCACACAAGCAGACGTTTCGTTGCTTGCGTCCATGAATGAACGGCTTATGCGTGATGAAGGGAATCGCAGCCGGCTGACACGGCAATCCCTGGAGCCGCGGATTTCTCGCTGGTTGGCTGGTGACTACACAGCAGCCATCTTCTCGCTCGATCGAGAGCCCATCGGCTACGCACTGTGGAAGCCGAAGTCCGATCACGTGCATCTCAGGCAGTATTATGTGGAGCCTGCGTTTCGACGGAAAGGCTACGGGAAGGCTGGAATCGAGTTATTGATGAACAACGTATGGGGTGAATTCGCACGAGTCAGACTCGAGGTCTTAGTGGGCAACGAGGCTGGCTTGAGCTTCTGGAAGTCCATCGGCTTCGAGGACTACTGCGTAACCATGGAACTCCAGATGGGTAATGATCCGCGACTGGAGAAGTAGGCTTGCAGTAGGGATCAGCACTCTAGGAGGACGTTATGCCAGTTTCAGGCCGGTCTTTGCTACACAACCTATTGAATTGATTGGCATTCGGATATCCGGGCGCGATTCTCGACCAGTCACGGTTATGGGAACAGTCTGATTCGGGCCGGCGCCCAGCAGTCCGATCGCTTAGGGGATCATAAAAGTGAGCGACGCTGACCGCCTGACTGGACGGAGGTAGCTAAGACAAAGGTGGGAGTACGCAGACCCGTCGCTGGCACCGTCCGGTCTCTAGGAACGCTTGATCAACGTTCCTTCCTCCCACCAAAGTCATTTCAAGCGTTCTCGTCTTCAACGAGCTTGATCGGCCCGAGCACCTTGCTCCGCAACTGGCTGGGCGTCCACCCGGCCATGCCGTACTCTTCTTCCTGTTCCGCCTTGAACGGCTGGTACGTTGCGGGCTTGACCCGAACCTCGAGCGGTTGCAGCTTTTCAAGCTTCTTCGTCGCGCTCTCCAGACACTCAAATAGCAGTACGCCTATGTAAGTTCGCGCCCTCCGCGCATCACTACGATGTCGGAAAAATAGCGGTCGTTGAACGAAATTGAAGACTCCGTAAATCGTAACTCTGTAAGTCGTGGTTGACAGGAGGTCTGGACCGTAGTAGCCTAAGGCAGTCAACGTCAGTAGGAACCCGCAGGTCGGGTCGCTTGCTGAATACAACAGTCAACCACCGTCGCTTGGGGTAGCTCCCCAAGACGCAGACGAATAGGCAGGACATCACCGTAATCCTACGTGACGTTGACACGGCCCGGCACCATTGGGCGTGCCGGAGACGTGGCTTTGGTCAAGGGTCAACGGAGGTCGCCATGCGACTTGCTCTCCTGCTCGCGGTGCTCGCTGGATGTACGTCCGGAACAGACGGTGTTCCGTCTGAGACGGGCGAGGCCGACCAGTCGGTGTGGATGCCCTATTCGTACCGAGCCGTTTTCGACGAGGATGGTGTCCAGACGGGATGGATGCTGGCTCAGTTCCGTCTGGACATGGGCGCTCCCGCAAGCTACAAAGCGGAAGACGGGACGGTAGAGATACCGCTTGACTTCGAGATCGAGCGGCGAGAGATCAGGATGGACCTGGACTGGATTCCGCCGGACGATCTAGAGCAATCCGATCCCGAAACGGAGGTTGAAGATGCCGAAGAACGCACCCGTTAGCATGGTCCTTCCAGATGCGCTGGGGGGAAATCGACTGGGGGGAAATCGAGCCATTACGAAATGAGCGCGTCGCTATCCGAAACTCGATTTCGACAAAGACAACTGGATTCAAGACAGGATCGGGACCTCTCTCGAATCAAGCCGGTGTCTTGATCTTGAGGATTTGAAACGCCTAGGTGTATGGAAGAACGGTAGCGAACGTTCGTGTGGCTTGTTCAAGCGGAACACCCCCGCGGAAATCAAGAGACGAACAGGCGAGGCGTACGAAAGTCATAGCATCGAACCAATAATGCAACTGGAAGGATTCCGCACAGGGTTCCCCATGGCTTCGTCTTTCATGCATTTCGCGTTTGACAACGAATTCCCAATAATCGACAGCCGCGCGCTATCTACGCTAGGAGTACCGGAAAAAACACATATCAGCAAGCGCGTTTGGACGCTCTATTGCGACAAATGCCGGAGCTGGGCAGATTACTACCAAGTTTCGCTTCGTGAGCTTGACAGGGCGCTCTGGCAGTTCAACGTAGAGGATTCCTTCTGGAAGCGCGTGCGCTTGATGGAAACCCGGGCCGCGCAAGACGACCGGGGTTGTGGCAGCGACGTGAATCGTGCGTAAAGAGTCAGGCTGGAACGCTGGCCCTGGGACTTACTCTGCACTTAGTAATTACAGCCCGTCTAGCGTGGCTAGATCTTGCAAGTGAGACTGTCGTCAAGCGGGCGCTCGAGAGCGCAAGAATCTTGAGCGGCACGGCAAGCCTGAGCGTATAGGGTCTGATCGTTAGGTAGTCGGTTACTCTCCGTGTAGCTGTCGCAGGGTCTCCAACAATCCCGCGATGTCGGGGCAGTCCCGCAGTCGTCCCCCTTGTTGAATTTGGTATGGCTCCGCGCCATTCGCGCCGCGAGCGATGCGCACGTCGGCGTCCGACGTCCAATCCACGTCTTGGTAGCCGAGGCGCTCAAGCGCCCGCCGGAGCCACTTGGCCGTCAGATCGTCGCCTTCGACGGCGGCTCTCGGACCGCTGGGACGGTCGACCCGGAACGTCCCTTGGGCCGCATCGAAGCGCAGTGCTTCGCTCGCGAAGACGCGTCCAAAGTCACCCTGCAGAACGAGTTCCTCCGGCGCGCCCTGATGAAAATCGCCGCGACTTGACGCCAGCCAGACTTCGTCCGCTAGTCGGAGCGCCAAGTCCAGATCATGCGTCGAGACCAGGACGCTGATCCCGCGGCGACGGGCGAGGTCGCGCAACAAACGCATCACGTGGAGCCGATGCGGCAGGTCGAGAAACGCCGTGATCTCGTCGAGGATGAGCAAGCGCGGCTCCTGCGCCAGAGCGCGCGCGAGCATCACGCGCTGGCGCTCGCCGTCACTCAGCTCGGCGATGTTGCGCTCAGCGAGATCGTCGACCCCCGCTGCGGAGATCGCGTCGTCGACGACGCGCGAATCGGCCGCTGACAATCTGCCACGCCAATCGGTATGCGGTTGGCGCCCGAGCGAGACGAGCGTACGCACGTCAAGCATGCCAACGGTCACCCGGTCAGTCAGCACGACGGCCAGCAGTTGCGCACGACGACGCGGCGATAGCTCGCTCAATTCGGTCCCCTCGATCGCGACCCTTCCGCCGCGGGCCGGCAACACTCCCGAGAGCGTCCTGAGCAACGTCGTCTTCCCCGTCCCGTTCGGACCGAGCAAGCAGGTCAGCCGGCCCGCCTTCAGGCTCAAGTCGAGCGGTCCCAGCACCGATGGCCGCAACGGGTAACCGACGTGCAATTCGCTAGAAATCAGCGGTGCTGCCATCATCGCCTATAGCTCCAGGCTCCGCGCGTGGCGGCGATCGAGAAGCGCCCACAATACGATCGGCGCGCCGATCAGGCCGTTCACCGCGTTCATGTGGAGGAAGTGTCGGGACCACGGAAGATGCGTGATCAAGTCCGCCGAGAGCGCGAATAGCGCGCCCATCAGCATCACGGCCGGCAGCAGCACGGCATGGTCCGCCGTTCGAAACAGGAGCCGGCAAAGGTGTGCCGTCACGATGCCGATAAAGGCCACCGGACCGCAGAACGCGGTCACTGTTCCCACAAGCACGGCAAGAACGAGGAACGTCAGCTGCCGCGTTCGCTCCACGCTCAGGCCCAGCGACTGCGCGTAGCTCTCCCCGAGCAGCAACGAGTTCAGCGGCTTCACCTGCAGCCAAGCCAATACAAGCCCGACCGCCACCAACGGAACGAGGATCTGAAGCTGCTGGAAGGTCGCCCCGGCGAAGCTGCCGTCGCTCCACGAGGTGAACGCCCGCGCTTGGCTCTCGTCCACGAAGTGCATCACCACACTGATCAAACCGGTGAACAGATACCCCAGCATCAGCCCGGCCACCAGCAGCGTCACCGTGCTCACCCTCCGCGAGAGTGCAAGCAGCAGCCCGAGCACCAACACAGTTCCGAGCGCCGACGCCAGCGCCATGGCGAAGTCGCCGAGCACCCCGTACTTGAACAACAGCGCATTCCCCGCCGTGCCCGTGATCACCACCAGCAGGGCCACCCCGAACCGGGCGCCGAACACGACCCCCAAGATGAAGGGGTCCGCGAGCGGGTTGCGGAAGACCGTCTGCAAGATGAGCCCGCACGTGCCTAGGGCCGCCCCGGAAACCAACGCATTCAGCGCGCGCGGAAGCCGGAAATTCAGCACGATCGGACGCACGACTTCGGTCGAAGCCTCTCCGCCCGTCAGCGCCGCCAACACGTCGCGCCAGGCGATACTGACCGCGCCCAACGTCAGTTCTAGGAAAAACACAGCGGCGATCGCCGCTGCAAGCCCCGAATAGGCCAACCACGACGGCCGACGATTCGCGGCGCGAGAGGGCGCTTGCTCAGCGCTTGCCGATGCGGCTTGCGGCATTGTTCGAGTCTCTCTGCGGCTCTCAGTCGAGCGGTCGGATGAAGTACCCCTCGTGCTCGACGGCGATCTCCGGATGGATCACACGCACCAGATCCGCGAGGGCGCGCTCGGGCTTGTCGAGGCTTTGGTCGGTCCATCGCGGGCTCCAAGCGCCCGCCTCGCCGCGGTCCAAAGCGTAAACGCGTTCCATCTGTACGGGCCGTAGCCAGGCGAAACGACCATCGTTGGCCACCAGCTGATCGACCGATTCGACGCCGGCCAGCCCCGTGATCCCCACCCACAGGAGCGTGTCCGCCGACCGGTAGAGCGCATCTTCATAGGCAGCGTGTTCCCAACTGCTCGCTCCCCCGCGCTCCCAGAAATACTCCCCGCCGGCGTCTCGCACGAGCTGCGCAAAGTAGTTGCGGTCGCCACGGACTTGCCAGAAGTCGCGTGAATCGGGCGTGCCGTAGAGCACAGGCGGGCGATGCGAGACGTCGGCGGTCAACGCGCGCACGGCCTCGTAGTCCCGCTCCGCCTTGTCGAACCAATCGTTGGCGCGCGCTTCGCGATTGGTGAGCAAGGCCAGCAGCTTCACCCACTCCGAGCGGCCAAGCGGAGTCATCTCCATGTGGTCGGCCATCGGAAACGCCGTCACGCCTACCTCCCACAACTTGGGATGAAGATTGAACTCCGGGTAGGCCGAATAGAACGTGAAGTGCACGTCGGGGTCCACTGCCATCGCTAGTTCGATATTGGAGTGCGTCCCGCCGCTGACCTCCGGGATCTCGCGCTCGATCGCAAGCTTGCGGATCGTCGGCTCGGTGATCCTGAAGCGATTGGGGACGCCGGCCAGCCGGTCTTCGATGCCGAGCAAGGTGACGGCGGAGAAGATGCTTGAGCTGCCTGTGGTGAAGCGCCGAATCGGAATCTGGATCACTCGCGCGGGCGGGAAGCCCGGAGGTGCCGGCGCGCCGCATTGAGCGAGCGCGTAGCGGAGCACCTCCTTGTTATCCACCGCTGGCGTAAACAAGACCTCCTTGTAGAAGCCGTGGTAGCGAACCTCCAACTGCGCCGAGCGGCGAAACTTGGTCTTGTGCGGGAAATAGTCGATCTCCGGATCGAAATCCGCAATGCAGCCCGCCTCAAGGTTCACCGCGCCGAGGAGCGCTGGATCAGCCGCCGGCCAGTCGGAGGCCGGCCGCACCGCAGTCTGATGGCAGGCCGCACAGGCAAGCGCCGCGATGAGCAGCAGCGCGCGCATGCTCAGTCGATCCTCAGGGCGTGCGCCGGATCCAGCCGCGAGGCCCGAATCGCGGGCCAAACCGACGCCGCCAAGCCCGCCACGACCAAAACCGCCATCACGGCCGCGTAGGTCGAGCAATCGTACATAGCCACGTCGACCAGCAGATGTGCGATCAGCCTCGACCCGCCGACCGACAGCAGGAGCCCTAGCGCCAAGCCCGCGCCCACGAGCACCATGCCTTGGCGAACGACCATCGCTCTCACGCCGGATGGGGCGGCCCCGAGCGCGAGCAGAATGCCGATGTCCCGCCGTCTCTGCGAGACGCTGTAACTCAGCAAGCCGTAGACGCCCACCGCAGCCAGCAGCATCGCCAGACAGGCGAAGGCCGTAAAGAGTACCCCCCAAAGCCGCCGCTGCCAAAGCGCCTCATTGATGCGCTCGCTCATGGTCTTGATCGACACAATGACTCCGTTGGGATCGCTTTCGCGCACCACGGTGCGGATCGATTCCGCTACCGCCGCTCGGTCGAGGCTCGTTCGCAGGGCGTAGTACCCTCCGCTCACCGGCCACTGAGTGTAGGGGTAGTACAGCTCGATCGCGTCCCGCTCCACGCCGCTGTGCCTCACGTCCGCGACCATGCCGACGACTCGACAGTAAGGATTGCTGGGGCCGACGGTATCGCCCCACTGGACCATTCGACCGATCGGGTTCTCGCCACCGAACAGCGCCTCCGCCCCGACCTCGTTCACGATCACAACCGGCGCCCCGTCGCTGCTGTCCGTCGGCTCGAAGAAACGGCCCGCGAGCAGCGGGATGCCCATTGTCTGGAAGTAGTCCCACGAAACATCTGCGCCCGCCACGGGCAGGAGAAACTGCGTCTCCTCTTCCGCTCGCCCCTGTACGCGCAACCGCCCGTTGCGCAGATCACGTCCCCCATACGGCAGGCGGTTGGTCACGGCCGCGCTGCGCACTCCAGGGATCGCCTGCAATCGGTCGAGGATGCGCTGGTGATAGCTTGCCAGCAGCGCGGCTCGCTCGGCTCTGTCCGCCTTCGAAAACGAGTTGTTGCGCACATTTGCGATGAGAAGGTTTTCGGCCTCGAATCCATGGTCGGCCTGCTGCATCTGCAAGAACGTCTTCATCAGCAATCCTGCACCGAGGAGCAAAAGCAGCGACAGGGCGACCTCGGCGACCACTAACGCCGAACGTCCCCGCGATCCCGCTGAGCTTCCGCGAGCACCTTCTTTCAGGGCGTCGGCCAGATTGACGCGTGAGCCGATGATCGCTGGGGCGAACCCGAGCACGATCCCGGCCGCCAGCGTGGCTGCGAAGCAGAACGCGAGCACGTAAAGGTCGACCTCGATGTGCATCCAAGCCGGAAGCGAATCCGGCAAGAGCGTCTGGAAGCCAGTCACCGAAACCCATGCAATCAGCGCTCCGCCAGCGCCTCCGGCTAGGGCCAGCAGAAGGCTCTCGGCCAACAGCCCCTTCGCCAACTCGATGCGTCCGGCGCCCAAGGCCGCCTGGAGGACGTACTGCTTTTCGCGAGCCAGCAGGCGCACCAGCAGCAGGTTGGCCACGTTGAAGATACAGATCAACAAGAGGAGGCCGACGCCTCCCGCGAGGAGGTAAAGATAGGGCTCTACAGCGCCGACTTCGGCATCCCGCAGACGCACCAAGCGCACGTCCACGCCGGCGTTGGTCGAGGGGAACTCGTCGGCCAACTGCCGCGCGACATCCGACATCTCCTGTTGGGCCTGCCCAAGCGTCACATCAGGCGCTAATCGGGCCACCGTCGCATACCATCGCTGGTCGCGCTGCTTGGTGCTGTACCGCTCCAACCCCAGCGCATACCAGCTCTCCATCGTCGCCCACACGGTGGCGCGGTCGGGATAGCCGTAGCCGGCGGGCATGACGCCGATGACCTCGTGCCCACCCGAAGGCAGGTGAATCATGCGTCCGAGCACGTCCCGCGATCCGCCGTAGCGAGCCTGCCAAAGACCGTGGCTCAGCAGCGCCTTGTTGACCGGACCGCCCTTGCGGTCCTCTTCCGCCGTGAACAAGCGTCCCAGCACCGGCCGCACGCCGACGGCGCGGAGCACCTCTTGGTTCAGCCGCGCAACCACCACCGGCTCGGCTCCGCCCTCGCCGGTGATCTGCAAATCGGAGACCACGTAACCTCCCACGTTCTCAACCGTGCGCGAGCGTCGGTTGTACTCCTCGATGTCCAGCAGCGAGCAGTTGCGCTCGGCGCCCTGCTCCTTCTCCGCCACCGTGAACACGCGCACCATTCGGTCTGCATCCGGGTATGGAAAGGGTCTCAGCAGCACCGCATAGACCAAGCTGAAGACGGCGGTCGTCGCGCCGATCCCGAGCGCGATCGTCAGTGCCGACGGGACCGTGAATGCCGGTGCCTTCGCCAAGGACCGCCAGGCGCAAACGAAATGTTCGGCCCAGCTTCGCGACGACGGTGTCCGGGATTGATATGCCCGCCGTGACGCAGTCATCACCTCCCCCAATGGCGCGGTCGCACGATCTAGAGCTCAGCGCCTCGCTTCGAGGCCCTCTCGCTGGGCGATAGGACCACTAGGACGACAAATCAGAAGATTGAGTTTGCCTCAGGCTATCAGCGCCTCGTGGCCATCCGAGCGACGATCTTGCAGGCGGGGCTTCAACCCCTTCGAACGGCCTTTCACAGCCAATGAGCGGTCGCCCGGGGGTTCCCTTCAGGCTTGTCTCTCGTTGAAATGCGACCGCGCACATAGTCGCAGAGCAAGACTGGGTCCGATAGAGATCTCGATTCGACGGGAACTCGGATCAGTCTGGAGGTTGGCCGGCAACTACTCTGGCGGACCGCGGGGGACTTGACGTTGGCCACACGCTAGCGACGTGTGCCCTTCTTCCAATTTGGGATCGACCACGTCGCACCGATTGCGGGAGGGCGTGTGACAGCCGTCCTGAAGGTTTCGTCCGTTTGCTAACCGGATGGCTGATCGTAACGTCTAAGGTTTTCGCGGAGGTGCGCAAGTGAGTCCGAAGTGTTTTCCAGCCTCAGCAAATCGCATGTCGCAGCGCGCAATGGCTGTCTTTCTGTGTGCCGGCCTATCGCCTTTGAGCAGTGCGGAGAGTCCGTCCTTCAGCGACTTGGTTTCAGGAATCAGCAGGCAGTCCACCGACCTTGTTGAATCGATCAAGCGTATGCGCCTCCGGGAAGACCTTGACGCATCTGGCCAATCTATCGGCCAATCACTGCGGCAAGCAGGAATTCCGATGTACCTCGACGAGACCTCAGCCCCGCAAGATGGTGCTTCGCCAAGGATTCGGGTGGGAGTCAAGCACCTCGTCTTGGACGGGATAGAGTGGGGTCACCACTACTCGGACTCCGAACAGAAGAAATGGGCTGACATTGTCCGGTTCTCAGATGTCGATTCGGCTCGCGCCGTCTTCCAGCGCAGCCGGCAGTGGCACTCGGGAATCTACACGCAGGATCACTTTGCATTCTTCACAACGAGCATGGAGGAGCCAAACGGCATCAGCATCCTAATACTGAAAGATGAGTACTTGGTGAATATCGGGCGGGACCTCCCCTTTGTCTTGAGCTATGAGGAAGAAAATCCCCCTGAACGGGCTCAAGAAGCTAGCGCGGCGATTGATGAGGTTCTGACGGCGACAGAGGCCTTGGCTAGGTCGATTGTCGCGCCGGATTTTGTCGGCTACATTCCCAAAGCTCGTCCGACCGACGCCGAGATTCGGGACCTGCGCATGGCGGGTTTCGCGAAGATGTGGAGCGCCGTCAAGCAGAACTTTGTTTTCTTGGATCAGCGACCTAATGTTGACTGGGAAGGTATTCTGCCCTCGTACCTGCCCCGGGTTGCTCGGGCTGAATCGCATGCGGAGTACTTGGGCTTGGTGGAAGAGGCGCTTGCACTGCTAGAGGACGGCCATACCAGGCTCTTGGGAAGCATCGGGCAGAATGACATTCCGGTTCTGCGAATCGAATCAGTGGAAGGGCGGCCGGTAGTAACCGAGGTGGGTGACACCCCGGAATTGGTACAGGCCGGAATCGCGGTCGGTGCCGAAATCATTGAAGTGGACGGGGTCCCTTTCGAGGATCTGCTCGAGCAGCGCTTGCGCCGCATCTCTGCGTCTACGCCGCATGACCGCCGGGACCGTGCCTATCGCAGCCTACTGCAGGGACCGGCTGGGGACACCGCTACAGTCATATTGCGAGAGCCGAACCGCGAGCCTCGGACAATCAGGCTGAATCGCAATCTCCAAGAAAATCGGTCGGCAGCCCCGTGGCTCTCTAGGCCTCGCCTCGAATACAGGGAGCTTGAGGACGGCATCTCCTATGTGGCGCTGAATTCGTTCGGTAGCGATCGCATCGTGGAAGAGTTCGACGAGCATTTTGGTCGAATCGCAGCGTCGAAGGCACTGATCCTCGACATTCGAGAAAACGGCGGCGGCTCGACCGGAAACGGATTCGCCATAATCGCTCGACTGATCGAGGATCAGATTGGAGAAACCTCGACTTGGCGAACTCGGCTCTACCGACCGACGTTTGAAGCATGGGGCCGGCCTAGTGAATGGCACGAAGGCGGCGATTCCGGCGTGATCGAACCTAGGGGGGATTCGGCCTTCACTGGCCCTGTCGCTGTGCTGATTGGACCGAGAACCTTTAGTGCCGCCGAAGACTTCCTCGTTCCTCTGAAGGCAACGAAACGAGCGGTCCTCGTAGGTTCTGCCACAGGCGGCTCGACCGGACAGCCGATTGTCGTTCCCATCTATCAGGCTGCTGTCTCGATTTGCACCAAATGGGACCGATTTCCCGACGGGACGGAATTCGTTGGCGTGGGGGTTCGCCCCAATGTACCTGTGGAGCGCACCATCGAGGACGTTGCGCGGGGGATTGACCCGGTCTTGCAGGCGGCCATCGTTGCAATGCATGATCGTCTGCAACGCTGAGCTTCACTTGGAATCCTCGCGTATCTGTAGCCGCGCTTACGTAGGTTCGGAATCGCGACGCGGCAGGATGCGGGTCTCCAGCCCACCAGCTAATCGATTATCGTAGCGAGAGGGCCAAGGTGCCAGTGCGCGCACCTACTCTGCGACCAGTTCCCCTGCCTTAGCGCGACGTATGTTGCTGCTGTGTATCTACCGGTCTCGGCTCTCTCCTAGGAACTCGTAGGAGCCTACGCGTCGGTCGGAAATTTGCAAGAGCATCGCGGGATGAAGAATCCAGAGACGAGCGAATTCCTAAACCATTGGAACGCAACCACGCTTGTGTTGCCTCCCGATCTCCTCGTCCGGGAACCAATACGGCTGAGCGAAGCTACTCGTCTCGTAGTACGTTGATCGGATCGAGATTGGACGCACTCCAGGCGGGCAGGAATCCAGCGATCGTCGCGACACCGAGAAGCACTAGCGCCATGACGAGAAAGGCACCGAATTGATCTCCATCGACGAGATAGATCTGCGCTTCCATCACGGGGACCAAGGCGAACACAGCCACGCCTCCGCAGAGGATCCCGTACCCTGTCAGGCGCCAGCTCGACTGCAGCACGGACAGCATTAAGCGCCGCGGCACCTCGCCCAAGGCAAGCCTTACGCCGAACTCTCGCTTCCGCTGGCCGACCGAATAGGCGACTACGCCGTATAGGCCGATGGCAGTTAGCAGGACTGCAAGCAGCGATAGCCCTCCCAGCAGGCTCGCCATCATCTGGGCCGGGCGCAGCAAGCCGGCGAACTCGCTCTCCAAAGTGGCCAGTTTGGCAACGGGCAAATCCCCCAACTCCTCAGCAACCACCAGCTTTGCCTCCCCGAAGATCGATGCCGGGTCCCCGGCGGTGCGTATCAGGTAAGACAGAGTCAATCGCTGGGTGCGCATATTTCCCGGCGATTCTTCCGCCTGCCCGGCGTACGGCAGGTAGAACTGCGGCAACGCACCTTCGATCTGCCAAGGCGAAATCAGGGAATCCGCAACAACGCCCACGATGACCGCTGCGTTCTTCAAGTGGGGATTCCATCCATGGATAAGCAGGGTCTGTCCAACCGGGTTCACCTGCCCGAACCGTCTCAGGGCGTACGAGCGGTTGACGATAGCCACGTTCTGGCCGTCCGCCGGCTGAAAGGCCCTTCCTTGGATGATCGGGATTCCGAGCGCATCGAAGTAGGTCGGAGAGATGGTCTGATATCTCGGGTATCGGTAAGCTCTAGGGTCTTGGTCTCCACCCAAGACCTCGACCTCGGCACCTCGACAACAGTACGGTGGTGCTTGCGACGAGAGTCCGACTTCCCTTACGCCAGGGATTGCCGCCAATCTCTCGCGAAGACGGAGGCCGACGGTCTCAACCGAAGGTAGGATCGCCCAGATCCGCCGTCCTGCTTCCATTCGTCCACTAACGGCGTACTGAGTGCGGGGCAATTCGACCTGCAAGACCGCAACCTCATCGGCAGGGAAGCCCAGTTCACTGCCTTCCGCTCGCAGGTATGCGCTGAGGCTTACGCCCACGCCGACGAGCAGGGTTATCGAGAGCGCAGTTTGCGCCACTACAAGCACGTTTCGGACGAGTGATCGGCTGCCCTTGGCGCGATCTCCGGCAGACATGCGCGCGGTGACTCTGGATTGCGACTGCATAAGCGCAGGCAGGCTGCCAAATAGCAGTCCAGTGACGCAAGTGATCACTAAGGCAAACACCAAGGCGGATACATCAACGGAAACGTCTTGTAAGTAAGGCGGGAGCCCGTCCCATAGGGTGCGCGAAATGACGGCCACGAGCGGTCCGAGTTGAAGCACCGCGAGGCAGAACCCGGCCACGCCGCCCAAGGCGGCGAGCACGAGCGATTCCGTAAGAAACTGGCGGGCAAGGCGGCCGCGTCCAGCGCCGATTGCGGCACGCACAGCAACCTCTTGGCCGCGGGCCGCCAGCCGACCCAGCATCAGGTTGGCGACATTGACACAGGCAATTAAGAGGACGAGTCCGGCTGCGACCCAGATCAGGTACAGGCTCTCCTTGCTTTCTGCCGCGAGCGCGTCGCTCAACGGCTCGACGAAGACGCCTCTGCGTTCGTTCGTCTCGGGGAACTGCTCTCGATTCGAAGCGGAGATGATTTCGAGAGCCGCCGATGCCTGTCCGACAGAGATGCCCGGATTCAAGCGGCCGATAACGTTCAGCCAGGACACCTGCCTACCGAATGACTCGACAGCACCCTCTTGCGAGAACGGCACCCACAACTTGGGTGCCGGACTTTCGATGTGGAATTCTTCCGGCAGCACGCCGACGATTTCGAACGGAACCTGATCCAGGCGGACACTCTTGCCGATGATGTCTGGGTCGCCTCCGAATTGCTGGCGCCAAAACCCGTACGTGAGCATCGCGACAGTTCGCGCGCCCTCGACGTCCTCTTCGGGTAGGAAATTCCGGCCTAGGACGGGACTGACGCGCAGCATGGGGAGCAGCGACGCGGACATCCTGCCGCCAAGGACTTGCTGAGGCTCCAGATCGGAGCCGCCCATGTTGTAAGTGCGGCGGGGGAAGAAGTACCCGTACTCCTCAAAGACCTCGGAGCGATCGCGCCAATCCAGCAGGTCCGGGCATGAAGAGGGCGTTCGGAGAGCAGAGGAGCCGATCCAGTGGGTCCACACCGCTACCAGCCGTTCGGATTCGCCGTACGGCGCGGAACGAAGCACCGTGGCGACGACAAGCGAATAGATGGCTGTGTTTGCCCCAATACCGAGAGCGAGCGTAGCCACCACAACCGCGGTGTAGACCGGAGCCCGCGCTAGCATTCGAAGCGCGTACCGAAGGTCTTGCAGAACACTCATGTTTTGGGGACGGCTGGCAGTTCCGTTCGTTACGGATCCGTGCGAATCATAGCAGTTGTCTCGAGCCTAGCGACTGCGCCAACGACGCGTGATCCGCTTGTCGCTGATCTCCCTCACAAAACGTGATTTCGCCAGTCTCCAGCCGCCCGATTGCCTCCGCAATCCATATGCCTTGACCGTCCAGAACCTCTGTCTTCGACAGTCTGCCGACGAGCTCCTCCTCATCGATGGCTCCAACATGGACCGCTCCACATTGGATCCCCAGCAGCGAGCGTCCAAGCCTTGCCAACGCAACCTGAAGAGGCATGCTATTGTCCAAGACCAAATGCAACGACGAACAATGCTCTTCGGGGCGGCCGGCGCGGCTGCGGCAGTAGCGGCCCCGAGCAAAGGGTGGAACAACCGCTTTGCCGAACAGCTCCGCGACGACTTCCTAGCCCACTGGAAGGTTGAGAAGCAATACTCGCTCGATGTACTGGACGCCATGCCATCGGAGCATTTCGATCTTAAGCCGACCCCAGAACAGCGAAGCTTTATGGATCAGATCGGACACTATGTTCAGGCGAACACGAACTACTTCAAGAGGTTTGAACTTCTGGTCGAGCCACCGCCTGTACCGAGCGAGGCAACCCCTAAGACCCTGCGCAGCTACCTCATCGCGTCATACGACTATGTGGCCGAAGTGCTTGCGACTATGACCGAGGAGGACTTTACCCGACGAGACATCAATTTCCGACCTGTCGGACCCGACACGCCTCACACCGCACAGGACATCTTCATGAGGGCCTACATGCACTCCGCGCATCATCGGGGCTCGGTGGTTGTGTATCTCAGACTTGCCGGTATAGAACCACCTCGATGGCGCTTCTCGGCTCAGGGCTAAGCGCAGCCGGCGTTCTGCAGCCACCTAGCATCAAGAAACGGCGCCACCGCGGAGCGCGTACGTATGAACGGCTCTGGCGGTCCGAGGTCAATGCTTAGATTCGAAGACCTAGCACCCACCGTCACTGCAAGCCTCATGTGTATGTTGCTTGCAAGCTGCGAGCTTGGCACGACGATTCCTACCCAAGAGCTAAATCCCTCTTCGCTTCAGGCTCCATTTGCTATTCGTCCGGCCAGCCCTCGGGCTAGTCCACGAATCCGGCTGCTTCAACGATCCATTGAAGCCGGCGAGCCTGCAGCGGCTACCCGGTTTTGGAAGGAGATAGAACAACAGGGCACTCCGTTGATCGAGCGGATTCCTGACGATCGGCAGCATTCTCTCGTGACATTCCTTTGGAGGGCGGCAGACGACACTCGCAACGTGGCTGTTGTCGGCGAAGTGATTAATGGAGCGGAACCCGCCAAGAATCGAATGTTCCGAGTCGAAGGCTCCGACGTGTGGCACCTCAGTTTCGCGATCCGGGACGACGCTCGGTTCACCTACGCCTTCTCGCCCAACGACAGCATGCTGCCTCTTCTGGACCCGGCACGCGTTTCGATGGACTTTCGAGAGGACCCGCTCAACACACGCCGGTTCTTGGGCCTATCAGGCAAGTACTCCTCGTACGTCGAACTGCCTGACGCTCCGTCCCAGCCATGGCAGGCGCCGGCGCCCGACACAGCGCGGGGTAGGTTGGCCCGAACGAGCTTTCAGAGCGCCCTGCTCGGGAACGAGCGTGCCTTGTGGAAATATACCCCTGTTGCGTTCGACCCGAAACGTCGAAGCTACCCACTACTGGTGCTCCTTGATGGCGGGGCGTACACGCATTCGAGTACTCCTGCGGCTGCAATCCTGGACCACCTAATCGCAACGAATCAGGTTCCTCCGACGCTTGCGATTCTAGTCGGCAACACACAGCGCGCGAGGGAGCTCCCCTCGTCAACGTTCGCGGCTTTCCTTGCAACCGAACTCGTGCCGTGGGCACGGGAGAAATATGGCGCCAGTCAGGATCCGGCCGACATCGTCATCGCGGGATCAAGCCTAGGCGGGCTGGCGGCGAGTTTCACTGGTTTCCAGCATCCGGATGTCTTCGGAAACGTATTGTCGATGTCAGGATCTTACTGGTGGGAGTGGGGCCACGAGGAGGAGCGGTAATGGTTGACCCGACGGTTTGAGGCGACTCCTAGAAAGCCAGTGCGGTTCATTGTTGCAGTCGGTGCGATGGAGAAGGCTGACTCCCAGCTCGCCACGAATCGCCGCTTTGCCAACGTTCTGGCGGAAAAGGGCTATTCGATTGAATACCAAGAGTTTAACGGTGGCCATGGCTACATCAGCTGGCGCAGAGCCCTCTTTGACGGGCTTATCACTCTGCTTGGCGAAGACAGCAACTAGCTCGCTTCCCTCAAGCCAGCGACACGGCAGACTCAACAGGACGGCTATTGGAGGGATCTGACCTAGCCCAATCGTCAGATACTCGCTCAGCCTCAGGATTGGACGGTCGGTTCATCGACATGGTCTCGAGCGCACAAGCTGAGCGACGGCCGGCCCCACCGCTCGTCTGGCGGCTGCTAGTATGGCCGCCTGCCTTGGAGACAAACGAGGCCTAAGTGGTAACCGGAACCCTACCCCAATAGTCCGATTTCCGACCCATCTGAACTCCCGGAAAACACCCGCCAGAACTACCGGAACCCAGATCAATTTTCGGTTACTGAGCCCTCGAACGCTGGATCGAATCCAGCGCAACATCCACAAACGCCGAGTTCCATGCTTCCGCCAAGACGATCCCCTCGTCGAGACCGCCGATCCTGCCAAGTATGATTCGAGCGTCGTATGCGTGGCCGCTCCAAGACCAGCGTGCGCATTCGACTAGGGGCGCTAGCGCTCTCTGGAAGATCGCCTCCAAAAGACTGGGATCGCGACCCTCTGTAAGATCCGACAAGAGTGCGACCGACTTGGATCGGTCCTGCCTCAGGCCATAGGCCAGCAAGTCCACGAACACTGCATACGGAATCGGGGCTTGCAACTCGACTTGAGAGGACGCCAGCACCGACAGCGCCCTGATGGCATTGTTGCGGACCGTTGGGTCTGGATCGAGGGCGCTGTGGGTCAGGGCTGCGATCTGATCGGCTGAATGGAGGCCGTATCCGATCGCATCAATCGCGATCCCTCGATGGAGAGCATTGGAGGATTTTCGAGACACTGCGAACAGTAGCGACGAGTTGCTCAAGGCGTACTCCCTGATGCGCTGCTGCAAGCCCCGGACTTCCGCGTCGTGCGAGAGAGGATAGCCAAGAGAGCGGTCTTCCGAGACCAACCCGTCTCCGCGTGAGACTGCTTGCCGAACCGCTTCGTCGAATCGGTCGTAGAGGATCACGAGATCGGCGTCCAGTTCGAGGAACCCGGTCGGCTGCGGATTCAGTCGGATGCGCGATCCAGAGCTGCCTGCTAGGCCGATGTAGACAATCCGGTTGCCGTCTTCGTCGCAGCAGACAGCGGTAACTTCGGAAGGACTTCTACCGAGCAACTCCTCCAATTCCGACCTCAGGAGTTGATCGGTTTCGCTCGTCCACGGGTCACCAGGGCGAATAGTGAGATTGTTACGTAGCCCATCGATGTCCACGTCCGCATACGCGAAGAAATCGATGGCGCGTATCGTCGGTTGGGCCGCACACGCAGCTACCGACAGAAGTGATGCCACCAATCGTGAAACAAAGGTACTCATGGTCGTGGACTCCCTCAAGGATCCACCATGCTCTGATCTTCTCATCTGGAACAAAACGGTATTGGAGCGCGGCCGGAACGCGATCCAGGTCTGCTCGGAGGAATCGTTCGAGTTGCTCGGTGTCTTGTCGCAGGATCTCGAGACCGCACTTAAGATTTTCGGGCGACGGGCTAGGAGCGCCGCTGGTGCGCCGTATCTGGCCGTACAGCCATTCTGCAGGCAGGAGGGGGTTCCCATAGCACTGGGATATCGGGTCACGTTGTAGGGCGCCGAGCGGGAGGCACTGCTCGCCCTCACTCGCGACAGCAAGACCAACCGCAGGTAGCACTGGCCTGCTCGGATGCCCGTCTGGCCACCATGAGCGAGCAGATGCGGGCGTGGGAAGAGGGTCGGAACAATCGGGACGCGACGATCGATTGGCAGTTCCCCGCTCGCGATGCTCGGATCAAGCTGAAGAACCTATATACGCCCTGTGCACTGTACTAGGTTTCCGGATACGCAGCTTCGGAGCCCCGCTGCCCTGACCAGTCCTGTAGGATCCTCGGCAGGTTGTCCAGTTGATCGAGCAAGTAGTCGAAGCCGACCGCCCTGCACCGGGCGTTGTGCCCGTACCCGTAGACCGCCCAGCAAGAACTCAAGCCGGCATTGCGTGCGAACCGAAGATCGGCTTCCGTGTCCCCCACCACAAGAGACCGGTCGCGCCGAACACCGGGAACCCTCTGTTGGACTTCATCGAAGAGCCTTGCGTCTGGCTTCCGTGGCTTGGGCGGGCCTTCGGCCAACACCGCACTCACGTACTGTCCCAAAGCGAACCGATCTAGAGCCGCTCCGATGGCCTTCAGGCCCTTGTTGCTTAGGATTACGATCCGTGCGTGTCTCGCACATTCTTCCAATGCTGCCTCCGCCCCGGGGAATAGGACTTCGTATTGATAGCCTTCGCCGGAATACACCTCCCGATATCGACGGTCCAAGCGGAGAATCTCCTCGCGGGAGAGATTTGAGTCTGGGTGAAGGGATTGGATGGTCTCTCGCAGAGTCAGACCGGATCCAATCGCGATCTCGATGCGACGGGGATTCGGAACTTCGACGCCGAGTTCGGAAAACGCTGTCTCCAAACTGAATCGAATAGCGGGTGCTGTCGCACAAATCGTCCCATCGAAATCAAGCAGAAGCGTGTCCGTATTCGACCTAGCGGTTCTCAAACTGCCTCCCCGTATCGGGCAGGATATCGTGAGCCGGGCCACCCGGACATCTCCCGATCAACCGTCGATCCCATCTCCAGCCGAAACCTACAATGGAAGGTGGCATCACGCGAAGGCGTTTGCGTGGCCGACCCGAGTTCGGCACCGTGACTGAGTTTCAGGCGACTGTCCGGGACATCAGCGCGGCTCTTCGATACTTCCGCCGCAATCTCGGGTTCTTCGCCGTCTGCCTCGTCAACCTAGCGCTCGGGATCGGAGCAACCACGGCTGTGTTCAGCGTGGCCGAGGCATTGCTGCTGCGCCCGCCCCCGTATCCCGACAGCGATCGGCTGGTCACACTGCGAAGCGTCGAGACCGTGAGCGACCATCCGGTCACACGCGTCGCTCCTGGACTCCTCGCCGACTGGCAGGATAGGGCGAAGTCGTTCGAGGCGGTTGCAGGGTACCGGTGGGAAACCCTCGATCTGATCGACGGGGCACAAAGCGACCGGCTGGGCGGACTTCTCACAACACCGGAATTCTTCGACGTCTTCCGCGCTCCGCTTCTTGGAAGGTCCTTCCAAGACGGGGACCGAGGAGCGCAGCGCCCGCACGAATCGACCGCTACCGGGCAGGCGTTGGTGGTCGGCAACAGGGTCTGGCGTCGACAATTCGACTCGGATAGTTCGCTCGTAGGCAACGCTATCGATCTCTACATCCTCAACACCTCTCGCCCCGGTCCCACCAAGTACACGGTTGTCGGTATCGCAACGGCACCGGTTCGGTTTCCTCCGCTCGAGGCTGATTTCCAGCTCGGAGGTTCCACGGTAGCCGAGACGATTGACTTCTGGATGCCGCAATTCGTCTCGGCAACCCAGCTGGCCGATCCCGGTCCGGAAGACTATTGGCTCGACGTGGTTGCAAGATTGCGACCGGGTGTAACTCTCGCGCAAGCGCAAGCCGAAATGGATGTCATCGCCCGCCTCCATGCCGAGCGATTCCCGGAGTCGTACCGCAACCGAATCGTCCGGGTCGTGCCGTTGCAGGAGCACATGGCAGGAGGTTCTCGCAACGCGATTTTGCTCCTGCTGCTTGGCACAGCCATCCTCCTGGTCATCGCCTGTTCGAATGTGGCGGCGCTGCTTCTCGCTCGCGGTGTCGCACGGCGAAGCGAGATCGCGACTCACATGGCGCTGGGTGCTCCCTCATGGGTCTTGGTGCGACGGTTGCTCACAGAGGCTTTGGTCCTTGCCACATGCGCCGGAGCGCTGGGCGTCGTGCTCGCGGCGTGGGTCATCGAGTTCGCGAAGCCGTGGATGCCGCCGAGCCTTCCGCTGCTCCAAGGGATGGAAATCAACCTGACTGTCCTAGCGTTCGCGCTCGCCGCCGTAATCGCCACTGCTTGTATCGCCGGCCTCGCACCGGCCCTTCGATCCATCCGGGCAGCAGGAACATTGGCGACTGGCCTGGACGGGCGCAGTGTGACGTTGGGGAGATTGCAATCCCGCTTGGTCGGTGTTCTTGTCTCGGTCGAAGTCGCGCTCGCGATCATCCTTCTCGTTGGGGCAGGATTGCTGGTGCGGAGTTCCCTTCAGGCAGGCAAGGTCGAGACCGGGTTCAACCAAGACGACCTGCTGACGATGACCATCTCGCTGCCGCCCAACAAGTTCGAATGGGCTCACAACGCGGCCTTCGCGCGCGACGTCCTGGAAGAGGTTCGGTCGCTTCCGTCAGTCAGCGAAGCGGCAGTGGTGCACGGCATACCAATGGGATCCGGGAGCTATTTCTCGAGCGGGGAAGGGATCGTCGAAGGGTACGTGCCCGCGAACGAGTCCGAGAAACCGAGCTATGGAATTCGCATTGTGAGCCCGGGCTATTTCGCCACCATGCAGATCCCCATAGTGGCCGGCCGGCCCTTCGAGGCGCGCGACGAGGAAGGACAGATCGGAGGCGGTCGCACCGTTTTGGTCAGTGACTCCTTCGCGAAGCGCTACTGGAGAGGCCTCGATCCTCTAGGCAGGAACATCAGCTTTGGCGGGGATTATTCGGACTGGAAGATGACCGTGGTCGGCGTCGCAGGAGACGTACGATATTCGGGACTGGAGACGGGTCCAACCGTCGACATCTATATTCCTCTGGGCCTATTCCCGCAAACGGCAGTCACCCTGATCGCGCGAACAAGAACGGATCCGCTCAACGTGGTGCCGTCAGTCCGGGAACGCATACGCGGCGTGGACCAGCATGCCTTCGTGACAGACATACAGTCCATGGATCAACTGGTCGCCGATTCGCAAGCCCGGCGCCATGCCGGCACTGTCTTCGTGTCAGTCTTCGGAATTGTGGCCCTGGTATTAGTCGTGGCAGGTGTATACAGCGTCATTGCGCAGGCAGTTGTGGAGCGCCGGCGCGATCTCGCTATCCGCTCGGCCCTCGGCGCTAGACCATCTAGAGTCGTCGCCGCAGCAATGCAGACGGCGTTGCAGCCCGCGATTGCCGGGATGTTGCTCGGCGGGTTGGCGGCGATTGGGACGACTCGCGTTCTGGCCTCGGTACTCTTCGAGGTGAGCGCATTCGACATCGCGACGTGGGCCGCGGCCTTCGCGACCCTCCTCGGAGCCTGCGTCGCAGCTGGGTTTGTCTCTGGGCGACGAGCTGCCCGGATCGATCCAGTCGCTGCACTACGGAGCGAATAGTCGCGACCGCTAGCGTGAGGCGTTCCCGCCGGCTGCTCATGAGCGGATACTCCCGTCGGCCACAGAAGACGCCCCTCTCCCGAAGCCCGTCGCGATATCCGCACTAGAGCCCGTTCCAAGCGATAGTTCAGAGCGTAGGTGACGAGAAACGACGCGCTCAGAACAGCAGGTCATTCCGGACGACCGTTGCAGTCCGGGCTGCGGTCTTGTTCGTCTATTGGAGGTCTTGGTGGGGCTCAAAAGGGCTGCGATTTGGTCGGATACAATGCGTACAGCGTGATAGGGGAGGTCGTTTCCCACTACCGAATTATCGAAGAACTCGGAAGTGGGGGGATGGGGACGGTCTACAAGGCTGAGGACACCCGCCTGAAGCGCACAGTCGCTCTTAAGTTCCTCGCGTCGGACCAGTTTAGAGACAAGGACTCTAAAGCCCGATTCCTATCCGAAGCTCAGGCTGCGGCAGCGCTTAACCACCCGAACATTTGCGGAGTCTACGAGATCGAGGAGGTCGAGGACCGGTTGTTCATGGTCCTACCGTTCCTCGAAGGGGAGTCTCTCGAGAAACGAATCGAAAAGGGCCCCCTGCCGATTGCCGATCTGCTCGATGTCTCGACGCATGTGGCGCAGGCCTTGCAAGAGGCGCATTCCAAAGGGATCGTCCATCGCGACGTCAAGCCTGGCAACGTCATGGTCCAGCAAAAGGGGCAAACGCTCCATTGCGTGTTGATGGACTTCGGCCTTGCCAGGCTTTCGCAGGGCACGAAACTGACACGCGCCGGCAGCCAGCTCGGGACTGCTGCCTACATGTCGCCGGAGCAGGTCGAAGGGTCCGAAGTCGACCAGCGAACCGACATCTGGTCCTTGGGCGTGTTGATGTACGAGATGGTGACGGGACAGCTGCCGTTTCCGGCCGACTACGAACTGGCACAGTTCTACGCGATTCTCAATGAGTCGCCGGAACCGCCGACTGCTTTGCGGACTGGAGTGCCGAAAGAGCTTGAGCGCTTGATCGACAAGTGCATGTCGAAGGACCCCGGGGAACGCTACCAGACATGCACAGAGTTGATCGTCGACATTCGCGCAGTGCAGAAGGCCCAGTCCGCGGGAGCGTCGAAAAAATCTGGCGCACGAGCAGTACAGGCCGAACCGGAGGCCACGGAATCGCAAAGGGCATCGAAGAGCAGATTAACCATGACGCACGTGGCTCTGGCCCTGTGTCTCGGGGCGGCCGTGGCGGGGACCGGGATGTGGGTGGCAAGGCCGTCCGCAACGGGTGGCCTAGGGATTCCTGAGTACGACGTCTCCCGCATCACATGGGATGCGGGCCTCACACTGTATCCAAGTATCTCGAGCGATGGCAGCCTGGTGGCATACGCCTCAGATCGCGACGGCGGCGGACATCTTGACATCTGGGTGGAACAGACTGGTGGAGGTGGCCGAGTCCAAGTTACCGACGACGTGGACGAGGAAGTGTGGCCTGTGTTCTCGCCAGACTCGTCGATGCTCGCCTTCCAACGAGCCAACGATCTCTACATAGTCCCGTCCCTCGGTGGAAGCGCTCGCTTCCTCGCGGCCAACGGAAGGTTCCCGGCCTTTTCGCCTGACGGAACCAACGTGAGTTTCGCGTCCAACGATGGACGGCTGATGGTTGTGGACCTTAGCGGCAGCGAACCGAGAACTCTCCAGTCCGGTTTCAGCGTCGTCGCCACAAGCCAATGGATGCCAGATCAGCAACACATTCTCTTCGCCGCGGTTGAACCTCCGAACGCGTACGAATGGTGGATCACACCCGCAGACGGGGGAGAACGGATCCCCACGAATTTCATTGGATTCAAGCGGTCCGCGCTTGGTCTCGGCCTCATTAGCATCGCCGTGTCCCCGACATGGTTCGAGCCGGGCAGTTCGCTCCTCTATGGCTCGCGGCACACGCTATGGAAGGTTCAACTTGATACCGACCCCTGGCGCTACACTGGGCGACCCCACGCTTTGAGTTTCGGCCCTTCGAATCTCGATTCCGCCTCGGTTGCAGCCGATGGAACAATCGCCCTCTCTACTGTCAACAGCGATATCGGCATATGGTCGATGCCCACGGGGCAGGCTTCCGATGCAACGCTCGGCGCCAGCTTGCAATCACCCACCGAGCCAGCGGCCTTATCGATTTCGAAGGCTGGAGACCGAATCGCATTCGTCGGAAGGACAGGCCTAACGGATGTCTACGTTAGAGACCTGCCATCCGGAAGAGAAATCAACATCACGAACAACCAGAACCGCGAGCGTGGAGCGGTGATTTCTGCGGATGGCATGGACGTGGCCTACGAAACGAGATCGCGCGGCGACTCGGAGATTCGGGTTTATACCTTCGAATCCGGTCAGAGCCGACTGCTGTGCCAATCGTGTGGCATCCCGACTGATTGGTCGCCCGATGGCGGCTCCTTGCTTGTCAGCGATGCGGATCGTAGCCGAATCTCTCGTGTTAGTGCGCCCGACGGAGAAACGTCAGAACTGATACGTCTTGATGACGGGCACGCGGTGGATTCCGCCCGGTTCTCGCCCGACGGTCGTTGGATTGCGTTCGCCCGAGGCAAGGAAGAGGATGTGCTTGCTCAGATTCTGGTGGTTCCCGCAAACGCGACCGCTCCGATAGCCCGCTCGGACTGTATCGATATCACGAACAATGAGCACTTTGACGTGATGCCTCGCTGGTCAGCAGATGGGCGCTCGCTCTACTTCCTTTCCAATCGCACGGGAAACCTTGACATCTGGCGGGTTGGACTGAGCACCGATAACCGAGCCCGGGGCGAGCCACAGCCTGTCAAGACGTTCGACACCACACGCTTCTCCATAGCCACTATCCCGTACGATTACTTAGGATTCGACGTTGGGCGTGACCGCATCTACTTCACGCTGCAGGAGCTGACCGGGCGGATTTTCCTCCTGCAACCCAAGGACGCGGCAGATGGGTCGCGTCCCTGAGAAGTTGTGGCTGACGATGTCAAGCACGCCGCCCTACGATTGGTCCAACTTTGAGTGCAGTTTCACGACGTACACCCCGCAGCTAAGGATCTGGGCACGAGAGCGGCCGTCCTCCCGATCACGGTTTGCAGCGAGCCAAGACCATACGGAATAGATCTCGTGGTCTTGGACTGGACGGAATCAGCCGCGGGGTCTGCGACACCTTGCCGTAGAGAGACTAGATCGACAGCGCTGTCGCAACTTACAGGCCACCGGCCATGTCGATGAAGGAGCCGGTCACATATGAGGCTTCTTCCGACAGGAGCCACAATATCGCTGCAGCCACTTCGTCCGGTTCACCGCCACGCCGCATCGGCAGCGCATCCTGAAGCCGCTCGATCCGATGGGGGTCTCCCCGCCCTGCATGAATCCCGGTGCGGATGAAGCCTGGCCTGACGCAATTGACACGAATGCCGTATTCAGCCACCTCACGGGCAACACCAATCGTGAGGCTGTCGATCGCCCCCTTGGACGCCGCGTAATCTACGTACTCATTGGGTGCGCCTGTTCGAGAGGCGGCGGACGAAACGTTGACTATCGAGCCGCCAGCCCCCCCAGACCGCAGACTCATCCTTCTGACGGCTGCCTTGGTGCAGTACAGAGTTCCGAGCACATTCGTCCTGAAGATCGCCTCCCAGCGGGCGCTGTCCATGTCTTCAAGCCGAGAGGCGGGCGCCAGTTCGCCGGCGTTGTTGACGACTCCCACCAAGTTCCCTTCCTGAGCATCAATCGCTTCGAAGAGCCTTACAACGTCTTCTTCTTGTCCAATGTCCGCTTGAACAGCAACACCGTCTCCACCCCGTTCTCGAATCTCGTCCACGACTGAAGAGGCCGCCTCGACGCTCTGTCGAAAATTGACAAAAACGAAGTAGCCGCGTGCCGCCGCTTGCAGTGCAGTCGCCGCACCAATGCCACGACTTGCACCTGTGACCAATAGCACTTGGCCTGACCGCATCTCTTTATTCTCCATGTGCCCGGTCTGTCGAATGCGGCGCTGGACCTCGGACGACCGGGAGTGCCGGACCAGCACCCGCCAAGTAAGCGACTCCTTACTTGTGGAACGGATCTTGCGCCTTGTCAAAGCCCTCCCACTGGTCATCCGAAGGGAGATCGCAATAGCGCGGAAGCGAATAGATGCCTACAGATATCCGTACAAGCAGGGCAATCGAATTGTCCTTGGGGGATCACGAACTATCTGCCGATAACCGCTCCATGGATGAATTATGGGCTTTGCGGTGTAGCAGTAGTCGCTGCGCAGACCGTCAGGTTGCCGATCCCCAAGCATCCATCATTGCCGTTGCTCGTCGTCAAGCGGCACCAGCAGGCTCCAGCTCGTCAACGGCGTGATCGACAATCCGTCCGTCGAATAGTCGCACCACTCGCTCCGCGTAGGCCTCGAATCGCGGGTCGTGCGTCACCATGCAGATGGTCGCACCACCGTCATGGACATCTCGCAGCAACTCCATCACGGCCTCGCCGTTCTTCGAGTCGAGATTCCCGGTCGGCTCGTCGGCGAGCAGCACCGAGGGCTCGCCACCGAGCGCCCTGGCCACTGCCACCCTCTGCTGCTGACCGCCCGACAGCTGCGACGGATAGTGCTTCATCCGGTGTGCCATCCCGACCCGTTCCAAGGCTTCCTCGACCCGTTTCTTGCGTTCAGTGGCCGGCATCCCTCGATACGTCAGCGGCAGGTCGACGTTCTCGAAGACCGTGAGATCGCCGATCAGGTTAAACGCCTGGAAGATGAAGCCGATCTGCCGATTCCGGATGCGGGCCCGCTGCCTCGCCTTCAGGTTCTCGACGGACTCGCCGTTGAGCCGGTACACCCCGTCGGTCGGGGTGTCGAGCAACCCGAGTATCGACAGCAGAGTCGACTTGCCGCAGCCAGACGGGCCCGAGATCGCCACGTACTCGCCATCGCGGATCTCAAGATCGACACCCGAAAGCGCGTGCGTCTCGACCTCATCAGTGAAGAACACCTTCGACACCGCTTCCAAGCGGATGAGCGGCGCACTGCCGTTCGTTGATTCTGCCATTGCCTAGCTTGCTGCCTCCTTGTGCCGCAGAACTGACCGCCTATTCGAGCCGGATCCTGTCATAGGCGTCCCACGCCGACATGTCGGACAAGACTACCTTGTCGCCCTCGCTCAGGCCGGAACGGATTTCGATAGTGCTGACTGAAACTTTGCCTACCTGCGCTTGGACGCGCGAGGCGTGCGTTTGGTCACCCTCCAGTCTGAAGAGTCCCATCAGGCTCTCTTCCCTGGCATGGATGGGGCGACCCACGTGCAGCACGTTTTCCAGCCGCTCAAGTTCGATCGTCCCGTCGACGCTGAGGTCGGGCCGCGCGCCGCGGGGCATTTCTCCGAGCAGCCGGATGTCGACGAGCACGGTCCCCTCGATCGCGGCCGGATCGATGCGCGAAACCTCGCCCTCGATAAGGCCGTTCCGGGTGTCGACCTCTGCGCGCTGCCCGACCGCAACATCGTTGACCAACGTCTCCGGGATCTTGAGCTCCGCCTTCAGGTGCGAAGGATCGGAAACCCGGGCCAACTCGTCACCCGGGGCAACGAGCTGCCCGACCTCGACATCCATGAGCTGGAGGACTCCTTGCATCCCGGCCCGAACCCTGAGTCGGTCGACCTTGTCCTGGCGCAGCGCGAGGAGTGCTTCCATTTGTTCGATGCGAGCCCGCTGCGCCTCCAGCTGCGCTTCCACGGACGGCTTGCGGGCGTCCCCGCGAGCCCGTTCCAGCTCATACCGCTTGTGCAGCTGTTCCATGGCAACGCGTGACTTCATGAGGGTGACTTGGTCTGTGAGCCCGGACTTGGACAGTTCAAGATCGGCATCGTGCTGCGCCTTGGCTTGCAGGTACTGTCCCTCGAAGTCAGCGGTTAAGGACTCCTGGGTAAGTCGCTGGTCCTCGAGCTGGGCCTGGAGATTCGCCAACTCGGCCTGACCCTCTCTCAGCTGGGCCGCAGCGTCTAGGTACTCCTGCTCGACTTGCGGGCTGCTGAGCTCCAGCAGGATTGTGCCCGGCTTGACGGGCTGGCCGGGCTGGACGAAGCGTCGCTCGATACGGCCCGCGTCACTCGCCGCGATCACGACCACGGTCTCGGGCACCAAGGTGCCGATACCGCGAACCTGCCGCAACATCTCGCCGCGTTTGACCGTGTCCGTGAAGACAACCGCAGCATCCACGCCCGGTGCGGCTGGCTCGATGCGGGACACGGCCCAAGCCAGTGCCAAAAACGTGACAGCCGCGATGGACCCGGCGGCAATCCGCCGCGTGCGCTTCCGCTGGGCGTATCCGATGCGCGGCTTGTCCATGCGAAGGTCTGCCTAGGTAGACCGCGATGTGTCGGTTATTGTAGCTGCCGATACTCTGTCACCGGCGGGTGGCAAGCGACCAGCGCCGCTAGAACAGCGACCGGACAGGCGCTTGGCTTAGTCGAGGTCCTTGATTCGTAGGTTGCGGTAGAAGACAGGCCAGCCCTCTGACTGGAGGCAAATGCTGCCCTGGGCGGGTTCGATGTCGTGGCCCTCGTTCATCTTCTTCTCGTTGAGCTTCACCGTGACGATTCCGTCGAGCGACTGGACCTCGATGCTCTCCCACTCGCCGAGCGGCCTGCGGTTCTCGAATACCGGCCCGCGGTGCGCGCCGCTCACGCTGCCCCCGCGAACACCGAACAGACTGCCCGCTTCACCGTAATGGCCTTGCACTTCCAGGGATTTCGGCCAGTCGTCCTCGACCGCTCCCGCATGAATGAAATAACCGGCATTCGGATACTTCGGAGGCTTCTGGGTCCAACCTTCTTTCTGGAACCGCCACTCGGCCCGAAAGATGAAGTTGCGGTACGTCTTCTTGCTCCGCAGGAATCCGTTCGGCTTGCCAGTGCAAACGATCACGCCGTCCTTGACCGACCAAGTGTCGGGAGCGGACCCCTCCACCGTCCAGTGCTCGCTTAAGTCAACTACGGGCGACAGTGACACAAACCCGTCAGACTGCCCCAGCACCGCTGCCGCAGCCGCGGCCAGCGCCACGGGCACCCACGCCAACCGTATGACTCCCCTTGCGTACATGAATCGCTTCCGGCCTTGGATCATGCAGCCATACAGCGCCCCCCCGCATCTAGGCGAGGCACCGAGAGCGATTGGCTGATCCCGGCGACATGGTACGCTGAGCACCGCCCGAAAACAAGACTCTACGTCGATGCGAGGGAGTCCTGCATGAGTGCCAGTACATTCTTCCGCCGCCGTTTCCTGCAGGGAGCAGCCGTCGCAGCGGCCACGACCGCGGTGCGCGCGCAAGAAGAACCGTTGCGCTTCGGAATGATCGGCGTCGGCAAGCGCGGTAACGCCCACTTGACGCGCTTGGCGGCACGGTCAGACATCACAGTCGGAGCCATCTGCGACATTGATCCCTCTGCCCGTGACGCCGCGCAAAGCGCCGCCCGAACCGATAATCCTCGTTCCTACGCCGACTATAGGGAGCTGCTCCGACAGGAGGAAATCGACGCTGTCCTCATTGCGACGCCTTGCTACCTCCACGCGGAGATGTCGGCCGCGGCACTCGAGGCTGGCAAGCATGTTTTCTGCGAGAAGCCGCTAGCGATCTCGGCGGATCAGGTCAAGCTGGTGCTGGACGCCGCCCGCGAGTCCAAGGCCGTGTTTCAGATCGGGCAGCAGTTGCGCAGTTCCCCGCACATGCAGGGAGTGGTGCGCGAGATCCACGAAACAGGACTCATCGGCACTCCGCTCGTCATCAAAGCTCAACGCCACAGCACCCCCTCGCGACCGGGCACGCGGCGCGAGGACGGCAGTGGCCAGCAACGGCGCTTCCCCGGCTGGTACAACGACGTGAAGCTATCAGGGGACCTCATAGTCGAAAACGCCATCCACAACCTCGACGTTTGCAACTGGCTGGCCGGCAGCCGTCCCGTCAGTGCCTACGGGCACGGCAAGCGATACCTTCCTGAACCGATGCCTGCGGGCACGGTCATGATGGACGGCTTCAGCGTCGAGTACATCTACAACAACGACATGCACCTCGACTACAGCCAACTCTACTTGCATCCGCGGGCGCTCAAGAAGCTCCCGAACGGCCAGTGGTACGTCATCTACGGAGACAAGGGCACGATCGAACTGGACAACAGCTCGTGGACCTTCTACGACATTTACGGGAACTCCGACCCCGTCGAGCACAAGGGTATCGAGGGCCTTGACCTCACTGAAGAAGCCCACAACGACTTCGTTCGCGCGATCCGCGAGAACCGCAGGCCGATCGCCGACATTGAAGTCGCCGCCACTGCGGCCCTCACCAGCATCATGGGCAGGGAAGCGATCTATCAGCGCCGGATGATCACCTGGGACGAAATGGGCGTCACGGTCTGATCGCAGCCTAGACCGATCCAAGCACCGCTCTATGCCCCTTCCCCAATTGATTCAGCGGGAAACAACGTGCAAGTCCCGATCGAGTTCCACGACCGCGGCTCCCAGTCCACTACCGACTCGTCTCGCGAAGCGGACGTCGGAGATCGACACCCGATAGCCATCTGCCGTTGGCTGAACTCGATAGGCCGGTAGCCGCTTCCAGCTGTTCAGCCCCCTGACCTGAGGCGCGGCAAGCGCAGCCTGGGTGACTGGCCCTTCGGGACCGCGGTCGATGGACGGGTGGGCAAATCGGATCGATTCAGCCGCTAACCAATTGACTTCCAAGAAGTGATAGCGCTCCGCGTCAGCGACGACAATATCTCGGCGAAAAGGATTGCCGGGTGCGGGCCCCGCCATGATTTGCATCGGGACGCTGTTGCGCTCGGCCATCCACGCAGCAACCTGCCGCGAAGCGAGCCGCGACGTGGTCACCATGGTCAGGATGTACAACGCGGTGGCGATCAAGGCGATATTGGCAAGTCTTGGAATGCGCCCCTGCAATCGCCCGTCCAGACGCAGCCAGATGATCGCAACCAAACCGACGCACCACAACAGTCGGACGAACAGGGCCGCGCCATCGAAGCTGGTAATGAGCAACGTTGTCGCGGCACCGAGCGCCACCCACGCCGAGGCGCCGACTCTAGAAGCGCTATGCGCAACCACTACAGAAGTGCCGAGCAGCAGCCAGAGCCACGGGTCGACGATGAACAGCGCATCTCCGTAGAACCACCTGCCGTCGAATGGCATCAGGAGGCGGACACCATAGATATTGAGCCAGTCAAGCAACGGGTGCAAGACCACAGCCAAGGTGCTAAGTCCAAGCAACGGACCCGCCCGTGCCACTGGCTGGCGCCGCCGCAAGCGCGCGATCACTCGATCGACAAGCAACAGTAGCAGCGTCAGCGCGATGGGCAGGACGACCATCGCAAGCAGGCCGTGCGTCCACCCGCGCCGGAACCAAAGGGACAGGTCGCGATCCATGAACATCGTGATCGCGTCAATGTCAGGAGCGTTGGAACCCAGAATCAACGCCGGAGCAGAAAATGGGGTCAAGTCCTTGAGCCGCGTCTCCGCCAGCGTGGCGCCGGCAAGTGTGTGGGCGAGGGGGTCCACGGGACAGGGACAGCCGGCACCTGCGGGGGCTCCAGAGCCGAGGCCGACCGGGACTCTCCAGAATACTTGAGACTCGCCGTGTATCCGCCGCTCCGATCAAAGGCGACCAGCCAGTCTCTCTGGTAGGCTCATCACAACATGACTACAGAAGAAACGAGACGGCGGTTTCTGACTGGCATCGCAACGGCCTCGGCCTTGGCCATGCGCCCCCGCGGCGTAGCAAGGGCCGAAGAAGGCGAGGCGTATTGGGAAGAGGTCCGGAAGAAGTTTCCGTTTGGGGAAGACCGCGTGCCCATGAACGCCGCGAACCTGTGCCCTTCTCCGACGAGTGTCGCCGCGACCGTGACAGAGCTGACTAGGTCGATCGATGAGGACTGCTCCTTTCAAAACCGGGAGCGCTACGCTTCGGACCGGGAGACAGCGCGGGCCAGCGTTGCAGACCAGATCGGAGCGGAAGCGGACGAAGTGGCTCTAGTTCGCAATACCAGCGAGGCCAACAACATCATCAACAACGGGCTCGACCTCAAAGCCGGCGACGAGGTTGTGATCTGGCGCCAGAACCATCCGACCAACAACGTCGCTTGGAAGGTGCGGGCGCAACGGAGAGGATTCTCGCTGCGAGAGGTTGAGGTTCCGCCGAACCCTACCAACCCTGATGAGTTGATCCGTCCGTTTAGGGAGGCACTGTCTCCGAGGACGCGCGTGCTGGCCCTCACCCATGCGTCCAACGTGAGCGGGCTGCTGCTGCCGGTGCGGGAGCTCTGCGAATTCGCCCGGCGCTCTGGAGTCTACGTCCATGTGGACGGAGCCCAGACCTGGGGCGCGCTTGAATTGGATCTCCACGAGCTTGGCTGCGATTCATTCGCAGCAAGCGCGCACAAGTGGTACTGCGGACCGAAGGAAGTCGGGCTCCTCTATGTCCGCCGTGAAAGGATCCCAGAGATCTGGCCCAGTACCGTGGCTCCCGGATGGGGTAACGAGGCGGAGACCGAACTCGAGGGTGCCCGGAAGTTCGAATCAATGGGACAACGCGATGACGCTGCGATCAGCGCGATGAGCGAGGCTGCGGGATTTCACTCCTCCATCGGGACAGATCGTGTGGAACAGCGAGTCCGTGAACTCTCCTCTCTCCTAAAGCAGTCCCTAGCTGAGGCAGGAGCCAAGCTTGTCACACCACTCGACGACAAGCTCAGCGCTGGGGTATGCATCGTGCAGGTCGCACCGGAAAAGCGACAAGCAGTCTTCGATGCCATGTACGACAAGTTCGGCATCGCCGGATCGACATCCGGCGGCTTTCGCTTGTGTCCGCACGTATACAACACTCGTGAGCACATCGAGAGGGCCGCGCGGGGCGTCGCTTCACTTCGACCCCTTTGGGCCTGATCTTAGATTCCCGGGAACTCGTCACGAGTCCCAGATGCAGCAGATTCACCTCGGGCATCTCCTAGCCTCCGGCCGACCGCTGTAGCCTGACTCGCCCAAGGCCCCGCCAAGCAGTTCCAAGCACCTCCCGTGCTTCCGATCATCGGTGCGCTGATCGGAATCAAACGCCGTTCTAGCCTCGTCCGATCTTGCAATCAAGAGACAAGGATGGAGATTCTCCGCGAAAGACAGTTTGCACGGAATTCTTGCAAATAGAAATGTGCAATGATAATTACACTAGGACAGGTAGTGATGGATACGCACCTGATAGGAGTGCGCCTCAAGGCGATGCGCGTAGAGCAGGGGCTCTCCCAAGATGATCTTGCTCAGCTGTTCGGATTCAAGGACCGCCAAACCGTTTCGGCGATCGAGACCGGCACACGCCGCATGACAGCGACGGAATTGATGCTAGCAGTCGAAAGGCTGGGCGCACCGCTTGAATACTTCACCGATCCGTTTCAACTCGTCGGCGAAGGCCGCTTCTCATGGCGGCATACAGGTGTCCAAGTAGACCAACTCGAAGACTACGAACGCGACGCCGGTCGGTGGATCGCGGCGTACCGTGCACTGGCGCCGCAAGTCGGGCGCGACTTGCCGCTCATGCGCCGGGCGCTAGGGCTTACCCGCAACTCGCGTTTCGAGGATGCCATGGCGGCTGGGGAGCGATTCGTCACGGAGTTCAACCTTGGGGAGGTACCTGCAACGGGGTTGATCGAAGTCATGGAGCGTGAACTGGGCATCTTGGTTCTGATGGTTGATGCCCAGCAAGGCATCTCTGGCGCGGCTTGCCGGTTGCCGGAATTGGACACAGTCATAATCCAACGTCGAGAGGTCGAAGGCCGGCGCAATTTCGGTCTTGCGCACGAGTTATTCCACATCCTGACGTGGGACGCCATGCCGCCGGAACGTTCCGAGGAGATCCGGGAAACCGGCGGCAACCGAGTTGAACAACTCGCTAACAATTTCGCAGCGGCAGTTCTAATGCCGGCTTCGACGCTTGAACAAACGGCCGGTTGGGCTAGCCTGCCCGGGAAGGATCTGATAGCACAGCTGAACGCTGTGGCAGACGAACTTCGAGTGACCTCCTCCGCCCTGCGGTGGCGGCTCGTCTCGCTCGGGGAACTGAAGCTTGCCGTGGCCCGCTCGCTGCCCGAGGATGCGCTGCTCAACAACGGGCACCAGGTGGTCGGTGGCGCAACACCTGCGCTGTTCTCAAGACGATTTGTCGAGATCCTCGCTTTGGCTATCGAAGCGGGTTATGTCTCCGTCCGCCGACTAGCCGCCTTGCTCGGCCTCGCCATTGAAGATATGGCCGATCTGTTCGTGGCGAATGGAGTCGCGCGGCCGGTCGACCTGTGACTTGCGATGGCGCGACATCATGGCCCACTACTCATCGATACGAATGTCATCTTGGAATCTCACCGCACAGGCTCTTGACGCGCACTCGCGGGCGGGTACCGGGTTCAGACTGTCGAAGATTGCGTAGCGGAAACACAAGCTGGCAAGCAACGGCGGCGGCCGGAACGGCGGATCGATGGGGCCGAGTTGCGTAAGTCATTGGCAGCGGTACATCGCGTCACAGACCGCGCGCGAGCCGAGTTGGCCGTGCGAGTACCCGATATCGCCCTCGATAAGGGCGAGGCTTCGCTTTGGGCGCACGCAGCTCATCGTGACGATTCCTGGATACTGTGCGGTCCAGACAAGGCGAGTCTACGCTTCGGAATTCGACTCGGATTCCGCACCAGACTGGTCTCATTGGAACGATTGCTCGACGATGTCGGCCATCGCCCAAACCCATCGCTACGAGAGGCATACACAAGGAGATGGCACGACAGAACGCTTGGACACTTGGTTCTAGCTGAGCATAGCCAGCTATAGGGTTCCTGAGATAGTCCAAGCGGCACGGCAGGAAGGCGGCGAGCGGGATGAATTGGCCTTGGCCAGCCACTACGTGCTGCAATTCCTTCGAGAATCCCGGTCACTGAACCGACCGGACCCGGGAATGGCAGCCGATTGGCTGTTCACAGTCCGCCCCGGTTTCCGTTGCAACCATCGTGTTTCTAGTGGTGCGATGCAGTGGGGGCTCCGTTTGCGCGAAAATCGCTTGCGAGGCGGCTGGCTTCTGGAGCGACCACCAGCGCGCCTAGCACGGAAGCCGTATTCAGCCAATACCGCAGTTTCGGGCGCAGCGCCATGAAAGATCCTGTCGCTTGGTACGACAAACACGCAAGCACGGTCGCATCACGATACGAATCCGTGGACCCAGAATCCCTGTACGACTGGGTGACCGACCTGCTGCCCGAACCGCCGGCGCTCGTCCTAGATGTCGGCGCCGGATCCGGGCGCGACGCCGCCTGGCTCGCCGCAAAGGGCTACGAGGTGTTCGCCGTCGAACCCTCCAAATCGATGCGGCTACTGGCTACGGAGCTACATCCCTCCCCCTCGGTGCGCTGGGTCCACGACTCGCTTCCCAAGCTGGACTACGCGGTGCGATCGGGGCTTTCGTTCGACGTCATCCTGCTCAGCGGAGTATGGATGCACGTCCCTCCGGGGCAGCGTCCCAGAGCCTTTCGCAAGCTTGTCAACCTTCTTCGGCCAGGTGGCATCATTGCCCTCTCTCTGCGGATCGGTCCCGAAGAACCCGAGCGCGGGATGTACGGCGTGGACAGTTCAGAAATCGAGTCGCTAGCGAAGAAGCACGGGACGATTGTCCATCGTGCAGTGGAGCGCGAGGATCTGTTGGGCCGCGACGGGGTCCGGTGGAAGAACTACGTTCTGCGGTTTCCGGACGACGGAACAGGCGCGCTGCCCCTGCTCCGGCACGTGATTCTGAACGACGACAAAAGCTCGACCTACAAGCTCGGCCTGCTGCGGTCGATTTGCCGCATCGCTGATGGCTCCGCCGGGCTCGTGCGGCTCACCGACGACGACAAAGTCTCGATTCCGCTCGGGCTGGTCGCGCTGACGTGGCTGAGGCTCTACAAGCCACTGCTCGCAGCTGACTTCCCACAGAATCCGAAGAATGTCCGCGGAGGAGTTCACATCGGATTCGCACGCGAAGATTTTTGCAGCCTCATGGCATTCTCTCACCTAGATATGAGAGTGGGAATTCGCCTTGGCCCAGCCGACTCAGCGGCTCTCCACGGGGCTCTCCGCGATGCGGCCGGAACGATCCGGACCATGCCCGCCCACTACATGACGTTTCCGGATGGGACTCCGATCCTCCCGGTGAACCACACCCCAAGGCTCCCTCGGGGGCTAACGCCCAATGTCATCGACGAACCGTACCTGCGCAGTTTCGGCGAGATGCTCGTTCCATGGAGAATCTGGCAGGCCGTGCAACGGTTTGCAGTCTGGATCGAGCCAGCGCTAGTCGAGGAGTGGATCCGACTCATGCAGCGGTACGCAGAAACACAGGGCCGAGAGTTGCCAAGGGATCGCGCGGCCGCAGCGATGATATGGTCCGACCCCACGCGAGACGTTGGGGTCGCCAAGCGGCAGGCGCGAGATCTGCTGGAGTCCAGCAAGCTCTATTGCGTCTGGAGCGGCAAGAGACTCTCAACAAGGTCGCTAGACCTCGACCACTGCTTTCCTTGGTCGGCTTGGCCGTGCTCCGACCTCTGGAATCTCATGCCCGCCAATCGGTCGGTGAACCAGAACGAGAAGCGAGCGAAGTTGCCAAGCGCGACGCTTATGCTGGCCGCACGCGACCGCATCATGTCTTGGTGGGAGGCGGCGTACGGGTCGTCAAGTCCTCTAATTCGAAAGCGGTTCGAGCTTGAGGCTGCGTCCAGCTTGCCAGGCGTCCTACCATTGGACCCGGATCTCGACTCGTGTTTTGAAGGAGCGTTCGCACAGCGCACCAAACTGCGATACGACCAGCGCGTGCCGGAATGGTTGGGAGAGAAATACGTCGAGTAACTGTCTCTGCAGGCGCGATCAATACGTCGGCTAGCAACCTAGCCGGCGAATCCTGATACCGATAGCCGCTAAGGTCGAATCCGTTGCTCGATAGCAGGCTTCCGACGGGGGCACGCGTACGTGCGAGCGCTCAACCGTCGGCGCGCTCAAATCCGAACGTCAGCCGCATACCTGTTGCTTCGGCATACCGGCGCAGGGTCCGGACCGACGGCGAAAGCCTGCCTCCCTCCAGCCTTGCAATCGCCGACTGTGTAGTGCCGATACGCGCTGCCAGTTCGGCTTGTGTCAACTTCGCGGCCGTGCGGGCATGGACCATTGCCTCCACCAACGCATACTCTTCGTCTGCCCGCGCGTATTCCTCACGGAACGCCGGGTCTTTCATGAAACGCTCTTTCAGATCCTTCAATTTCGCCATGTTACACCTGCTTCATTCGCTCCTTGGCCGTCGCTAACGCTTGCCGCGGCGTGCGCCGCGATGTCTTGACGAATACATGGAGAACTATGACGCGCCGTCCCGTGACGGTCACGTAGATCCCTCTGGCGATCCCATCTCGCGACTTCGCCCGCAACTCCCAGAGCTTTCCCTCCAGATGCCTGACATGAGGCTCGCGAAGCTGTTCGAGGCCGACATTCTCAACCATTTCCAGCAGGCGGACCAACCGAGCCCGAAGCTTGGTTGGTAACGCTGCGATTTCGGCATCGGATGCGACGACAGTTTCAACCGACCATTCCAACCATTGGTTTATAGCGTATCCGCGATAAAAAAGCAATTCAGATCAGCTGCGCGTGCCGGCTTGCGCGATTCGCGGATGTTCAGTTCCATGGCGAGAGGCACCGTGGATGAACACAGCTACATCGATCTACTAATGAACTCACCCCCCGGCCAGACTAGCTTGGCCCAAGGAGCAAAGGTGATAGACGTGCAAGATCTGGGTAGGACGACGACGGCGAGGATAGCGGACGAATCGAAGATCACTTAGGCAATCCTCTCTCGTCATAGAGCAACTCGCCATGTTCCACGGCTGAAGGCCCTGGCTTCAATATGCTGGCGCAGCGCTGTCCGATCGCATGAAGCTCGCCGGCTAAAGCGTCTGCACGGCGGCGATGCCGCTCACGCTCTAAGCGTTCGCGCAGCGCAACGGTGATCGCACCCGTCATGGTCTCGCCGGTCAGTCGAGCCAATTCGCGGGCGAGCAGGCACGTCTCGTCGTTCTTGATGTTGAGTGCCATGATGGACCTGTTAGTAAAGAGATCGGTTCCGCGTCCACCCTACGCCAGCCCGCTACCAAACGCAGCGTCCCAGTCCAGCAGCGCGATGTAGATTCCCGTCTCGAGGCACACTATTCCAGATTTCGTGGCATGTCGTGACGGTAAACCACGTCATCGACGGATTCACTGTCGTCCCGCTCTCCGTCAAGTATTCCGGCGAATGCCATCCATGGCCTGTCTACCGGTTCCTGGGAAACCGTTTCGCGCAAGCTCCTCCGACACAATTCGGCCAGCGAAATCTCCTGTCGTCTCGCCATCGACTTGGCTCGACTGTACAGTTCATGGTCTAGGGAAATCTGCGTCCTGATCATGTTGTCGATCCAAGGACCAACGCTAACAGAACCAAGCTCTCGCGCTGTTCCAGCGTGACTCCCCGCTGAGCAAGGTCCGGATCCAGAAGCGCCTCAGTTTCGTCGATCCCTTCTCTCGTGTCTCGCGGAATCGCTAGCGAAGCAGCGTGGACTTTCCTGTCTTGCGCGGCCCCCAGAGGAAGGCCGACTGTCCCTGAGGAAGTTCCAGGCTGAGGATTCTCTCGTAGCTCACAAGCAGGAGTGTATTCCGAATTAGGTCAACTAACTCGGAATACACTCCGATTTATCAGGATCTGTCAAGGCCGTCCGACGATGGTCCGGTCCCTCCCTCCCCTTGCGGGTCACCTATCGGGTATCAGGCCCCCAGCCTAGGTTCGCTTGGGCCGGCCGCGCGGAGTAGGGCTGCAGATCAGAGCGATGGCAGCCCGCTCACCTCTACCGTGAACGGGAGCGTGCTGACCTTCCCCTTGCGCCGTACCTGCACCCACACTCGGTACATGCCCGGTTCCGGGAAGATCACATTCATCTGGATCAGCTTGCCGCCATCGGCAATGCTGGGGTGACCGTGCATCATCGTGATCAGATCGTCCTTGACCGCGAGCATGTGCGCCCATGCGCCCAAGTACTTCTGCAGCCCCCGGGCGGTGTTGAGCTCAAAAAACAGCAGCGTCAGAAGACCCGCTAACGGCTCAGGCGGATCGGTGCGCAGAGAGACCTTGACGTTGCGGCCGCGCTTGGGCTCTCTATCGGCGGCCAGGCGAGGAGCCAGCATCTCCAACGGCTCCTCGAATCCCGCCGTGGTCAACGTCATCGGAATCATCTGGGGAGTCCCGCCGGTCGGGTAGAAGTCGCCCATTAGCCGATACACGCCGGGTCGGTCGAACGTCGTTTCGATCCGAAAGATGCCGTCGTCGCCAAGCGTGGGATGCTCGTGCCGGAACACCTCAAGGTCGTGGTTCACCCAAAACAGGTGAAAGAGCTTCTCGTGAACAAGCTCGAATTCGGTCTGGCGCTCCCCGTTATCAGGCTGCAAGACCTCGAAACCCAACTCCACGGGCTCACCCGCTCGAACCGCTGCTGGAGTAGTCGTCAATCGGACCGGGTACTCGGCTGGCACGGGCAGGCCGAAGACGAGTTGCATCCCGCAACGGGAGCAGACTCCTGCGCTCCCGGACCTGATATCGGGGTCCATCGGGCAGACGAACGGAAGCGCTTCGAGGGGCGCGAGGTCCAACTCCAAGCCCTCGACAACGCTCTGTCCGAACAGGGGAGTCCAGGCCAGCAAGGCCAGAGCCAATAGCGACCGCATGGCTCGCTGCCGTGCCCGACGAGACTCCGAAGCGATGCGGGGCAGCAACGATGTCAGCGACATCAACCGACCCCGCTCACCGCTTCACCCATCTCTGCAGAAGCGGCGGGCTCGCGCGGGGCTGTCTAGTGAGTCCGGCAAAGACGTTTCCGAGATCATCCGCCCCCAATCCCTCTGGATCGGTCCCGCTGATGAAAACCAGCACCTCCCCGTCCCCAGCTCTGCCGATTCGGATTCCGTTCTCGCCGCCAGGATTGCGCACGGCGCCGGCAATGGTCTTGCCGGACTCGGAATCGGAAACGAACAGGAAGTCGCCGGCTATGATCGCGATCCCGCTGGGGCGCCCGAACTGCCGCCAATCATCCACGAAGTTCATGTCCTGATCGAAGATCTGGACGCGGTCGTTGGAGCGGTCGGCCACGAACAGCCGGCCCCGCGAATCAAACGCCAGCGCGTGCGGACCATCGAATTCGCTGGGTCCAGTGCCCTTCTTGCCCCACTCGTTGACATACTCGCCATCGCTGGTGAAGCGCATTAGCCGGTCGCCGTCCTGCTGGCTGGTTGAGGGACGCGGGAAATGGCCGTCGGCAATGATGATGTCGCCGTTCGGCGCCACCGCACAGGCGGTCGGCGCAATGAACGTGTCCTTGCCCGCCCTCGACACGCCAGCCTTGCCCAGTGTCAGGAGCAACTCGCCGTCTTGGCTGAACTTGAAGAACTGATAGCCCCGCCCCGCCTTGGACGGGTCGTCCCAGAATGGGCCGCTGTCGCCCGCCCAGAGGTTGCCATCTTGGTCCATGCAGAAGCCATGGGCCTGCACGAACATTCCCTCGCCGAAAGCCTTGACGGCCTTGCCGGACGAATCCAGCTTGATAATCGGCGGGTCCGAGCGATGGTGCAGCCACAGCCCTCCCTCACCGTCTGGAATGATCCCGATGGACGAGCCCCACAGCGCTCCTTCGGGCAGTTCGCCCCAACCCTCCACCATGCGATAGGGATTCGGCAAGGCTTCAGTGCCGCCCTGGGCTGAAAGGCCAGCCGCCAAGACAAGCATCGACATGCAAGCGGCTAGAAACTTCGTAGGAGCAGTTACCGGCATGGATTCTCCTCCACTAAATGCGCCATGACTCCAGCCCCCAGCGTCGCCACGACGCCAACATCGCCCCCTGCGCTGTCACTGGACATTTTCGAAGAACGAGCCCATCCTGCGGAATTTCTCGTAGCGACCCTCGACTAGCTCGTCCGCTGATTGGGCCGCGAGCGCTTCAAGGCTGCGCTCCAAGGCATCGCCGAGCAGAATCGCAGCTTGGTCCACGTCCTCATGAGCGCCATCCTGCGGCTCGCGAATGATCTCGTCCACCAAGCCCAGATCCCTGAGATCCACGGCCGTCAGCTTCAACGCGTTCGCCGCCAGCTCAGCCTTGCCGGAGTCCCGCCATACGATGGCCGCGCAGCTCTCGGGCGAGATCACGCTGTAAACGGCGTTCTCCATCATCAAGACCCGATTGCCCATACCCAACGCCAGGGCGCCGCCACTGCCACCCTCGCCAATGCACGCCGTGACCAGGGGCACCTTCAAGCTGGCCATCTCGTAGAGGTTTCGAGCGATCGCCTCGGCCTGGCCACGCTCTTCGGCATCCTTGCCCGGATAAGCCCCCGGCGTGTCCAGCAGGGTAATGATCGGCCGGCCGAATTTCTCCGCAAGCTTCATCGAGCGCAATGCCTTGCGGTATCCCTCCGGGCGCGGCATGCCGAAGTTGCGGTGAACGCGCTCTTCCGTCTTGCGCCCCTTCTGCTGGCCGATGGCCATGACCTGCTTGCCGCGCAGGGATCCGAACCCGCACACGATCGCGGGATCGTCCCCGAAAGCGCGGTCCCCGTGAATCTCGGAAAAGCCGTCGATCAGGCGTGCGATGTAGTCCAGCGAGTGTGGCCGCTGCGGATGCCTGGCCAACAGCACGTGCTCCCATGCGGAGCGCCCCGCAGCCGTGGAGGGATCGCCCTCGGCGGCGGGCACTGGATTCTCACTGGGCTCTTGGACACGCTTCGCCATTCGGCGGCCTGCTCCTGGCACGCCTTCCATTGTATGGCGGGTGCGCTCCTCCAGAGGCGCCGCGAGCGCCGTTCGGCAGCCTTCTCCAGCCTCGTTGCCTACACTGAAGGCGTGCTGGTGAGGGCGTTTTCCATCGTCGTGGCCGCCGTGATCCTGGCGGCGCCGCTATCCGCCCAGGCGGAAGAGCAACTGATCGCCGACATTCGCATGTTCACTGTCATGGCAGCGATCAACGCGGCCGGCTATGACGACGGCCTCTCGGCAGAAGCGGATCACCCGGCCCGCAAGGCCCTCCGTCAAGAACTCGAATCCGTCGATTCGGGCATGCGCAACCGCCTGCGCACCTACTACGAACAGCACAAGCTGCAAGACTCGGAGCTCGACCTGTCACAGTACATTTCGTTCGCCCTCATGTGCGGCGAGCCTCCCTTCTTCGACCTCAGGGCCGAGGTCCCCACGGACCTGCCGCTCGATGTGCGGGCGATTCGCGGCCTGTCCGCTCTGCTGCGCGAATTCTACGAAGTCGCCGACATCGAAGGCCTCTGGCAGCGGTACCTGCCTGCCTATGAAGAGGCGATGTTGCGCTATCAGGACCCGCTGATCGAGTCGGTCTTCGAAATCAACGGATACCTGCGCGTGCCCCCGGCAAGCCGGGAGGCGCGTGGCTTCAAGGTCTACTTCGACCTGCTAGCCGCGCCAGGCAGCATCAACATGCGTGCCTACGGCGGCGATGTGAAGATAGTCGTGCACTCCTCGTCGGAAGTGCGCACAGAGGAAATCCGCGCTGCCTATCTGCTACACCTGCTCGACCGGCTGTCCATTCGGTACGCGGAAGTGGTCGCCAAGAAGGAGTCGCTCTCTCGCATGGCGCTGTACGCACCAGCCCTGGACGATGCCTACAAGTCCAACTTCCAGCTGCTGCTGACCAAGTCGCTAGCCCATGCTGTCCAGACGCGCATGCGCTACGAGCCGGAACAGAAGAAGCTCGAGCGCATCATGGAACACACCCGCAACGGCTTCATACTGGCACCCTACTTCTACGAGAAACTGGCGGAGTACGAAAAGCAGCCCCAATCCTTCCGTCGCTACTACGAGACCTTAGTCGACGACATCCGGGTGCGCCAGGAGGCAGAGCGCATCCAGCAGGTCAAATTCGCCGAACGCCCTACGCGTAAGGCGCCCGCGCCGCGACGAGTGGCCCGTCCTGCGGTCTCCGAAGAGGACCAGCTACTCTCCCAGGCCGAGGGGTTGTTGCAACTCAACGAGCTGGACGAGGCGCGCAAGCTCTACGAACGGGTGCTGCAGGGAGACGGTAAGGGCCGCGGCCAGGCCAACTACGGACTCGGTCGCATTGCCTTGGACGAGGCGGACCCGGACCTGGCCCTGGAACACTTCGCCGTTGCTGCCGAGGGCGACAGCGACACGCGCATTCGCGCGATGTCCCACATTTACATGGGGCGAATCCACGACATCTTCGGCAATCGCGACCTCGCCGTGAGCCACTACCAAAGTGCCTTGGATACCGGCGACACCTCGCCCATCATCCGGAAGTTTGGCGAACAAGGCCTGGCAGAACCATTCACGGGCATCGAAGACGAGGACGAAGGCGAACCATAGCCCGCGCCAGAGCCGTCATCGAGGAACTAGATTCCTTGACTCGCCGTAGGGTTGACGACTGCGTCCAGTTCGGAAGTGCGCAGGCTACGCTTGTCAGCGCAGTCTTTCGGGGCAAAGTGGCTGACGCCGTGCAGGCAGCGCACTCGCGCCGACGCGACAACACTCCCGCCACTCTCGCAAGGAGACGCCACGTGCTGTACTACGATGAAATTTGGCGACTAGCAACCTGTTGAAGCATGCCGGAGCAAGAGGGAATCGACCAAGAGACTGAGGGCACTGCAGGTGAGGCTGCCCACCAGGCGGATGTGCCGGAGAGCATGAATGGCGACGGCAGCGCCCCTGCGGAACAAGCCGAGCCCGAGCCCGACGTCGAGCAGTTGCAGGAGCAACTCTCGGCGGCGCGTCAGGAGCGCGACGAGATGCTGGCCAAGCTCCAGCGCTCGCAGGCGGACTTCGAGAATATCCGCAAGCGGCTGCAAAAGGAGAAAGAGGGCGTCGTGCGCTACGCCGCCTCGGACACCATTCAGTCGCTGCTGCCGATCGTCGATGATTTCGAGCGCGCCATCAACGCCGACGGCGTCCCTGCCGAGATCAAGAAGGGCTTGGAGCTGATTCACCGGCGCATTTTCGAGGTCTTCTCCCGGGCCGGCCTGGCGGAAGTGGACCAGCACGAGACCTTTGACCCCAACCTGCATTTCGCCGTCGACCGGGCGCCGGCCACCGAAGACCAGTCGGACCAACAGATTCTCGAGGTCTACCAGAAGGGCTACCGCTTCAAGGACCGCCTCATGCGGGCCTCGATGGTGAAGGTCGCGGTCAAGGAATAGCGTCCGGAAGGTCCGGGGCCAGGGGCCGGCAAGGTGCAGAAGCGCGACTACTACGAGGTGCTCGGCGTCCCGCGCGGGGCGGACGAGGCCCAGTGCAAGCGGGCCTATCGCAAGCTCGCCATGAAGCACCACCCGGATCGCAACCCGGGCTCCAGCGAAGCCGAGGAGAAATTCAAGGAGGCTTCCGAAGCCTACAGCGTCCTGAGTGACCCGGAAAAGCGGCAACTGTACGACCAGTACGGCCATGAGGGGCTTGCGGGCGCCGGCATGGGCGGCTTCAACGCCAACGACTTTCCCGACATTTTCGGTGACCTCTTCGGAGAATTCTTCGGCACCGGCACGCGCCGGGGCCGCTCGCGCGGCCAGAGCGGCGAAGACTTGCTGTACGAACTCGAGATTGATTTCGAGGATGCGGCCTTCGGCTGCTCCAAGGAAATCCAGATTCCGCGCAACGAATCGTGCGAGCGCTGCGACGGTACTGGTGCCGAGCCGGGAACCCGTCCGGTACGTTGCAACCGCTGCGACGGCCGGGGTCAGGTGCGTACCCAGCAGGGCTTCTTCGTGATGAGCCGCACATGCTCGTCCTGCCGCGGGACCGGGCAGGTCGTCCAGCATCCGTGCTCGACCTGCAGGGGTCGCGGCGTGCAACAGGTCCAGCGCAAGCGCAAGGTGGATATTCCCGCAGGGGTCGACGACGGAATGCGCCTGCGCCTGTCGGGCGAGGGCGGGGTCGGCAGCCACGGTGGCCCGCGCGGTGACCTCTACGTCTTGATTCACGTGCGCGAGCACGACGTCTTCGAGCGTGAGGACGCTGACATTCACTGCCATGTCCAGATCAATGTCGCCCAAGCCGCACTGGGCGCAAGGGTCTCGATACCGACGCTCGAGGGAGAAGAAGTCCACACCATCAGGCCCGGCACTCAATCGGGAGCCAGGCTGGTATTGCGCGGCAAGGGCATCCAGCGCGTGCGCAGCAGTCGGCGCGGCGACCTCTACGCACACGTGGACGTCCAGATCCCGAAGAAGCTCAGCAGCGAGCAGCGAGAGCTGTTCGAGCAGCTCGGAGCCGCACTCGTAGCTGGCCGGGACCCGGAAGAAGAGAGCTTCTTCGACAAGCTGCGCGACGGCTTCCGCTGAGACCCAGCGTCGCTCGCGATGGGCTAAGATCAATCCGTGTCCGCCCGGGCCGTCGCTACGAGCCTTGCGCTTTTGCTCTTGGCCGGGCCTCTAGCGACCCCTTCGCAAGATCAGGACGCACGCCTGGTCGACCAGATCACGCAGCTCATCTCCTCCCAGCGCGGAATCAGAATCTACGACTGGGTCAATTTCATAATCGAAGACCGCCAGGTCACTCTGACAGGGACGGTGACAACTCGAACGCTCAAGCGCGGGATCGCACGATCCATACGCAAGCTTGAAGCGGTCGATTCGGTAGTGAACGAGCTGGAGCTGTTCTCATCGTCCGGCGACGACATCGGAATCCGGATCAATGCGTACTGGCGCATCTACGGGCATCCCGAGATCCGGCGGTTGGCATCGTCTCAGTCAGAGTTCCGGCAGCGCCTCCGACGCTCGCCCACGGACATCCAACGGGTGTTGCTCCAACCGATCCACATCGTGGTCGAAGACGGCCACTTAACGCTCGAGGGCGAATTGGAGCAACAGCGCGAACGGTGGGTGGCCGAAGAGCAGGCCTATGCCGTGCTGGGCGTGCGCTCGGTGACAAACAACATCGTCGTTACCGGCACGGACACGGAGGAGCTGAAACCGATCGACTTCGAGAACGATCCATGGTGGCGCGATTCCCAGTCCCTCGAGGAACCGGTTCTGCGGGTCGAGAACCCGGCTGGCGCGGTTCGCGTGAAGGTGGTCAACACCGAGCGCGTGCGACTGCGGAGAACCAGCCGCTCGCGGCCAGTCCAGGCGGGAGACACGACCACGACGCGCCTGGGACGCAAGACGAGGATCCGTACCAGTCCCACCGACGGCGCACTGGTCGATTTGGAGGTCGACCTGCCCTACGGACACCGCTTGGAAGTCGAGACCGCGGATGGCCCGATTTCGGTCACCGGATTGGTCCGGCGAGCGGACCTCAAGACCAGCTTCGGACGGGTCGAGCTGGCCGTCCCGTGGAAGTCGGTTCGGTTTGCCGCGTCCCTGAGCCGCAAGCCGGCGCACGTCGACATCCCAGAGCACCTGCGCGGCTCGATGCGCTCGCCGGGAGAGCCTCCTGTAGAAACCGCTTGGCAGGTTGATGACCTCCGCGACCAGCGCCGGAGTCTGTATGGAATGATCCGCCTCGAAGGAGTGAGGCCCGACGCGCTCGTCCTGCGGGACACCGCGATCCCCGAGGACTCTCCGATCAGGATGCACTGGCAGGCCAGCGAGACACTCAGCACCATGTTGCAGCGACCGTTTCGCATGCGTATGAGCCGTCGCGACGGCGCCGAGCCGCTGACTGGCGACGCGCCTGCCGAAGCGCTTGACGAGATGGTCCGATTCAACTCCGACGTCCGGCTGGTGCAGCTTTCGGCCTCCGTGGTGGATGAACAGAACAGGCCAGTTCCGGGATTGGGGCGGGAAGACTTCGCGGTGATCGAGGACGGAGTCGCGCAGGAAATCGGGATCGTGCAGGACATCGATTCCGAGTTCAACCTGATCCTGCTGCTGGACTGCAGCACCAGCACCCTGGTGGACCGCAAGGCCGTGCTCGAGTCGGCCAAGCAGTTCGTGCTGGCCGCCCGGCCAACCGACCAAGTCGGGATCTACCTGCTGTCGGACGCATTCCTACAGGTAGTCAGCCCGCTCACGGCCGATCGGGACGCCCTCTTGCGGATGATCGAGCAGATCCCTCGGCTGTCGGGCGGCACGCCCCTCTACGACGCGATCACCCTCTCGTACGCGCAAGAGCTTGCCCGGCGACGGTGGGAGCGCAACGCGCTGGTGGTCATCAGCGACGGCATCGACAATGAAATGCTGCCGAGGAACCGCCGCTCCGTTCCATCGGTAGTCGCCTTCGAGGATCTGCTGCGGGTGGCAGCCGAGATCAACAGCGCGATCTATCCGATCTTCCTCGAGCCCGAAGAGTTCGGCGTGAGGGTCGAGCGAAGCTGGCGCGAGCGCCAGCGCCAGTCGACGGACCGAGCCCGGAATCGCATGCAGCAGCTGGCCGAGCGAACCGGGGGGAGGCTCTTCCGTGCGAAGTCGATCCGCGACCTAGATGAGGTCTACGAGCAAGTCGCGGAGGAGTTGCGCAGCATCTACACGCTGGGCTACTACCCGGCCAACCAAGAATTCGACGGAGCGTGGCGGCGCATCCGGGTCCATGTCAACGGGCACGATGTCCACGTCCGGACGCGACCCGGGTACTACGGCTGGTGATCGGCAGTTCTACGGCTGCGAATGCGTAGCCGCTAGCTGCAACGACGATCGGCGCGCCCGCCGATCCCCGGAGGCAGACGGAATGCAGCTCCGACCCAATCCAATGTATACTGATATGTATAGATTAGATGCCACTCCTCAGTGGTGCTAGTCGCGAGCCGACCCATGAGCAGCGCAGTCGAACAACTTGAGGGGCTGACCGCCCAAGAGTACAAGTACGGGTTTGTCACCGACATCGATCAAGAGACCCTGCCGCCGGGCCTGACCGAGGACACCGTGCGCTTCATTTCCGCCAAGAAGGAAGAGCCCGAATGGCTTCTTGACTGGCGCTTGAAGGCGTTCCGCCAGTGGCAGGGCATGACAGAGCCCACGTGGCCCAATGTCAGCTATCCCAAGATCGACTATCAGTCCATTTCTTACTACGCCGCCCCCAAGAGCGCCGATGACAAGCCCAAGAGCCTGGACGAGGTGGATCCCGAGCTGCTCGCCACCTACGAAAAGCTCGGCATCCCGCTCGAGGAGCGCGCGGTGTTGGCGGGCGTGGCGGTAGATGCTGTCTTTGACAGCGTGTCCGTGGCCACGACCTTCCGCGAGAAGCTTGCGGACGCCGGGGTCATCTTCATGTCGATCTCGGAAGCGGTGCGCGAGCACCCCGAGCTCGTGCGCAAGTACCTCGGATCGGTCGTGCCGCCATCGGACAACTTCTTTGCGGCGCTCAACTCCGCCGTGTTCTCCGACGGGTCGTTCGTATTCATCCCCAAGGGCGTGACCTGTCCCATGGAACTGTCGACCTACTTCCGCATCAATGCCATGAACACGGGACAGTTCGAGCGCACCCTGATCGTGGCCGAGGACGACAGCTACGTCAGCTACTTGGAGGGCTGCACCGCGCCGATGCGGGACCAGAACCAGCTGCACGCCGCGGTAGTCGAGCTGGTCGCGCTGGAGAATGCGCGCATCAAGTATTCGACGGTCCAGAACTGGTACCCGGGCGACAAGGACGGCAACGGCGGGATCTACAACTTCGTGACCAAGCGCGGGGCGTGCCGGGGCAAGCGCTCGAAGATCTCTTGGACCCAAGTGGAGACCGGCTCCGCCATCACTTGGAAGTATCCGAGCTGCATTCTGATCGGCGACGGCTCGGTGGGCGAATTCTACTCGGTCGCGGTCACCAACAACCACCAGCAAGCCGACACCGGCACCAAGATGATCCACATCGGCAAGGACACGACCTCGACCATCGTGTCCAAGGGCATCTCCGCTGGAGTGTCGAACAACTCCTACCGGGGCCTGGTCAAGATCATGCCCAAGGCGGAGGGCGCCAGAAACTTCTCGCAATGCGACTCGATGCTGATGGGCGACCGCTGCGGCGCGCACACCTTTCCATATCTGGAGGTGCGCAACAAGACTGCCCAGGTCGAGCACGAGGCAACGACATCCAAGATTGGCGAGGACCAGATCTTCTACCTCAACCAGCGCGGCATCGAGACAGAGGACGCGGTGTCGATGATCGTCAACGGATTCTGCAAGGAGGTCTTCCGCGAGCTGCCGATGGAGTTCGCGGTTGAGGCGCAGAAGCTGCTGGGCGTGAGCTTGGAGGGGAGCGTCGGCTAGAGGCGGCCGGCGGGGGGAGAACGAGCGAGCAAATGCTGCAAATCCGGAATCTGCACGTCAGCATTGACGGCCAGAAGATCCTGCGAGGGATCGACCTTGATGTCCAGCCCGGCACGGTGCATGCCGTGATGGGGCCCAACGGATCGGGCAAGAGCACTCTGGCGTCGGTGCTGGCCGGACGCGACGGCTACGAAATCGAAGAGGGCTCGGTGACGTACAACGGCCAAGACCTGCTGGACATGGATCCCGAGATCCGCGCCCGCGAAGGCGTGTTCCTAGCCTTCCAGTACCCGGTCGAGGTGCCGGGCGTGACCACCATGTACTTCATGCGCGAGGCCGTCAACGCGGTGCGCAAGCATCGCGGCGAAGAGGAGCTCAGCGCCGGAGAGTTCCTCAAGCTGGCCCGCCAAAAGATCGGCCCTCTGGGCATGGATGCCGACATGCTCAAGCGCGCCATTAACGAGGGCTTTTCGGGCGGCGAGAAGAAGCGCAGCGAGATTTTCCAGATGGCGATGCTGGAACCCAAGCTGGCAGTGCTCGACGAGACCGATTCGGGCCTAGACATCGATGCGCTCAAGATCGTCGCCGACGGCGTGAACTCCTTGCGCAGCGCCGATCGCTCGTTCGTGGTCATCACCCACTATCAGCGTCTGCTCAACTACATCGTCCCGGACTACGTGCACGTGCTGTCCGACGGGAAGATCGAGCTGTCGGGCGACAAGACCCTGGCTCTGGAGCTTGAGTCGCGCGGCTACGGCTGGATCAACGACGACGTCGTTCCCCAGGCGGTCGCGGGAGTCTGACGTGCCGGCGATTGCTGACAGAGCCGACATCTACCTAGAGCGCTTCAACGACGCGCTCGCCCGCTCTGCGGACGAGCCGACTTGGCTGCTGGAGCGCCGCAAGCGTGCCATGGAGCGCTTCTTGCAACTAGGCGTGCCCTCTCTCAAGCACGAGGAATACAAGTACACCGACCTGTCCGGGCTGGCCGATGGCCAGCTGCTGTTCGCAACGCGCCCAGCTGGCGCCGAAGCCGCTCTCCCCAGCTACGCGGCAGGCAGCGCGTCCGACCGGGCGACCGCCGCCGGCCCGCAGGTGCTAGGCCGCGTCCCGCAGGGTGCCCGCGTGCAATCGCTGGCAGGGGCGCTGCGCGCCGAGCCTGACTTGGTGCAGCGGCACCTAGCCGCGATCGCCGACTACGAGGATCACGCGCTCTGCGCCGTCAACACAGCATTCTTCGCCGACGCGGTCGTTATCCAGGCGGAGCGCGGCGCGGTGCTGGAAGAGCCTATTCAGCTGGTGTTCGGGGACGGACCGCGGGACAGCTTGCCGCGCGTGCTGATCGTGGCGGGACGAAACTCCTCGGTCCAAGTGGTGGAAACATACGCCGGATCTGGCGCCTACTGGCGCAATGCGGTCACAGAGATCTATGCCGAGGAGAACGCCCGCGTCGACCACTACCGGGCTCAGGTTGAATCGCTAGACGCCTACCACACGGGCAGGCTGCAGGCGTCCCAACAGCGCGACAGCTTCGTCAGCTCGTTCTCCATAAGCTTCGGGGCCGCCGTTGCGAGGAACGATATCGGCACCCGGCTGAACGGGTCGGGGTGCGAGTGCTCGCTGGACGGGCTCTACGCCGTGCGCGGCGACCAATTGGTCGACCACCACACCAGCATCGACCACGCCATGCCCCACTGCAACTCGCACCAGCTCTACAAGGGCGTGCTCGACGACAGGGCCAAGGGCGTGTTCAACGGCAAGATCTTCGTGCGGACTGACGCACAGAAGACGGATGCGGTGCAGAGCAACAAGAACCTGCTGCTCTCTGACCAGTCCGAGGTCAATACCAAGCCGCAACTTGAAATCGATGCCAACGACGTGCGCTGCACGCATGGAGCGACGATCGGCCAACTGGATTCAGAGGCTGCTTTCTACCTACAGTCGCGGGGCATCGGAGCGGATCGGGCGCGCAACTTGCTCACGTACGCATTCGCCGCCGACGCCTTGGAACGCATCAGGGTCGCTTGGCTCAAGGAGCACTTCGAATCCCTGCTGCTGGATCGCTTTGCCTCGCAGGAGCCGTAATGGGACGGCCGAAGGGAGCGCGATCGTGACGACCGCAACGGCGGCACCGATTCGCCTTGACACCAAGGCGCTGCGGGCGGAATTCCCCGCCCTGCAGCAGCTCGTGCACGGCCGGCCGCTGGTCTACCTCGACAACGCCGCCTCGTCGCAAACGCCGCGTCCGGTGATCGAGGCGCTGCTCGAGTACTACGAGAAGGATCGCTCGAACGTCCATCGCGGCGTGCATGAGCTCAGCCAGCGGGCCACTGACAAGTACGAATCGGCGCGCCTGCGCGTGCAGCAGTTTCTCAATGCGGCCGAGCTGGAAGAGGTTGTCTGGACGCGCGGCGCCACTGAGAGCATCAACCTCGTCGCCTCAAGCTGGGGAAGGACCCACGTGGGAGCCGGCGATGACGTGATTATCTCGGCCATGGAGCACCACTCCAACATCGTGCCGTGGCAGATCCTGTGCCAGGAGAAGGGCGCCAACCTGCGCGTCATCCCGATGAACGTCGCCGGCGAGCTGCTGATGTGCGAATACGACAGCCTGCTTTCGCCGCGCACCAAGATCGTGGCGGTGACCCAAGTGTCGAACGCGCTCGGGACAGTCAACCCGGTGCAAGAGATCGCCGCCAAGGCGCACTCCGCCGGCGCAGTCTGCCTAGTCGACGGCGCCCAAGCGGCGCCGCACATGCCGGTAGACGTCCAGGCGCTGGGTTGCGACTTCTTCGCACTGTCGGGGCACAAGATGTGCGGGCCTACCGGCATCGGGGCGCTTTACGCTCGCCGCGCCCTGCTGGAGGAGATGCCGCCTTACCAAAGCGGCGGGGACATGATCTCGTCGGTGAGTTTCGAAAAGACCGTGTACAACGATCTGCCCTACCGCTTCGAAGCGGGCACGCCCATGATCTCGGGGGCGATCGGAATGGGCGCGGCCGTGGACTACTTGAATCGCATCGGCATGGATCAGATCGCCGCCTACGAAGCCGATTTGCTGGCCTACGGCGCCGACAAGCTCGGCGCGATCCAAGGCCTGCGCCCGATCGGAACGGCGAAAGACAAGGCTGGCGTGCTGTCCTTCGAGGTGGAAGGCATCCATCCCGCCGACTTGGGCACGATCCTTGACCGTCAAGGAATCGCGCTGCGCGTGGGTCACCACTGCGCCGAACCGGTCATGCGGTTCTACGGCGTGAGCGCGACGACGCGCGCGTCAATCGCGTTCTATAACGACCGCGGGGATTTCGACGCGCTGGCGGATGCCATCGAAACCGCCAAGGAGATATTCGCCTGATGTCCATGCTGAAGCTAGGCCTGAACCAGCCGTCGTCCGACACGGCGGAAGAGCGGCGGACCGGGCCAGACGACCAGCCCGCAAGCGGCGGCCTCAACACCGGAGCGCTAGCGGCGGCTCCGAAGTACGGCGACTTCATCCCGAGCATGCACTCGAACATGCCGCTGACTTCGCCCCTGCCCCCCAAGGAGCCGGAGTATGCGCCGGACGCGTCCTTGGAGGAGAAGGTCGTCGCAGTGCTGAAGACCTGCTACGACCCGGAGATCCCGATCGACATTTACCAGCTCGGGCTGATCTACAAGGTGATCGCGCCGCGGTCTGCCGATCAGCCGGACAAAGTGAAGGTCTTGATGACCCTCACCGCCCCCAACTGTCCAGCCGCTCAGACGCTTCCGGCGGAGGCCAAGTACAAGATCGAGCGGTTACCCGACGTCGCGGACGCAGAGATCGAAATCACCTTCGATCCGCCGTGGACGCCCGAGAAGATGAGCGAGGAAGCCAAGCTCGTCCTGAACCTTGTCTGAGGTCCAATCATGCAACTGAGCGCCCAAGAAGAATTTGGCCTGCGCTGCCTGCTGCGACTGGCCCAAGCCGGGCCGGACGCCATGATGAGCATCCACGAGATCTCGCGCGCAGAAGGGATCTCGATGCCGCACGCGGCGAAACTGATGCGCGTCCTGCGCGAGGGAGGCCTGGTAGCGAGCGAGCGCGGCCAAGCCGGCGGCTACCAGCTGGCGCGGCCTCCGGAAGAAATCACCGCGAAACAAGCCATCCATGTGCTGGGCGGGGAGTTGTACGGCGGGGAGTTCTGCGGGCGGTTCTCCGGGCACGAGGACCATTGCACGAATTCGATCGACTGCTCGATCCGGTCTCTGTGGAGGGCGGTGCAATCGGTGGTCGACCAGCTGCTGACCCGCACGAGCATTCGCGACCTAATGTGCGCGGAGCAGGAAATGGACCGATTCGTAGGAGACCTAGTCGTGCTAACCGGCGGCACTGCCCCGGTAACGGCAAGGGCGAACCATGGCTGACCAGAAACAATTCGAGGACGCACTGAGCGGCGTCGTACACCCGGACTACGGCAAGAACATCGTCGAACTCGGCCTGATCACGGACTTCGCGGCGGCCAACGGTTCGGTGGCCTTCAAGCTGCAGAACACCCTGGCCGATGGCGAGCGGGCGCACGCACTGCTTCAATCGGCGATCGCTGCCGTGCAGGCGGTGGACCCGCAGGTGCAAGTGAACGCCTCGGTCACGAATCGAGCCAGGGCGAACCCCGCGGCCAGCGACGGGAAGGGGTCCATTCCGGGTGTCCGAAACGTCATCCCAGTCGCGTCGGGCAAGGGAGGCGTTGGAAAGTCGACGGTCTCGGCAAACATCGCGCTCGCACTGGCGGCGACCGGGGCCAAGGTCGGCCTGATGGACGCAGACGTCTACGGCCCCAGCATCCCGCTGATCATGGGCGCGACGAGCGGACCGCAGCAGGGCGGCCGGGGCATCATCCCGGTGGAAGCGCAAGGCATCCCGATCATCTCCACGGGCTTTTTCATCCGCAAGGACCAGGCCGTCGTATGGCGCGGCCCGATGCTTGCCAAGATGGTGGAGCAGCTCACGAACCAAGTGGAGTGGGGCGAGTTGGACTACTTGGTGATTGACCTGCCGCCAGGCACAGGCGACGTGCAACTCAGCCTCTGCCAGCGGCTGGCGCTGACCGGTGCGCTAATCGTCACAACTCCGCAGCCGATGGCGGTCAACGTCGCGGAAAAGGCGATCATCATGTTCGAACAGCTCAAGACGCCTCTGCTTGGCGTAGTCGAGAACATGAGCTACTACGAGTCGCGCTCCACGGGCGAGCGGGAGTACATCTTCGGTTCGGGCGGGGCCGAGAAGATCGCCGATCGCTGGAGCATCCCGGTTCTGGGCAAGGTACCGTTAGCCACGACCGTGCGGGAAACCTCGGATCACGGCAAGCCGATCGTGCTAGCCGACCCGGACGCGCCCGCAGCACAAGCCTTCGTGAACGTGGCACAGCAACTCGCGGCTCAAGTGGCGATGCGCAACCTGAAGGCCGCGAGCGAGGAGATGGTTCAGATCAACTTCTGAACCGCTGTACAAGCGAGAGCGTATGGCTAGCATGTCGGCAATGAGGGAAGTTGCGACTGCAAGCGCGTCAAGCAGTCGTTCGCCATCAATCACGCCGGGGCAAAGGGCGGTCCCGACGCCAGCCACCAAGATTCGCCGGCAACGGCGAACTCAAATCGCCCAATCCGAACTACCTGACGCTCAGTCGCATGTGGTCGGTTCGGTTGCGATGGTGCGCCCTCCTAGCGGGCGCATGCGGTCGTTGCGTCGCGTCGCGATCTCGGCCCACCACTAGCAACTCCTGGGCGTGTTGGGATGAAGCCCTTGCTTGGCTCCCCATGCATGCGCCAAGCATCACGAATGCAGCATCTGCCCCGAGGCTTGACAAGGGGCACAATGCCCACCAATGTGTAATCTGAGCTGGAGGAAGCCAATGAATCTCGAAGGCAATGGACCTGAAATCCCGAGTGGAGAGATTGCCAAGCTTGTAACTGCGGCGACACAAATGGCCGAGCAACTCCGGCAGATCAAGATCCTGGTGCTGGTCTTCGCCGTCGCAAGCCTCTCGGTCAGTATCGGAACGATCGCGTATTCCGCCGCGACTTTTTCGCCGCCCGCCGAATACGATCATGAACCTAGAGAGTCCGAGTCGGTAACTGCCGATGCCGAGGCGGATTCTGTCGGACCCTCAGAAAACGACCCGCTCCCGTCGATCAACCTCCGCGATGCAAACGGCAGGGTGTGGACCAACGGCGACTTGGACGGCAAGGCAGTGTTGCTCAACTTCTGGACCACTTGGTGCGCTCCATGCCGACACGAAATGCCGATCTTCGACGAGATGCAAGAGAAATACGGGTCCAAGGATTTCACAGTCTTGGCAGTATCGTTGGATCAAGAAGGTTGGGACGTCGTGCGGCCCTACATCGCGGAACGGCAGTTCTCGTACCCGGTATTCGTAGCCAACGAGAGTGTCGAGCGCGGATTTGGACGAATCACCTCGTTCCCAACCACGTACTTCGTGCGTCGTGACGGAACAATCGATACGAAGCATGTCGGAGGGCTCTCTAGGTCCCAGATTGTGAGGCACATCGAATCCGTGCTGGGGATCAAGTCTGAGAAGAGAACGGATGCGGCTGATGAATTCTCCCCTCCGAAGATGTTGGACTTTATCGCTCCCCGATTGACGAAGGAGTTGATGGATGCCGATGGGGAAGTATCTGTGGAAGTGGAAGCCCGTGTCGAGGCAGACGGTTCAGTGCATGACGTCAAGGTCGTCCGCGGGGTGGATATGGAAACGGACCAGCGTGTAGTTGAAGCGGTCGAGCGCACGAGGTTCGAGCCCGCCAAGAGAGCCGGAAAACCCATCTCGATGCAAATGCGATTAAGCATTCGCTTAGACGTGAATAGGGTTGTAAGACCACACAATCCCGAGGAGTAGTGCTAGCCGATCCGCGCGCGGGCTGCGCGCGCTTGTGAACGCGGCACAGCAACTCGCGGCTCAAGTGGCGATGCGCAACCTCAAGGCCGCGAGCGAGGAGATGGTTCAGATTAACTTCTGACCCGATCGAGCGGAAAACGCGCTACAGGTGGTTGGCACCCGTCTTCGCGACGAGCTGCGAAGCGCGTAGCAGCCCATCCACGGTGCCGGCATCGGTCCACCAGCCTTCAAGCTCCTCCCACTGCATCGAGCCGTCGGCGATGTAGCTGTTGTTGACGTCAGTGATCTCGAGCTCGCCACGAGCTGATCGCTCGAGCTTGGCGATCCGGTCGAAGACCGTCCCGTCAAACAGGTAAATGCCCGTCACGGCATAGCTCGACGGGGGCCGTTCGGGCTTCTCCTCGATTGCGACGATGCGGCCGGACTCGAAGCGCGGCACGCCGTAGCGGCCAGCGTCAGGAACCTCCTTGAGCAGAATCCGCGCGCCCCGTTGCTGCTCACGGAAGGCGTTGACGGCAGCGACCACATTGCGCTCGATGATGTTGTCGCCGAGCATCACGCAGAGATGCTCGCCTTCTGAAAAGTGGCGAGCGAGATCCAACGCCTCGGCGATCCCTCCCTCGCCCTCCTGATAGGTGTAGTCGAGGTGCTTGAGCCCGAACTCGCGCCCGTTGCCGAGCAGGCGCAAGAAGTCCCCGGCGTTGCGGCCGCCGGTGACGATCATGATGTCTTCGATTCCCGCGTTGACAAGCGCCTGGATCGGGTAGTAAATCATCGGCTTGTCATAGACAGGCAGCAGGTGTTTGTTGATGATCCGAGTGATCGGGTCGAGGCGGCTTCCCAAGCCACCGGCCAAGACTACGCCTCGCACAAGCTCTTGATTGTAGTTGGAATGGGTGCGCGGCTAGCGACGGGCCACACCTAGCGTTCATGTCGCGACGCACGTGGGGCGGGGGTAGAACTAGGCCGCTCACCACCGTGCCCTCGAGTCCGCCGCGGCACCTCGATCCCTCGGTTTCCTCGGCTGTGCCGGTGCCCGCCGTTCGGCTCAAGTCGGAACGCCTCCCGACAACCGGCCGTGCGGCGGTGGAACCGACGCAAATTCATGCGCTGCGGCGGTGCCCCGCAGTGCTCTCAAGGCACTGCAGGACCACGCGAACTACAGTCCTTGCCTGTACCTGGCTTGAGCGGGCCAGCCAATCTGCTGGCCTAGGGGATTCTGCCCTAGGCGCTGGCCCGCTACTGGCTCGTTGCCACCAGCTGCTGTGTCACTGGTCGATCCAGGTTCGCGCTGCAGCTTGCGACACTCCGTTGCCCCTGAAGGCGGCAGACTGCTGCCGCTAGAGTCGAGGGATTGCAGGTCGCGACGGTACCGCACGAAGCGCACGGTACGCCACGCTTCCCGAACGGAGGCGCTACGCTCGCGTCCGAAGCCGACTACCGAGTCAGCCTTGGAGCGCAGAGGCGCCCCAGCACTTCACGGGAGCCGGGCGCGAAAACCCGTGATGTCGACCAGATTCGTGTCAGCCTTTGAGGCGGTTGACGATCCTCACAGCAAGGACCGTCGCGACGCCACCGTTCAGCGACGTGCCGATGGCACCCATGGCACCATCCAGCTGCGCGCCGATTGCGGGAATGCTGCTGAGCGCATCCGCACCCGCTGCAGCTCCGACCGCAATAGTGACGATCAAGTATGCGTTCGAGTCCTCGGCATCGACCGCAATCGCAGCGTAAACGATGCCTCCGAGAACCAGTATGAGCATAGCGATGTTCGCCGGGATCACGTCGGGCGCGAAGCCCACCACCAGCGCAATGACCGCGCCGAGACCGATGAGAATTCTGTTTAGCATTTCGTCCTCCGGTATTTAGACTTGATTCCCAAGACGCGCCATCTTCCCGATAACGAGTTGCCGCGGGAACTGCGCGCCCCGGCGAACCGTACCACGTTTGAAGTATGAGAGTTGGAATTTTTTCTATGAAATTTAGGAATTGTGTAGAAAATCAGTTCCACAGGCCAAGTTTTCACCAGTTCCGCAGTTCTCTCGGAATCTGGGTTGGTCCCTGAATCGGTGGATTTGGCGGTCCAATCGAGTCCGGCTACCACAAGGCCTCATCGTTCGAGCCCGCATGCCGCCGTTGTCGCGAGCTGCCATGCCGCCGGCGGCTTTCAGGCAGAGCTATCCGTGCGCTGCGAAGAACTCGCGCATCCTCTGTCGCAGAAGTCCTACCGACCCCAGCACAGCGATCAGGTTGGGCACAGCCATCAGGGCGTTGAGCGTGTCGGAGATCTTCCAGATCACCTCAAGTCCTCCGACCGCTCCGACATAGACCGCCGCTACCCAGGCCCAGCGGTACGGCAGCTTCGTTCGCTCGCCGAACAAGAAAGCGAAGCCCGTCTCTCCGTAAAAGGCCCAGCCGATGGTTGTTGAGAAGCCGAACGGAGCGAGCGCGAGCGTGATGAACTGGCCGCCCCAGTCCCCTGGCAGCCCGAGGCTGAACGCCTGGCTGGTCATTTCCACGCCCGTGAGCCCCGACGACCACACGCCGGTGGACAACACCGTCGCCGCCGTCAGCGTGCAGACCAGCAGCGTGTCGACGAACACGCCGAAAATCCCGTAGGTTGCCTGCCTGACCGGATGGTCGGTGACGGCAGTTGCATGCACCATGGGAGCGCTCCCCAAGCCGGCCTCGTTGGAAAACAGGCCCCTCGCGATCCCCGACTGCATGGCGCTGCGGACGGTTGCCCCGGCAAACCCTCCCAAGGCGGCCTGCCCCGTAAAGGCAGAGCTGACAATGAGTTCGAACACTCCTGGCAGCGCACTCCAATTCGACAGCAGGACAAACGAGGCAGCCGTCACATAGAGAACGCACATCACCGGCACGAGCACGGAGGCGACTTCGGCAATGCGCCGGATTCCGCCCAAGACCACCAGCCCGGTCAATGCCGCCAATACCAATCCAGTGATCCAGTCCGGGATGCCATAGGTCGCTCGCATGGCTGTGGCGATCGTGTTGGCCTGGGTCATGTTGCCGATGCCGAACGAGGCCATTGCGCAGAAGGCCGCAAAGAGCACTCCAAGCCACGCTAGGTTGAAGCGCTTCTTCAGCACGTACATGGCGCCGCCGCGCATGATTCCCGCAGAGTCCTTTTCCCGGTACTCGAGCGCGATGGCGATCTCGGCAAACTTGGTCGCCATGCCAACCAGCCCGGTGAAGAACATCCAGAAGACAGCGCCCGGGCCGCCGCTGGCGATGGCGATCGAGACGCCCGCGATATTGCCAACTCCCACGGTCGCCGACAGCGATGTCGCCAAGGCCTGAAAGGGCCGCACGGTGCCCTCTCCCGCAGCCTCCCCATGGCGGCCGAGCACTTGCTTGGCAGCGAAACCGAACCGCCGAAACTGAACCCCTCTGGTGGCGAATGTGAAGATGATGCCCGTCCCGATCAGGGCGATCATCATGGGTGGCCCCCAGACGATGGAATTCACGCTACTATTGAGATCTAGAAGCCAGTCCATAAATTGGCCGCTCGACCAATTATAGGAGAATTGTAAAGGACCATCGCCAGACGCGCTTCGCTCGGCAATCCACTGGAGCACACGCAATGCAGGTAACACTGGCGTTCGACCGCGAAGGAACTACCGTCGATATTCCCGACGAGCTTGACACTCAAGTGCTTCGACCGCGCTTCGCAACCGGTCTGGCAGACGAGGACGCGGCACTGGCGGCGGCCATCGCGAGCCCGATTGGCTGCCCGAGTCTCGAAGATCTCGCGCGCGGAAAGAAGAGTGCTGCGATCGCGGTTTGCGACATCACCCGGCCGGCACCCAACAAGACCGTGCTGCCGCACGTGATCGGTGCACTGCAGGCCGGCGGCATCTCGCCAAGCGCGATCACGATCATGATCGCAACCGGCCTGCATCGCGAGGCAACTGCCGAGGAACTGGAGGAGATCGTCGGGGAAACCATCCTGAAACACCATCCCGTGCACTCTCACCGAGCGCGCGAAATCGAAGAGCAGGTGTTTCTGGGAGAGACTGCTGGCGGGACGCAGGCATTCGTCGACGAGCGTTTCGTCGAAGCAGACTTGCACATCACGCTCGGGTTCATCGAGCCCCACTTGATGGCCGGATTCTCGGGCGGGCGCAAGTTGATCGGCATAGGACTGGCGGGCGAGAGGACGATCAAGCGCCTGCACAGCCCGCTCTACATGCGAGATCCGAAGGCAACGGAGGGGTCATTTCCCGACAATCCGCTTCACCGCGAGCTGCTTGAGATCGCAGCCATGGCCGGTCACGACTTCATGGTCGATGTGGCGTTGACCGACACTCGGGCGATCGCGGCCGTATTTGCGGGCGATCCGGTTTCTGCTCACGCGCAGGGCGTAGAGTTCGTGCGGCAGTCAACGCTGGCAACGCTTGACCGGCCGGCCGATGCCGTAATCACAACATCGGGAGGATATCCGCTTGACCTCACGTTTTACCAAGCCGTCAAGGGCCTGACCGCTGCGGCACACATCGTGCGAGAGGGCGGCGAGATCCTTCTGGCGGCCGCCTGCAACGAGGGCTTGGGCGGGCCTGAGTTCAGCCAGCTGGTGCGCGAATCCGATGACTTCTCGGAATTGCTTGACGTGCTGTCCGAGCGGGCCGTGCGCGTCGACCAATGGCAAGCGGAAAAGCTCGCCATGGTCGCGCAGCGGGCGCAGCTCTCTTTCTGTGTGCCGGGACTCTCCGAGGCGGACCGGTCCAAACTGTGGGGTCCCAGCCACACGGATGCGCAGGCGGCAGTGGACGGCCTCACGGGGCGGCTGCAAGACGGAGCGCGAGTCGTAGTGATCCCCGAAGGCCCGTACGTGTTTTCGCAGCTGCAGCACTAGCGAGAGCCTCTGGCGCAACGGCTGCAGCACAGCCGAAATCGCGACGCAGGGCCGAGTCCACGAAGCGTAGGCCGCCGAACCGCCGACAAGGCCCATCTGGGCGAGGAGTGATGATGAGGACATTCACGGATTCCAGCGAAGCTCGATACGAGCAGGTGCCGTGGGGCACGCTAGCTTGGTTCAGCAATCCGGACTCTACCGGCACAGAAAACCTAGTGGTAGTTGAAGTGAGATTCGATCCAGACAGCGGACACAACTTCCACAAGCACCCCAATCAAGAGGAAGTCATCTATGTGGTGGAAGGAGAAATCGAGCAGTGGGTTGGTACGGAGAAGCGCACTCTGGGAGCAGGCGACTCAGCATTCATCAGCAAGAACGAAGTACATGCCTCGTTCAATGAGAGCAACCGGGCTGCCAAGATCTTGGCCATCCTAGGTCCCTCGATAGGGCAGGACGGATACGAGCTTGTGGACGTAGCAGAGGAGGAGCCCTGGATATCCATTCGTTAGGCCATTCCGCGCGGCGTGCGGGAACGTCCAGCCCCAGGTCACTGCCGTAATTCGATCTCTTTGAAAGCCGTCACCTGCGCGGTGATTGCCCGCTCGGTAGGGAGGCGCTCGACGCTGCTGGCGCCGAAAAATCCCACAATCCCCTCCGTATGCCCTAAGACGTGACGCACGTCGCCTGGCTCGCTGAGCGGCCCGCCGTGACAAATCACCAAGATGTCGTCGCGTTCCATCTTGGCCGCATCATGGATAGCCTGGACCTCCGCAACGGCTTCGTCGAGCGTCTTCGCCGTTCGCGCACCAATGGATCCCTTCGTGGTAAGTCCCATGTGCGCAACCAAGACGTCGGCACCCGCCGCCGCCATCTCGACAGCTTCCTCCGGGCTGAAAACGTAAGGGGTGGTGAGCAGGTCCAGTTCGCGAGCGATGCCGATCATGTCCACTTCCTTCGAGAAGCTCATCCCCGTCTCCTCCAAGTTTTGCCGGAATAGCCCGTCGATCAGCCCCACGGTTGGAAAGTTTTGCACCCCGCTGAATCCAATCGCCTTGATTTCCCGCAGGAACACATGCATCAAGCGGAATGGATCGGTGCCGCAGACGCCGGCAAGGACCGGCACATCCCGGGCAACCGGAAGGACTTCACAGGCCATCTCGACGACAATCCGGTTGGCGTCGCCATACGGCATGAGTCCGGACAAGGATCCGTGCCCGGCCATGCGGAAGCGGCCAGAGTTGTAGATCACGATCAGATCCGCACCGCCCGACTGGGCACACTTGGCCGAAATCCCGGTCCCGGCCCCTGCGCCGATGATCGGGACTCCGCGAGCCACCTGATCCCTGAGTCGCGAGAGAATGACATCCCTCGGAATTCCAGTCGGCGGCGAGCTGTGACTCATGTTCTTACCCTCGATGGCCATTGAATCCTATCGTGCGATTTCCGTGCCAACCGGCTGCCCGAGGAGCCGAAGGAGGCCCGTGGCCACCGCGTCGGCAAACTGCTGGTCGTTGATGTTGGCATCCAGCTCGAATACCGGGATCTCCGGGCGGAGATCCGCCTTAATCGCTTGGAACAGCGCTTGGTCCGCCTCGGGCCAATGGAAGGGCTGTCCCGGCGCGGAGATGACTGAGATGCCCCGTAGTGGCAGATAGACCGCCACTGGCCCCTCCGAGGCATTCAGCTTTTCCGCCAGCCGGCGTCCGAGTTCCCGGTTCTCCTCGGGTGTTGTTCGCATCAGGGTCACATTGGGATTGTGACGGTAGAACCGGCGCTTGCGATATCGCTCGGGGATTGACTCGGGAGCCCAGAAATTCACCATGTCCAGGCAGCCTGGCGCGACCACCGCGGGAAGCCCGGCTCGGGCAGCGGCTTGCAGACGCGTTGGGCCGGCGCTCAGCACTCCCCCGGCGAGGTCATCAGCCAGTTCCGTCGTCGTCACATCCAGCACCGCCGTGAAAAAGCCGGACGAGACCAGGCTCTCCATCGTCCGGCCTCCGGTGCCGGTTGCGTGGAAGACCAGGACTTCAAACCCGGACGACTGCAGGACTGCTCTGGCCGCTTCGACACACTGCGTGGTGTTGCCAAACATCGAAGCCGCGATCAGCGGCCTGTCCTCGCTCGCCGGGACGTCCGCTTGGGCCATGGCGACCACTGCCGCGGCCGCTTGGGCGATCACTTGCCGACTGATCCGGTTCAAGCCGCTGATGTCCACGATGGACGGGATCATGGTGATGTCCTTCGAGCCTACGAATGCCGCGACGTCTCCTCCAGCGAGCGTGGAGATCATCACCTTGGGCACGCCCATGGGCAGGGCCCTCATCGCGGCTGTCGCGATCGTCGTTCCCGCGCTACCGCCGATGCCGATCACGGCGTGTATGCGATCTTCCTCGTAGAGATCCGGAACGATCTTCTCGACTCCTCGGGTCATTGCCGCCACTGCCCGGCCACGATCTCCTGATCCAGCTAGCGCCTCGGTTCGCTCGCCAGCTGCGCGAGCCACAGTCTCGCGCGCAATATCCGGTTCGATCGCCTGCGGCTCGAATATCCCCGTATCGATCATCAGGGTGTCGCATCCGCGAGCACGGATCTGCTCGGCGAGGAACGCGACTTCCGCACCCTTGGTGTCAAGAGTTCCAATGACGGCGACTGTCAGCACAGCGACCTTGAGTCTAGGAAATCACGGGACCGGGTGCGCAAAGGGCATTTCGGCACTGGCAGCGAACCAACTCTTGGGCGTATATTGGACTGCGCCCGCTGAGGTAGACAGCGTCAGGCCGCAATCTTGACAGGGCCAAGCGACATCGGGCGTCGCGCCGGATCGGAGCGATTCCCGCAGCTAGGGCTGAGCGCGCTGGAGAATCGCACTCGGCGCGGCGGCAGCCGGAGCGGATGCCGGATAGTGTGGAGCAGCGGGAGCATTCGAGTTGGGGACCGAAGAACACGGCTTGATCTACCAGCCAATGGTTGAAGGGAACTGTGACATGAGACAACGTGCACGAACCGGCGAGACGGCTTCGAGACCGATGAGCCGACGCGATCTTCTCGGCTTCGCGGCGATTCTCGCTGGCTCCGGGAAGGCGGCTTCGGGGCAACAGCCATGGCCGCTAGAATCCGGCCTCGAGATCACGGATGTCCGCGTCGTGAGAACCCGCGCAAAGAACCCACTGCCGTCCTACGAGCCGACTCCTGGCTCGTACTGGAGCACTCGCGAGGCAGCCCGGCCGATCGAGATCCACCCCGAGTACACCGGCAAGCGGGGCCCGGGATCCAAGTGGATGCCCGATCGGTCCCTAGGCGGCGTCACCATCGAGGTCAGCACGAACAAGGGACTGAAGGGCTACGGCCGCGCCGGCTCGGCGGCGGGTCCCTTCGTCGATCCTGCCCTGAAGAAGCTACTGCTGGGCAAGAACCCGCTGGACGTGGAGCGCCTCTGGGACGTGATGTGGCGCGCGACGCTGTTTTACGGCCGCGCCGGGGCGGTGGTGCATGCGATCAGCGGCGCGGACCTTGCTCTATGGGATCTGGTGGGCAAGACATTCGGAGTCCCGGTATACAAGCTCGCCGGGGGCAGGACTTGGGAGCGCATTCCTTGCTACGCCACCGGAAACGACGTCGAGCAAAGCTTGGAATTCGGTTACACGAAGGTCAAGCTGGCCCTCCAGCACGGCCCTCCGGACGGTCGCGAGGGCCTGAAAAAGAACGTCGAGCACGTCAAGCGTACGCGCGAGCTGGTGGGTCCGGACGGAGAAATCATGATCGACTGCTGGATGGCGCTCTCGGAGGCGTACACGATCCAGTTGGCGCAGGAACTGGAACCGTACCGGGTTTACTGGCTGGAAGAGGTGTTGATGCCGGACGAGTACGCAGGGTTCGGGCGGCTCAACTCCCAGATCACCTCCACGTTCCTAGCGACCGGCGAACACGAGTACACACGCTACGGATTCGGGCGGCTGGCCCACTATGGGGCCGTCGACATCTGGCAGCCGGACATCAACTGGTGCGGCGGGATGAGCGAGATGAGGAAGATCGGTGCAATGGCTCTGGAACAAGGGATCCAGGTGATTCCGCACGCCGGCGGCGCTACCGATTGCATTCACTACCTCGCCACCCTGCCGCAGATGACGTGGGCCGAGACTACGATTCCCGCTCCGGGCGGCCCACAAGAGGTCTACGAGATGTTCGCCGAGCAGCGACTCATGAGCCGCGGGCCGGAGGGCGTGTACATCCAGCCGTCCGAGGAGCCTGGATTCGGCTGGAACTTCGAGGTGGCAGGCTGAAGCGGGGCCGGCACGGTCCTCAGCCGTTCAAGGGAGGAATTCGCAATGCATCGTCGCAGCTTTCTTAAGCTCGCACCACTAGCGGCAGCAGCGCCGCAAATGCTCCGCGCAGCGCCCGTGGTGGAGGACGACCTGAGAATCACCGGAGTGCGCCTAGTGACCATGCGGCCCAGGCGCCCCGTGCCCAGATACGATCCGGCGCCAGGATCGTGGTCGACTGGCGGCGTGGAAGTCGCAAACCCGGTCTCGATTTATCCGAAGTACAAGCCGATGCGCAGCCTATTCGGCGCTGACGGGCCGCGAGCTCGCAGCTTCTGGGTGGAGATCGATACCAACAAGGGCGTCAAGGGCTACGGCCCGGGGGGACCCGGCGGGGGTGTGATCGTCGAAGACCACCTGACTCGGCTCCTGATGGGTGAGAACCCGCTCGACATTCAGCGGCTGTGGGACATCATGTGGCGTTCGACGATGTCGTATGGGCGCAAGGGCGTCACGGTGAACGCGATCTCCGGCGTCGATGTCGCTCTGTGGGATATCGCAGGCAAGGTACTGAACGCGCCGGTTTGGCGAATACTGGGGGGCCGAATCCACCCGCGGATCCCCTGCTATTGCACGGGCAACGACATCGAGCAGCACGTGGAGTTCGGCTACAAGCGGCTGAAACTGGCACTTCCGTACGGGCCCGCTGATGGCAGGGCGGGAATCCGCAAGAACGTCGAGTTGGTCAAGCGCGCCCGCGAGGCAGTAGGCCGGGACGGCGACGTGATGATGGACTGCTGGATGGCGCTTACGGAGCGGTATACCCTAGAACTGGCCGAGGCCTTCGAGCCGTACAACGTCTACTGGATCGAAGAGGCGCTGCCGCCGGACGACTTCGAGGGCTTCGGCCGGCTGCGCGAGCAAATCACCTCAACCCGGATCGTCACCGGCGAGCATGTCTACACGCGCTACGGATTCCGGCAGTTGCTTCGCGTCAACGGGGCGGAGATCTGGCAGCCGGACATCCACTGGTGCGGCGGCATGAGCGAGCTGATCAAGATCGCGCACATGGCGGCTGCGCACGATATACCGGTGATCCCGCACGGCGGGGGCTCGCGCGACTCGGTCCACTTCATCTACGCCACGCCGAACTCGCCTTGGGCCGAGATGTTCATGCCAGCGCCCGGCGGGCCCGATGTGGTCTACGAGCGCTACGAAGAGGACAACAACCTCACACGGGGGCCCGAGGGCATTTATACGCGTCCCTCCGACGGTCCGGGCTTCGGCTGGGATCTCGAACCCGCGGGTTGATCGCCATGAGGGAGATCACTCGTCGGCACCTCCTCCACGGAGCGTCGGCGGCAGCGCTTGGATCCTGCCTGCCGGCATTCCTGACGGCGCAACGGCAGAATCGGCAGTCTCGGGTCCGGATCACCAAGATCGAGTCCTTCGGGATCCGCATTCCACCGGAGGACGGCCAGCCGACCGACCCGTTCCGCATCTACGCGTACCAAGTCAACCGGGTCCACACCGATTCCGGGATCGTCGGCACCTCGTTCGTTCGGGGCGACACCGAGCTCATCGAGCGCTGGGCAAAGCCCACCCTCGAGGGCGAGGATCTCTTCGCAGTCGACCGCCACCTCCAGCGGCTCCAGATGCAGCGCGGCGAATCCGGCGTGCAAGGCTGGTCAGGCGTCGAGCATGCCATGTGGGACGCCATTGGGCGGGCGGCTGGACTGCCCGTAGCGCAGCTGCTGGGTGGGTCCCGCGACCGACTGAAGGTATACCGGACCTGCGTGTTCCCGGGCAAACCGGACCAGTCCGACGTAGCATACGAAACTCAGGCCGAATACGCCGTCCGGCTCAAGCAAGCCAGATACGGAGCCATGAAGGTGCGCGCCTGGCGGCCCCGGCCGATGGACGACGTGGAAATGCTGGCTGTTGTGCGCCAGGCTGTCGGCGAGGACTTCGAGATCATGTTCGACCGGACGGCGGTGCGCCCGGGATGGGTATGGGACTACGACACAGCCCTGCAGGTGGCTCGCGGCATGGAGCGCTACAACGCGCGCTGGTTGGAAGAGCCGTTCGACGGCCACGACCTTGAGGGGCCCGCACGGTTGGCCGCCGAGGTCGACATCCCGATTACTGGTGGAGAACTCGGCAAGAGCATTCACCAGTTCCTAGCGTTCTTGACGCATAAGACGTACGACGTGCTGCAGCCGGACACGCGCATCTGCGGCGGCATTCTGAACGCCCGCAAGATCAGCATCCTGGCCGAGGCATTCCATGTCCCGTGCATCCAGCACGGCACGAACGGCCTCGCGCTGGCCGGCTACATCCAAGCTGGATGCGCGATGCCGAACTGCGACTACCAAGAGATGATCGGTCAGCCGAACCTGCCGGAAGAACAATGGTCGCCGGCGCTGCGGATTCTGCGCACGCCTTATGTCTTCGAAATCGAGAACGGCTATGTGAAGCTCCCGGACCGACCCGGACTGGGCCTTGATATTGACCAGGACGCGATCGAGGAGTACAGGGCCCGAGCCTGACCGGGTCACCGAAACGGCGGAGGAACCTCTCGCGAGATATCCACTCCCTATCGAAGTCTATCGGACCTATGTGTCCGGGCCGGACCCAAGAAGAATGGTGGACGATATGGGACTTGAACCCACAACCTCCGCATTGCGAACGCGGCGCTCTCCCAATTGAGCTAATCGCCCAAGCCTAGATTCATCATACCAGCCCGCCTTGGCCGTACGAGCGGTCTCAGACCGTGTGATACCGTTACGTTGGGCAGTGAATGACCTCCCAAGGGAGCGAACGGGGTCTCGCCCGGATGGCCGAAGAGGCACGCAATCCCATTAGCCGGCGCTCCTTCATGGGAACCGGCGCAGCCACCGCTGTGGCTGCAGGCTCAGCCAGCGCCGCCGCGCCAAGCGACCGGGTGAACCTCGGAATGATCGGAGTCGGCGGACGGGGCCGGAGCCTGCTGCGCGGGTTTGTTTCGTTGCCCGACGTAAACGTCTCCTACATATGTGATGCAGATCAAGCATCCTTGGAACGCGCTCGCCAGACCCTAGCTGACGAGGGAAAGCCGCAACCGCAAACTACCTACGACATGCGTCATCTATTCGATGACCCGGAGGTCGATGCCGTCGTCGTGGCGACGCCGGACCATTGGCACGCTCCGGCCACGATCCTGGCATGTGATGCGGGCAAGGATGTCTACGTCGAGAAGCCCCCCTCGCACAACATTCGCGAAGGCCGGCTAATGCTCGACGCGGCCCGACGCAACGCACGCATCGTGCAAGTTGGCACGCAGTCGCGCAGCCGTCCGTCCACTCGCAAGGGAATCGAGATCGCGCACTCTGGAGCGCTGGGCGACGTTCTGATGGCGAAGGCGTGGAACGTCCAACTCCGCAAGAACATCGGCCACAAGCCGAACTCACCCGTGCCCAAGGGCGTCGACTACGAGACGTGGCTGGGGCCCGCTCCTTGGATCCCCTTCAACGAGAACCGCTTCCACTACAACTGGCACTGGCATTGGCACTTCGGCACGGGTGACGCCGGCAACGACGGCGCGCACCAACTCGATATCGCGCGCTGGGCGCTGGGCGTGGACTTCCCGGAGAGCGCCAGCGGCATGGGCGGGAAGATCTTCTTCGACGACGACCAGCAGACTCCCGACACGATGAACGTCACGTTCCAGTACGGCGGCAAGGCCATGATCTGGGAAATGCGCATCTGGAACGCCTACGGCATGGAGGGGCAAGACAACGGCGTAGCCGTCTACGGCACGGACGCGTCGATCCAGATCGGCAGATGGAATCGGCGCTGGGGCTACAAGCTGTACGACAATGAGGGCAAGCTGGTTGAGCACAGCGACGCGGATGACGAGTCGGACGATCACATGCGCAACTTCATTGAGTGCGTCCGCACTCGCGAGCTGCCTGCGGCCGACATTGCAACAGGGCACCTCTCCGCGATCCACTGCCATCTAGCGAACATCGTGTCCCGCACAGGCCGCACCCTGGCTTTCGACCAAGAGACCGAGACGATCGTGGGCGATCCCCACGCAAACCTTTACGTGAAGCGTGCCTACCGCACGCACTGGAGCACCCCCAAAGGAGCCTAGCGGAGACATCCGCGCAACACATGCAGCCCGAATCGGACCCCGATCATCAACCTCCACGAAGCAAGCCCATTCGTCCCGGGCCCGGCCGACACAGCGGCCGGTCGCCGGACTGCAGTCCCCAAACCAGTTCGATAGCAAATGTCCGCCAGCAGTGCTCGGGATCCGGCGGAAGCCGCGCGAGCTAGGCCGCGATGACCTACCTACTCATCTTCGGCGGCCTGACGGTCTTGATCTCTGCGATCTGCTCGCTGCTCGAAGCCACGCTCTATTCCACGCGCATGAGCGCTCTGGAAGCGGAAAGGGCTGACGGCGAGCGAGCCGACAAGGCCGAGCGGTTCATCGCGATGAAAGAGGACATCGCCAAGCCCACATCGGCCATCTTGGTGTTGAACACCATCGCCAACACCGCCGGCGCAGCGATCTGCGGCATGCTAGCCGCTCGGCTGCTGGGGGCGCAGTGGGTTCCTGCATTCTCAATCGGGCTTGTCCTGGCCATCTTGTTCATCGGCGAGATCCTGCCAAAGACCTATGGCGCGACGCACTGGCGCTCGATCTGGCACAGGATGGTCTGGCCGCTGGTCGTGCTGCAAAAGGCCCTCTCCCCTGCCGTTAAGGTCACCCAGAAATTTGCAGACCTTTTCACAGGAGCACGCGGCACTCCGGCCATCACCGAAGACGAGATTCAAGCGAGCATCGAGCTAGGCGGGCAGTCTGGAGAGCTGACGCCCTCCGAGCTCGAACTCCTCAGCGCCGTGTTCCGCTTCGACGACATGCTCACCCGGCAGGTCATGGTGCCCCGTCGCGACGTGGTGTTCTTGGATGTTCGCAAGCCGGCTTCGGAGTGCTTCGAGCTTGCTCGCGAGTCTCGCCACACTCGCTTTCCCCTGTGCGAGGGATCCCTAGACGAAGTCGTCGGACTGGTGCACATCAAGGACCTGCTCGGCTTGGCGGCCGACGAGGACCTGGACCTCAGGTCGGTCTCTCGGGAGCTCTGCCATGTCCCAGAGACCATGCCGATCAGCCAGCTGATGCACGAAATGCAAAACACCCACCAGCACATGGCGCTCGTCGACGACGAGTACGGCTCCATCGTCGGCATCGTCACCATGGAAAACGTGGTCGAACAGATTGTCGGGGCGGTGCAGGACGAATTCGATTCGGAAGCGCCGGAAGTGGAGCAAGAGAGTCCGGGCGTGTACCTAGTGAACGGCTCGGTGCCCTTGGAACGCCTCAACCGCGAGGTGGGGCTCAGCCTCGAGTCGACTGACGTGGACACGCTCTCGGGCCTTCTGGTCAGCCGCATCGGACGCCTGCTGGAAGCTGGCGACACGGTGGAGCTGGAAGGCGCCGCCGCCGAGGTCGTGGAGGAACAGGGCGGGCACGCCGTTCGGGTCAGGCTGCGGGTCCAGTCTGGCGACGAGAGCGCAGATTCGTAGGGTCCGCGGGCTAGAAGACAATTCCCAGACCGGTGACGACGCCGTAGTCGTTGCGCTGGACCATCGCGGCAGGCCGCGTGTCATAGCGGTCGAACAGACGCAGCGAATACGTGAAGCGGCCAGCGATCGGCACGCGGAAGGTCCCGTCGTACTCGACGCGGACATCGGATCCATCGAGCAGGTTCGGATGGATCGTCAGCTGCGTGTCGACGCTGACGACACCCAGCAGCAATGTCGACCACTCCAGCCCGCCGAAGTACTCGAAGGTCGATTGGTTGTCTTGATCGCGCAACCGCTCGTGAACGTACGCCGTGCCGCCGAGCAGCGCCAGCTTCGTATTGCCAGTGCTCCGCACCCGCCAGCCCATGCCGCCGCCGAGCCGACTGCGCAGGTCCAGCAAGCGGCGCTCGTTGCGTTCCAGGCCGGTCAGCGCATAGGCGAAGCTCCGGTCGTTAAGGAAGCGGTCCAGGCGCGCATTGAGAGCGTGCCGGCTTTGGGAACGCGCCCCGTCCTGCCTGGCGAACAGCGAGCTGATCCGACCAGAGAACTGGTATTGCGCGGAGGTATAGCCCGCCCTGATTCCGGTCGAGGACTGCATCTGGTTCTGGTTGCCTCTGGCAACGCTGTAGCCGATGTCCGCCGAACCCTCCAAGGCCGAGAGCACTCTCCGGGCGCCGCGCTGCCGCTCCCCGCGCACGACCCGAGTGACCTCCGCCGACGGGATGGTTACCGGCTCGCGGGACTGCTGCGCAATCACAACACGGGCGCCTTCGAGGGTCAGCCGGCCGTCAAGACGCTGTCCATGCGCGGTCAATACCGAAAAGTCCGCTTCGGCCTCGATCTCCCGAACGTCGCTCCACGCGATCTGCACCGTGCCGGCGAGGTTCGAGTGCAGCGTTAACTTGCCATCGGAGACCCGGCGCACAACACCGGTCAGTCGATCCCCGTTGGTCAACGTCACGATGTCCGCCGATAAGATCCCTGGGATCGCGAGCACAGGGAGAAGGCCGAGTAAAGTGCGAGGGAAATGCATGGCGGAGGGGGTGAAGTATCCGCAGTCCTGGAGGCGGACAGCGAACCTCTTCTCTCACTCTAAGGCCCCGGACGCAGCGCGAACGGCAGCGCCTGCTGCAGCGGATGGCTAGTGGCTGGGGCGTGCTGCCGAGACGGTGGGGTCGTCCGGCAGGGGCGGTCGCGGGGGAGGCGGGACGAGCCCGTGCGGAGCGAACCG
>VXRL01000051.1:84584-94854 GCA_009838515.1 Terriglobia bacterium | reverse complement strand
GGCTAGAGTCGCTGCCGATGGTAGGGGGGGCCGGGCGGCGCTCCCGCTCGGGAGCCATTCGCCTCGAGAACCTGCGCACGATACCCGTAGCCGTTGACGAGTTCGCGGTCGAGGCCGACGTGATCAACGATGCGCGGGTTCCGCCCTCGTGATGTGCCGCCGGAGACCGAGAGATGTTCACTGGAATCGTCGAAGAGACGGGGGCGGTGCTGGAACTGGTTCGCTCCTCGGCCGGTGCGCGCATGGTCGTGGCCGCGCGAGAGGTGCTCGCTGATCTTTCCACCGGCGGGAGCATCGCTGTCAATGGCTGCTGCTTGACGGCGGTTGACTTCGACGAGCGCGGATTTTCCGCCGACCTGTCTCCGGAGACCCTCGACAGGACGAACCTGGGTGCTCTCGAGGCTGGATCCATCGTCAACCTGGAACGGCCGCTGCTGCCAACGAGCCGGCTCAGCGGGCATTTCGTCTTGGGTCATGTCGACGGCACTGGCGAGGTGCTGGGGCTCGACGCTGTCGGTGGCGGGAACTGGTGGCTGTCGGTGCGCGCACCGCAGGAACTGCTGCAGTTCTTGGTCTACAAGGGCAGCATCGCCATTGACGGTATCAGCCTGACGATCGCTTCGCTCGATGCGGACGCTCTCGGGTGTGCGATCATTCCGCATACGTACGAGGTCACCACGCTGCGCTCGGTGCGCGTCGGCGCCTCGGTCAACTTGGAGTGCGACATGCTAGCCAAGCACGTACATCGCCTCCTGACGGCAGGCTCGGCGGATGGGCCGTCCGCCAGCACATAGCCCCGAGCGCAGCTCAGCCGGCGCCTTCGGCGGCGATGCAAGCGGGTATGCCGTCCCGGAAGCTGGGGTAGCGCAGGCGCACCCCCAGCAACCGTCGAATGGCACTCCCGTCGACCCGCCGGTCCGCTCTTCGCGTTTCACTCAAAAGGTCGTCCGCAACGACTTCAGGGGCCGGAAGGTCCAGCAGCGAGGCGCAAAAGCGCGCAACTTCCGCTGAGGTTGCCGGGCACTCGTCCGCCGCGGGATACGCCCCTTCGACACGTTGTTGAAGCGCCCGCGCGACGATCGCGGCCAAGTCGTCCACATGGATTCGCGAAGCTATGCGCGACGAGTCGCGAGGAAGTCGGAAGCGGCCTTCTCGCATGGCTTGGTGGACCCCGCGCCCGGGGCCGTAGATCGCGGCTGGACGCAACACGAGCGCACTACAGCCATGAGAGCGGACCACCTCCTCGGCGCGGGCGCGGAGTCGCTGGCGCTCGGTCTGCGGTGACGCTGGCGTCCGCTCGTCGACGTTCCGCGTGGCCCCGTAGACGCCGGTGGTGGACAGATACGTCAGGTGTCGCGGCCGGCCGCGCAGGGCCGAGACCAAGCCTGGAGTGGGCTCGAACAGCTGGCCGTCGAGATTGAGCGTCGGCACGGAGAGCAGCACGCTTGCTCCCTCCGCCGCGGCTTCGAAGCGTCGGTCGCGGGCCGCGTCGAAGCGCACCAAGCGCGCCCCCACGGCTTCGAGCGCGGCCAGCTTCTCGGGCGACCGGCTTGTCGCCGTCACGTCCCAACCGGCCTGCAGTAGCGTCCGGGCAGTGCGTTGCGCGGTGAACCCGCAGCCGATGATCAGAGCGCGGCGGCTCATTGCGTGTCCGGACTCGCCTGGCCCCCGATCTCGAGCCAGCCCGCGCACTCGCCGACGGCCCATTCGAAGGCCCGCTCGGAATCCCCGAACTCGCCCAGCCAGCGAATTCCCGGCTGCTTGCCGCGCAGCCATGTCAGTTGGCGCTTGGCGTAGCGCCGGGTATGCATCGCCGTGGCCGCAATCGCTTCGTCCAGATCGGACTTGCCGTCCAGGTACTGCAGGCATTGCGCGTAGCCCAGGGCCCGGAAGGGCCAGCACTGTTCGGAGACCCCGCTCTGGAGCAGTCCTCGCACTTCTTCCACCAAGCCTTCGGCGAACATCCTCCTCGCCCGTTCGCCAATGCGGGCGTACAGCGCTTCGCGAGGAGGGTCCAAGCCGAGCAGCAGCATGCGGTAGCCCTCCAGGCGCTCGCCGGCTTCCCGCCACAGGTCGCTGATGGGCCGCTTGCCGAGCAGCGTGACTTCGATCGCTCGAACGATCTTTGGCGAGTCATTCGGATGGATGGCCTCTGCGGCCCGCAGGTCCAGCCGCGCCAGCATCCTCCACAGATGCCCTGCGCGGTTTCTGGCGGCCGATTCTTGCAAGCGCCGGCGCAGATCGGCATTTCGCCCTGGGCTGGGGAAGAGCCCCTTGAGCACTGCGTCTAGGTAGAATCCAGTGCCGCCGACTAGCACGGGAAGTCTCTGCCGCTGCCCGAGTCGCTGCAAAACGGCTCGCGCGTCGCGCGCGAACTCCCCTGCCGAATAGGGTCGTTGCGGTTCGACGTGGTCGATCAGGTGGTGCGGGATCCCGCGCCTAGCGTCCGCTGGTGTCTTGGCCGTGCCAACGTCGAAGCCTCGATAGACTTGCACCGAATCGACGTTCACGATTTCCGCTTCGAAGCGCTCGGATATGCGCATCGCCAACGCGCTCTTGCCCGACGCGGTCGGACCAACGATGGCGATCGCGGGCGAGAGGCCGGATTCGCTCACGGGCGCCGGTCCATTTCTGGGAACCAAATGCGGCGTGCAGTCTCGCCCAGCACGAGTCTGCGGTCCCGTTCCGACAGCGGCAGATGACTGCGGAAGATGTCCAGGTGCTCGCCATAGCTGAGCGCGCGGGCGTATTTCTGGGTGGGGAAGTGCGAACCCCAGGAGCAGCGCTCGGCGCCGAAGGCCTCGATGACGCGGAGGACCGTGCCGTGCATGCTCGAGCACGGGTGCCCGTCGGCGCAGCCCTGCTCTCCGTTGGCGATGAACGAGAGTTTCGCGTACAAGTGACGGTGCCGCGAGAGGCGCTCCAGTGCCGCTAGCGTCTCGGGAGCGTCGCTGCCCGCCCGTAAGCCTAGGCTGTGATCCAGCACCACCGGCAGGCTCGGAAAGGCGTTCAGCATGTGCTCCAACTGATCTTCCAGGACCCGCCCGCCGAGCACGTTGACCGGGAGTCCCTCGTCGCAAGCGGCGCGCCACAGCGCCCTGACCCCGGGATGGTCGAGTTGACTGCCCGCGGCGGGTACGCTGCGCAGCCCGCGCATGCTGCCGTCCCGGGCGTACCGGCGTAACAAGTCCGGGGCGGCTGTGTCGAGTGGGTCGAGCGTGCAGATTCCCGCGGTCCAGTGCGGGTTCTGCAGTGCCACTGCACGGACGTAGCGATTGTCGAAGCCGTAGAAGCCGCTGACCTGCACGATGGTCACCGCGCGAACCTCGTGCCGTTCCACCTCTTCGGTGAGCCGTGAAATCGTGCCCGTTCCGGCTGGCGGCCTAGACGGCTCGGGCTTGGGCGGGTAGGCGCTCTCGTCCTCCGAGAACACGTGGGCGTGAGTGTCGATGATCAGCATGGCCGCGTGCCCGCCTCCGGTGGAATCAGCGCCGCGGTTCGCCTCCGACCCACACCGGGGAGGAGTACGCCCTGGCTCCGTCGAGCTGGTCCACGCGCACGTAGTAGTAGTCTCCGCGCTGCATCTCGCCGGTATCGGCGAAGTCGACCTCGGCTTCCATGGGCTGGTTGGAACCGATCAACTCCAGCGTGACCGCATCGCGGTCAACCGTGTCGGAAAGGTCCCGGCGAGCGAATCCGTCGGAGAGATCGCTCAGAGCGACCTTGAAGCGCTTCGCCGCCAGCTTGCGCGTCGGGCGGACCGGCACGGGCGACTTGCCCCACTCTTGGCCCGCCTCTAGGTCGAAGGTGATCGTGGTCGAGGGCGATGCGCCCTCGAGTTTGAGCAGGAGCGTGTCGGCTTGGCCGCGCGTGCCCGTGCTGAACTGTACCGTATTTGCGTCGCTCGCGGAAATCCTGGCCCATTCCTTGTGCTGGTTGTCGAAATGAAGAGTGCGCATGCCGACCAGCTTCGCGCCTGCGACCCTGAGGGAACCCGTCCAGGGCCGGTAGCCGCGGGGATTGTCGCGGAAGAACGGTTCCGACGACGAGGCGAAGCCGACGACAATCTGCGCATCGCTTGAGAGTGAGACGCTCAACGGCCGGCTGGTGTAGACCGTGGCGCCGTTCTTCACGACCGCCACGCGGCGGATCGGGGATGTGCCGGCGACCTTGGCGCGGAGCCTGCGCTTGTCGCGGTATTCCGAGCGGGTGCCCATGCCCGTGCCGTTGACGTCCATTTCCAGGATGATGCGCTGCGCGTCCGTGACAGCATAGGCGTTCCGGCGTTTGAGCGAATCGAAGATCGAATCGGCGGTCTTCGATTCCGCCTGCACGCCGGCCAGGCCGCCGAACTGGCTCAGTGAGGAATTCGGCTGGCGGCTGGACGTCCAACTGTAGCCGGGCCGGGAGCGGTGGTCGTCCGACGCGGCGAGGAAGCCTACTTGGTGGCCTTGGCGCAGGTAATAGTTGCCGAACCACTCGAATGTCCCGTGCATAGACATGATCTCGATCATCGTCTCCATCTCCGGATCGTTTGTCCGCCAGTCCCCCGCTTGGTGGGCATGCGGGATGATCAACACGTCCTTGGTGGAGTACTTCGAGCGCAGGCCCTCGTACAGCCCGGTCAGAGTGGGCGCAATCTGCGCTCCGACGCGCGCAGCGTCGGGCGACCGGAAGAAGACGTTGTGGTGTCCGCCCCACTGTCGCCGCAGGGTCCACTCATAGCCGAGGAACGCAACGAACTCGCCCGGAACCGTGTTACTCTCGGCTGCCCGGCTCATGGTCTGCCATTCGAGGTCGTCCAGCCAGATGTCGTGTTCGGACAGCCCCAGGAAATCCAGGCGGGCGTCCTCGCGGGCGAAGCGGTACGAGCGGATGATCGATCCTTGTCCCTCCGCCATGCCGGTATGCGTGTGAGTTTCCCCCCAGTACAGGCGGTAAGGCGGATCGCTGCGCACCCACACGGGGTTGCTTAGCGCCTTGATCCGGCCGTCCGAGCTGGTGACCCCGAAGCGGTAGATGCCTTCCTCGTCGAGGCGGATGCCTTCGATCACTCGCAGTGCATCGCCGTTCGCGTCCAAGGTTCGGAAACTCTCGCCGTTGAGCGTGACCGCGGCGCCCGGCATGGCTCCGGTGGCTCGATTGCCGTTGCTGTCTTCCCAGCGGATCGAAAGCTTGAAGTCTTCGCCGGGCTCGACGATTGAGGGCGCGACCGCCGTCACCCCTTCGGTGCCGGTGCCCACGATTTCGAAGGCCGGCCAGCGCGGCGTCAGGAAGTTGCCCGAGCCGTCCAAGTCGATGTAGATCGGCAGCATCGCCTGATCGGTCGCGAATGTTTGCAGGCGCCAGCCTTCCGATCCCGCGCTGCGATCGCCGTAGACGATCGTCACGGTGTCTCCGGTATCGAGCGTGCCCTCTTCCACCTTGAAGGTGGGCATAGGTGCGGGGCTCCGGAAGCCACCGTGCATCCCCACCCAGGGGAATGATGTATTGCCCAGCCGGACTTCGCGGTTAGACGTGCTTGCGGAGAGATAGTGAGGGCCGTCGGGGTCAGAGTTCTGCACGACCCCGCCATCGGCTTGCAACTGCTTCGCGACCATGATCCGGGCACCCGGTCCAAGCGACGCTTCTCCAACTGTGTAGGTCTGCTTGATCGTCGTCCAAGCGCCGACATGGGCCGGGCCAGCCACTTCCAGGCTCACAGTACCAAGCGCTCCCGGCTGCTTGTCCTTGATGGTGAACTCGTGGACCAGCCCGTCGATCGCCGCCAGCGCGCTCGCGCTGGGCTGAGCCCCGTCCAGGCGAAGGGCTTCGAGCGCCCGATAGGCGGTGGCGACCTGTAGCGTTGCGTTGACGGGCATCGGCCCGCCCGTCAGCGCGTATGCGTTGATCCAAGGCCAGAGCGTGTCAAGCCGTTCCTTCAGATTCGCCGCGCTGGTGGCAGTGCTGGAGGCCGACTGCTGGAGTTCCTCGACCTGCGCGCGCAACTGTGCCGAAAGGTAGTCTCGGCCTTGCGGGCCTTGGGCCCGCACCACGGAGACCCACGCCGCCAATGTAGCTGCAGCGAGAGCTGCGAACGCGACGGAGCGGATACCTGACATCGTCCGGTATTGTACAAGGCCCCTGCGTTCTTGGCGTTACCAGTCACTCGAAACGACCGCGCATTTTCAGGGCCGACCGCTGCCGTCGCCGTCCCGCCCGACATGGTCGAGGATGGCGCCTAGCGGGGCCTTGGCTCGGCTGCGGTGTCCCTAGGCGCGCGATCTTTTCCAAGGGCGACGCGAAGAGCCGCGTTCGCGAGCCTCCGCCAAGGCAAGGCGGAGCTGTCTGCGAAGGGCACGAATTCGCCTTTCCTAAAGCTGCTGGCATGCCAACGCTGCAAGAGAGAAAGATGGTCCTGGCGCTCGTCCGTAGTCGCCTCGAGCCAGTCAAAGTTCGACAGGGCAGCCCGGATCTGGGCGTTCAAGTCTGCAGTGGTCGGTGCCTCGTGGTCATAATGCAGCCGAACCGGTGCCTGTAAGGATCCCCGGTACACTGCCGTCAATTGAAGACATGCAGGGATCGCCGACCGCTGTAGCACCGCTCCGTGCAACGAGCCAAGCTCGCTGGACAGCTTAGCCCGCAAGCGCAGGACCTGTTTCGTCCTGCCGATAAGCTTGTGGAACCTGGCTGCTGCCTCGAAGTCGAGGCTCTTGCTGGCGTTGTCTCTCGACAGCTCGGACTCGCATAACAGCGACTCGCCGTCCGTTTCCAGAAACAGTGCCATGCGCTGCGCCTCGCGAGCATAGGCGTCGTCGCCGCAGGCAGCTTGGCAGGGGCGCATGCAGCGCCCCATCTCTCCCCACACGCAGCCTGGATGAAATGGCGACGGATCCAGGTTTTCAGTGCATCGGCGCACGAGGAACAGGTCGAGGAACTCGTTTTGAAACTCCTCGGCGGCATTGCGGTCCGGGAACGGGCCGTAGAATAGCGACTTCCCCCGCGTGAGCTGCCGCGTCACGCAGCTGCGCGGGAAACGGTTCCCGAGCAAGAGCTTGACGTAAAACGCTGGGCGCAGCTTGAGGTACTCTCGGCTCTCGCCCGGGCGGTAGCGCTTCACCGCGCGGTAGAGGGCGACATCAGATTCAAACGCCGAACCGGTACGACGGTAGTGCACGCGGGTAGCGATCTCGCGCAGCGTCAGGCGCGTCGATGCGCCATCCGCCGGTCGCAGCAGGCGGCGCAAACGCTTGCGCAGAGCGGCCGTCCGGCCGAGGTACGGCAGTCCCTCGGGGAACTCGACGACGAATATGCCCCCGCAATTGGGCACCGCGGCCAACGCATCGTCATGTCGCCAGCCAAGGACTTCTTCAAGATCGCTCATCGGAACGCCGTGCCGCACCTGAGGCTACAGTAACCGACAGTGACATCCATCGGCCTGGCGGTGGCGGTCGGGGCAGCTGCGGCGCTTGTCCGCCGCTGGCTGCGCATGCCTCGCGTCGCCGCATTCGGACTCGCTGGAAAGGCGGGGCTCGGCGTCTTCTGCGGGTGCGCCGCGGTTGTGGCCTTGCCGTTTTCCGAGCATGCCGCGGTCGGCACGCTCGCATGGACCGGTTATGTCCTGGCAGCTGATGCTGCGGTGTTCGCCGCCCGCGGCAGATCGCTGCTGCGGTCGCGCCCGGACGCCTTTCTCTGGCTGGCCGTATTGTCGGTCTTCCTGTGGCTACCGTTCGAGTGGTACAACGAGCGGCTGGCGGGATGGTATCGCTCCGGGCTGCCGCCGGATCTGTCGCGCTATGTGTTGTTGGGATGGTCGTTCGCGTGCGTTTGGCCGGCCCTGTTTGAAACAGCCGACCTATTGCTGGCGCTGTGTGGCAATAGGCGCCGCGACGACATCGCGACTCGACGGCCCGGTCTGTCTCTTTCATGCAGCGTCGCCGCTGCCGGCGCGATCCTGCTGGTAGCCCCGCTGGCCGTGCCTCGCCTCGACCTTGGCGAACATCTGCTGCCGCTGGCGAGTGCGGGTTTCCTCCTGTTACTCGAGCCTTGGAACGCGGCAGGAGGACGCGCGAGTCTTTGGATCGACGCACGTTCCCGCGAGTACTCGCGGCTGCTAGCGCTCGCCGGGGCTGGCGTGCTTTGCGGATTCTGGCTGGATGCGCTCAACCACTTCTCGCACGCCAAGTGGCACAGCCTGTGGGGCGTAACCTCAGCAGGAGGGCTTTTCGAACTGCCTTGGCTGGCCTATGCGGTTCTGCCTCTGCTGGGATGGCAGTCCTTCGCGATGTACGAGTTCGCGGTGCGCCTGCTGCGTCTTCCGCGCTGCGAGCTCGGCGCGCACGACGACAACGCAATCCAGGGACAGATTGCGGAGCGGCAGCGGCACCTATAGCTCGAACACTGGCGTCGGGCTGCCTTGCGAGGCGACGACAACCTGGGTGTCGTCGGCCCGCACCGAGCTAATCGCGCTGCACGCATCCATTTCCGCGATGGTCGGGTGGTTGTTATTCGTGCTCAGGTGTGCGAGCACCACGGTTCGCGCTCGGCGGTCCCAGTCCTGCGAAAGAAACTCGGCCACGGCAGCGTTGGAGAGATGGCCGGCGCGGCTCATGACCCGCTGCTTGAGATCCCATGGGTACGGGCCTGATTTGAGCATCTCGAGGTCGTGGTTCGATTCCAGCACGATCAGGTCCGAGCCCAACAGGTGGTAGCGGACGGAATCGCTCAGGTAGCCCAGATCAGTGGCGATCGAGAGCTTGCAGCCGCCGTGGCCGATGCAGAAACCGACCGGATCGACGGCGTCGTGCGAGACCGTGAAGGTTTCGATCGCTAGATCCCCGATCTCGAAGCCGCGACCGGCCTCGAAGGTCGTCAGCTCTGGCACTGCCTTCTTCCACGTCAGTTTCTCCGACGTCGGCTGCGAGACGAAGACCTTCACCCCAGTCCTGCGGATCAGGACTTCCAGCCCCTGCACATGGTCGGAATGCTCGTGGGAGATTACGACTGCGTCAAGGGTCTTGTAGTCCACGCCGATCGCGGCCAGCCGCAATTGGATCTGGCGGCAGCTGAAGCCCGCATCGAACAATACGCGTGCCTCGTCCGTGGCAACGAACGTGGCGTTGCCGCTCGAGCCGCTTCCTAGGTTGCAAATGCGCAGGGCTGCCAGCGCTCCGACCCGGACACCGTGCCCGGCCGACGGCGGCAAGTGTCGGCCAGTGCCCGGCGCTGCCCCAACGATAGCAGAGAAGGGCCGGGGTCCTCGGCCGACAGATCGGCCGCGCTCAGGCCGCTCTCGAGATCCGCGCGCACGCCCGCTCCCAGGCTTCGGGATTGAGCAGGTGCTTCGGCCGCTGTTGTCGCAGCGTCATCCGCAGATTCTCGATCGCATGCGAGAGGATCCGTCGCTTGCCGGGGTAGGAAGCCGAGCCGACATGCGGCGTGACGATCACGTCGGTGCGGTGCAGCAGGGGGTTGTCCGCTTCTGCAGGCTCGGGATCTGTGACGTCCAAGCCTGCCCCGCGCACGTGCCCGCTATCGAGCGCCGCCAAGAGTGCCGCCTCGTCGACCAAGCCTCCGCGAGAGACGTTCACCAAGATGGCGCCAGGCTTCATTTGCGCCAGCGCGATCGGGCCTATCAGGTGACGCGTCGATTCGCTGAGGGGCAGGTGCAGCGACACGATGTCTGACCTGGCCAGCAGGCTGTTCAGCTCCGCCACCCGTTCCACGCCCAGTTCCTCGGCTCTCCGCTCGTCAATGTACGGATCGTATGCTGCCACGCGCGCGCCCGTGGCCGAGAGCAGCCCCGCTACCCGGGAGCCGATTCGCCCGAGACCGACCAATCCGACTTGTGCTCCGCAGATCTCGGCGGCGGAGTGCCGGCCGTAGTAGTCGGGCCTGCGGTCGTGCAGCAGGCCGTGCGACGCTTTCTTGAGATCCTTGGCGATGGCGAACATCAGCGCCACTGCGTGCTCGGCTGTGGCGATGGTCGGACCGTCCGGCGTGTACGTCACCGCAATTCCTCGCTCGGTTGCGGCGTCAAGGTCAATGTTCTCGAAGCCGATGCCCATGCGCGATATCACGAGCAGCCCCGGGGCGGTGTCCATCGCGCGGGTGTCCCACCGCATGGCCCCTGCGAGCACGCAATCGGCACTGGGCAAGCAAGCCAGCGGGTTGTCCGGCGTGGCCGAGCCGGGCCCGATAGGCGAATCCCCCACAAAAACCATCCGGAGACAATCCGGCAGGGAGAAGCGCAGAGACAAAACCATGTAACAACAAACAGGAGTCTTTAGTA
>VXRL01000051.1:11744-84574 GCA_009838515.1 Terriglobia bacterium | reverse complement strand
AACTCCCCCCCGTGACCCCCCACACGCCCCCCGCCCAACCCACCGCGGGGGGGGGGCGGGGGGGCCCGCGGGGGGCCCGATCGGCTCGGCCACGCCATCCAGCAGCGGGAGACAGTCGGGCAGGATCTGCCGCTCGGACCAAACCTTGAACATCCTACGAGTCTACTTCAGTCGCGCCCCGCGCCAGGTTCGCCGAAATGGCTGTTATAGAATTGCAGCTTAGGTCAAAGCATGGCAGTTCACTACATTCCGGAAGGCTACGCCACCGTCACCCCGTACGTCATCGTCAAGGACGCAGCGGCAGCCTTGGATTTCTATATCAAGACGTTCGGTGCCGTTGAGCTGGAGCGGATGGAAATGCCCGACGGTCGGATCGGCCACGCCGAGTTCGCCCTGGGCAGCTCGCGCCTGATGCTGGCCAGCGAGTTCCCGGAATTGGAGGCCCTGTCTCCCGAGACGGTCGGAGGCACGCCGGTGTCGCTCATGGTTTATGTCGAAGATGTCGACGAGCTGTTCGCCCGGGCGTTGGCCGCCGGCGCGACCGAGCTGCAGCCGGTGCAGGACAAGTTCTACGGGGACCGCTCGGGCACGCTACGAGACCCGTTCGGGCACCGGTGGACGATTTCCACGCACATCGAGGACGTCACGCCCGAGGAGATGGACCGCCGCAGCAAGGCATGGGCGGAGCAAGCCACCGGATGAGGCGGCCAGCGGCCCGTGTCGGGGAAGCGGACGCCTAGGCCCCGACACCTTTTTTCGGGAAATATTGCGTTTACGCAATGAATGCCCCATACTAAATACGCTGGCAGGTGGATGCGGAGGGGTCGAGGCCGCTCCGGATCCCAGACGTTGGCGCGGACAACCAGGCCTCAAGCGCGAGCAGGCGAGTCACAGACGCATCCGACCGCGAGTTCCAGTTCTGGATTCCTGCCAAGCAACAGGACAACCAACCAACCGGTGACGGCGCAACCTGTACCACGCCTTGGCGTGGCGCGGGTCGCTTGGCCGGGCTGGTTGCACAGCGAGGTGCGTTGAGATGGATCAATTCGAGGACTCGATAGGAGTCGCCAAAGAGAACATGCCCAGCAGTCTCGAGGACGGCGCGGCTAGCTTTCTCGAGGTGACTCAGGAAAGCAGTGATACCGAGGACGACCTAGGCCTGCATGGTCAGGAAGCCGACGACGCCGTCTATACCGACGATCCCGTTCGCGTCTATTTGCGCGAAATGGGATCAGTCCCGCTGCTGACGCGGGAAGGCGAGGTTGATCTCGCGCGGCGAATGGAGCGCGGCAAGTTTCGCATGTGGAAGGCGATCTCGCGCGATAGCAAGACCATGGAGCGGTTCTTGGAGCTCTACGACCGCGTCAAGCGGGGCGAGGTCAAGCTGACCGCGGTGGTGGACATCCCACACCATGACGAAGGGCCCGAAGCCCAGGCTCAGAAGGAGAAGGAGGTCCGCAACCAGTTCGTCCAAGTCAAGCGCAAGCACAATGCGCTGTTGAAGCTCGAAGCCGACCAAGGCAAGGTCAACCGCAACCTGCGCGGCGGGCGCAAGCGTTACCGCGACGTCCGCTGGCGGCGCATGCGGCAAACAATACGGGTCTCGCAGGCGATTCAGGCGATTCGCCTCAAGCAGGGGGTGTGGGACGAGTGGTACGAGGCGATCCGCGCGGGACACGGAGAGCTGTCGAAGCTGTCGGCGGAACTGCGCGAACTGCGGACCCTGCCTGACCGGCCGCGCAACTTCTATTCGCGGAACCGCTACTTGTGCAAGCGACTGCGCGAGATCGCCGGAGTCCGGACTACAGAGCACGCCCAGCAGGCCGAACAGGACGCGGCCGCCTGCGTCAGGATGATCGCCGCTGGCGAGGTCGAGGCCGAGAAGGCCAAGAAGGCGCTGGTTGAGGCCAACTTGCGGCTTGTCGTATCGGTGGCGAAGAAGTACGTCAACCGCGGCCTGCACCTGTTGGATCTTGTGCAGGAAGGCAACATCGGCCTCATGCGCGCGGCTGAAAAGTTCGAGTATCGCCGCGGTTTCAAGTTCTCCACCTACGCGACTTGGTGGATTCGCCAAGCGATCACTCGGGCCATCGCGGACCAGTCTCGCACGATCCGGATTCCCGTTCACATGAACGAGTCGATGAACAAGTTCCTGCGTGCTTCGCGCGAACTGGAAAAGGAGCTCGGGCGCATTCCCACCAACGACGAGATCGGCGAGCGCATGGAGATCGGCTCCGAAAAGGTGCAAAAGCTCAAGAGCATCTCGCGCGATCCGGTGTCGCTTGAGACGCCCGTCGGCCGGGACGGCGAATCGGCGCTAGGAGACCTGATCGAAGATAAATGGGTCGCATCGCCGGTGGACACTGTGATCGATGGCAGTGTCCGGGAAGAGACCGGCGACGTGCTCAAGACGCTTTCTCCGAAAGAGGAGAAGGTGATCAAGATGCGCTTTGGTATCGACTGCGAGCGCGAGCACACCCTGGAGGAGATCGGGCAGGAGTTTTCTGTGACGCGCGAGCGGATCCGCCAGATCGAGTCCAAAGCGTTGCGCTCTCTGCGCAGCCCGGATCGCATACGCCGCCTGCGCGCGGTCCTGGCGTCCAAGACTGCGGTCAACGTGCACTGACGCAGTTCGCGTCAACCGCCGATGCGGTACAGGTTCTCTGCGGTTCTGAGCAACAGGCTGCCTTGCGAAATGGCCGGTGTGGACATGCAGAGCTCGCCGATGGAGTTCTTGCCGACCAGCCGGTAGTCGCGGCCGTGCTCGGCTACGAAGCAGTCCCCGTCTTCGCTCAGGCAGAAGATGCGGTCGTTGTACGCCCACGGCGAGGCCGTGAATGCGTTCGCGCCAGTCTCGAAGCGCTGCTTGCCATAGACCTCCTCGCCGCTCACCGCGTCGTGGCACGTTAGGAAGCCTCGGTCGTATAGCGTGTAGTAGAGATCCTTGTACAGCAGCGGCGACGGGTTATAGGGCGCCGCCTGCGGTTGGTGCCAGACAATGTGGTCGTTCTCGGTCTGGCCATCCTTGAGGCTGATATCGCCCGCGGCTCCGGGCCGGATCGCGAATACCGGGCGCTTCTGGTCACCCACGTATCCGGAGGCGATATAGAGCATGCCGTGGCCGGCGAAGGGCATGGGGATCACGATCGAGGACATTCCGCCCAGTTCCCACAACAGCTTGCCGTCCAGATCGTAGGAGCGAACCTTGCCGGTGCCAGTGGTCACGACCTCGGTTCGAAGATCGTTCTGCCAGACGAACGGGGTGGACCAGTTGCTGCCTTCGTCGCGCTCGATCTCCCAAATGGTCTTGCCATTGAGCTTGTCCATGCAGGTCAGCGTGGAGCGCTCCTCGTTGTCGTTGACCAAGTAGAGCCGGCCTTCGTGGAGCACCGGCGACGCTGCCGTCCCCCAGTCGTTGCGGACCTTGTAGGGCTCCCAGTCGCGTTCCCACAAGACCTCGCCATCCATATCGAGGCACCAAGTCGCCAGATAGCCGAAGTGGGCGTAGACCCGCTCGCCATCCGTGACGGGCGTTTCGGACCCGTAAGAGTTCTTCAGGTGTCTCGGAGTCGGTGGGGTGCCTCGTCGCAGCTCGGTCTCCCACGCAATCTTACCAGTGTTGAAATCCACTCCTGCCGCAGACCAGCGGTGCGGATCGGAAGAGATTTCCGGCCGGTTGCCGCCGAAATACAGTCCCTTCTTGACCGCCTCGACCTGCCCTTCGCTGACCACGTTGGTCAGGAAGGCGCGATCGCCCCAGATCACCGGAGAGGCCCAAGCCATCCCGGGCATTGGTGTCTTCCAGCGAACGTTCTCGGTGGCGCTCCAAGATTCCGGCAGGCGCGAATCGTCGGGCGACGTGCCGAGTGACTCTGACCCGCGGAACTGGGGCCAGTGCCTTGGCGATGCCGCGGCTAGCGGGCCTGCGGCTAGCAGCGATAGGAATTGGCGTCGGGAGCTCATGCCCCCATTGTAGGGTGCGTGCTGGGCTTGGGTAGCGGCCCGGGTGCGTGCTGCCTAGGAGCGGTACAGCGAGTGCTGCCAGAGGTACTCACACACCGCCGCCGGTGCCAGATCCGCCAGCGACCCACCGATCTTGGCGCGATGCCGGACGGTTCGCGACGAGGCTGGATGCGAGCAGCTCACGATGTGCGATGGCTGTATCGCGCTGTCGGCTTTGAATCCTGGCCGCTCCACGACGATGAATTCCACCCCCTTCGCGATCCGGTCGATGTCGCGCCACAGGTCAATCTCTGAGAACGCGTCTGCCCCGAGGACCAACCGCAGCGCACCGTCGAACTGCATGGTCGCGCGTATGCGATCGATGGTGTGGACGGAATAGTGGGGCTCGCCATCGGTCCGTGGCTGCTCCAGTCGGCTCGCTTCCAGCCTCGGGTCGGCGCGGCACGCCAGATCCACCATCCGATAGCGGTGTGCGTAGTCTGCGTGGCAGGCTTCCTGCTTGTGGGGCGGAACGCCGCTGGGAACGACCAAGACTCGGTCGAGCGCACATGCGTCCGCAGCTTTCTGAGCGGCCTCGACATGGCCGCTATGGATCGGATCGAAGGTGCCGCCGAAGAGCGCGAGTCTCATTTCGAAGCCCCTGCGCCCGAAACTGGAGGATAAGCCGCGTGCTGTTGCGGCGCATGAGCGGAGTCCTCCGCGGCGTCGCGCAGTTCGCGAACCTGCGCGCCCACGATTCGCAGCAGGCCGTCAATGCCCTCGCCCGTTACCGAAGAAATCGCTTGGAACCGCAATCCCAAGGATTCGCAGTGATCCCGGAGCTTTTGGATTCGCTCGGGCGACTGCATTGCGTCCAGCTTCGTTCCCGCGACAATGCACGGTTTGTTCGCAAGCTTGGGGGAAAAGCTCGCAATCTCGTTTGCGACAATCTCATAGTCCTGCGCGCAGTCGCGCCCGGTCGCGTCACTGAGATCGACCAAGTGCAGCAGGATCTTGGTGCGCTCGATATGGCGCAGGAACCGGTCCCCCAGGCCGTGACCGTCGTGGGCGCCCTTGATCAGTCCGGGGATGTCGGCCATCACAAAGCTATCGAACTCCCCCAAGCTGACGACGCCGAGATGGGGCTGCAAGGTGGTGAACGGGTAGTCGGCGATCTTGGGCCTGGCTGCGGAAACCTTGGAGATCAAGGTCGACTTGCCGGCGTTAGGGAACCCGACCAAGCCCACATCGGCCAACAGCTTCAGGCGCAGGCGCAGGGTTAGGGCCTGGCCTTCGGTGCCGTCCTCGGCATACCGCGGTGCGCGGTTGGTGGAAGACTTGAAGTGCACGTTGCCTCTGCCGCCGTGTCCGCCGCGCGCGACGACGAACCGTTGGCCGGCGGCGTCGAAGTCGTGAAGCAGTTCGTTCGACTCGGCATCGTAGACCAGCGTGCCGGCCGGGACTTGCAAGACGAGGTCCTTGCCAGTCCGGCCCGTGCACTTGCTGCCCTCGCCTTGCCGCCCGTTCTCGGCGCTTTGCTCCGGCTGGAAGCGGAAATGGATCAGGGTGTTCATGCGGCTGGTGGACTCCAGCACTACACTGCCGCCGTCGCCGCCGTCACCGCCAGCGGGACCGCCCTTGGGGACGAACTTCTCGCGGCGGAACGCGACGCAGCCGTTTCCGCCCTTGCCAGCGCGGACCTTGATCTGTGCTTCGTCGACGAACATTAAACTCTTGCTATCTTGCCAGCTTGAGGCTGAACCGGCGCATCCGCACAGGCTAACATCGAAGCATGGGTCTACGCATCGCTGGCAGGGAGTTCGATTCGCGCCTTATCGTCGGAACGGGAAAGTACCGCAGCTTCGAGGAAATGCGGCGGTGCCACGAGATCTCCGGCGCCTCGATGGTCACTGTCGCCGTGCGGCGGGTGAACCTGCACGACAAGTCGAAAGAGTCGCTGATCGACTACATCGACCGAGACGCGATGTTCATACTGCCCAACACCGCCGGCTGCTATACCGCCGACGAGGCGGTGCGAACGGCGCGCCTGGCGCGCGAAGTCGGTCTGTCGAACTGGGTCAAGTTGGAGGTCATCGGCGATCAGGACACGCTGTACCCCGACACCGAGGGCCTGCTGGAAGCCACGCGCCAGCTAGTCAAGGAGGATTTCGTGGTGCTGCCGTACACCAGCGACGACCTGATCGTGGCGCGTCGGTTGGTCGACGCCGGCGCTGCGGCCGTGATGCCGCTTGCCGCGCCGATCGGCTCGGGCCTAGGCGTGCAGAACCCCGCGGCGCTGCGCATATTGCGCGAGAAGATCACCGCGGTGCCGCTGATCGTCGATGCCGGCGTCGGGACTGCCTCCGACGCAGCGCTCGCGATGGAACTGGGCGCCGATGGCGTCTTGATGAACACGGCAATCGCGCTCGCCGACGATGCGGCGAAAATGGCCGAGGCCATGCGGCTCGCCGTCCGGGCCGGACGGCTGGCGCATGAGGCGGGGCGAATGCAGAGGAGGCTGTACGCGTCCGCTAGCTCGCCCTTGCAAGGCTTGGTCGCCTAGTCGCGGGGCTGCGCCCTGGACGCAGCCGCTAGGATCTCGACCGAAGGCTCCGTCGCAACAGGCGTAGCGCGTCTCGGACGCTTGACGCCACGGCGGCGGCGAGCGGAGGGGGCACGGCATCCGCAACTTGCCGGTGCTGGTCTAGGTCCCTGACTGTCACGGTTCGCCTGCGGATCGGCCCGACGAATACGTGACGGTCTGGAAATCCTTGGATTCGAGCCGCTTCGCGTGGCGTGAGATAGCGGTCTTCGGTCGGATGATAGGGCACCTCGCCGCACCGCAAGGCGATCGACGCTTGGTTCCGGTGTACCCGCCGATACTTCGTGGTGTCCTTGCGGGTCAGGCGTCGGACGATTTCCGGCGGTGCTTGGACGTCGGCTCGTGACAGCCACGCGCCCTCTGGCACGTAGCAAATCCTCTGCCGGTCCCGCTCGGGCGTTACGTCAATGTGATTCGGCACGGCAGGCTGTCCGCCGGCAAGGGTCGCAGCCGGAAGATCGCATATCGCATCTCCGACGGTCATTGTCGACATTAGTGCTGGGACAGGGAATTCGTAAGGTTGACCCCGCGGCACGCAGACAACGAATGCTTGCCGCCGGCGCTGCGGCACGCCAAAGTGAACGGCGTCAAGCACGGCTGTGTGGGTGTCGTACCCGATAGCGTCAAACCGCTCGGCCAATACATCGCGCATGCTCGCGGACGGCGAGAACGGCGTGTCCAGGAAGCGTGGAGGCTGCTCAATCACGACGGCACTCGGACGCAAAGCTGTTGCGAAACGCACCATCTCGAACACTGGTCCGCCACTCAGGTCGCTGGCGCCGCCCTGCTTGCCGGCCTGGCTGGACGGCGGGCAGGGCGGACCGCCGCATAGAAGGGTCACGTCCCCGGGCTGCAGGTCCAGGCTGTCAGTGACGCGGCGAGGATCCAACGCACGGGTGTCGACGCTCCACACCTTCTTGCCCGCAGCATTCCGCCGCAATGTCGAGGCACAGTGCGGGTCTAGTTCGACAGCGCAGCAAGTCTTGAAGCCGCACTGGTCCACGCCGATGTCCAAGCCGCCGGCTCCGGCAAACAGGCTCAGAGCTCGGTGCTTCATTCCATCAGGCCGCTGTGATTCGAGGCACGTTTGGTCGCGTTCTCATGGATCTCGGGCAAGGAGCGGGGTCGCCAGTCCCTACGCTGGCTCAGTCCATGGCTGGTCGATCCGCCAGCTCTCAAGATTCTCCGTCCAAGCCTGGCGGCGCTGCCGCAGGCGGGCCAGTGTCGCGGCATGGTCTGGCGAACTCGCCAGATTGACAGTCTCCTGGGGGTCCACCGCTAAGTGGTACATCTCCTCGTGCGGGGGATCTGCTTGGTGGAAGACGAAATATTTCCAGTCACCAGCATGCACGCCCTCACTCATGGGGACTCGCGGATTTTCGAAGAGATGCTCGTAGAACCACTCTTGCCGCCACTGTGGTGATTCGCCCCTCGCGAGCGGCATCAGGCTCCGTCCATTCAGGGATTCGGGACGGTCCAAGCCGGCTGCTTCCAAAATGGTGGGACAGGCGTCGATATTGAGCGTCATCTCGCTGCGGCGCGTCCCCGCGCGCTCGCGCAAGCGCGGATCTCGGATGACCATCGGCGTGCGGATCGATTCCTCGTGCATATACCACTTGCCAGCCCAGCCGCGCTCGCCCAGGAAGAATCCGTTGTCCCCGGTGAAGATCACCACCGTGTTGTCGAGTTGGCCCAGCTCCTCCAGCCGTGCGAGCATGCGGCCGATCTGGATGTCGACCCCATGAATCAAGGCGTAGTAGCGCTTGACGGATTCCTCCCATTTCTCCGGCGTGCCGAAGCGCCGCACCCAGCGGATGCGGCTTTCGGTGTCGTCCTTGAGAAATTCGGGCAGCGAGTCATAGTACGAGCCATCCATGTGGGGGAACGGCTGCAAGCGCAGCCCGTCGTACATGTCGTCCAGGCGCGGGTCGTTGATGAAGTAGGGGTCGACGCGGTCTTGCACGTGCGGAGCCTTGAAACTCACCGAGAGGTTCCAGGGCTGGCCCGAATCCGACCCGCCGAGGAACTCCAATGCTTGGTTTCCCAAATGCTCCGTCATGTGTGCCCGCCCCGGCACCAGATACTGGCCCTGTCCCGGCCAGCCTTCGAAGTAGTCGTAGCGGGACGCGGCATCGTCGATATCGTCGGCTCCGCCGACGCCGTATTTCCCGATAAAGCCTGTCCGATATCCCGCCTCGCGCAGGCGCACCGGATAGCTGAGCTGGTGCTGCTCCTCGCTCAACCGCGTCCGGAAACCGTGAATGCCGTGACAGCGCGCGTACAAGCCCGTGAAGAACGAAGCTCTGGAGGTGGCGCAGATGGCGGTGGTCACGTAGTTGTGCGTGAACATCACGCCCTCGTTCGCGAGCCGGTCCATGTTCGGCGTCCGAATGATCGGATTCCCGCCGGCCCCGAACATGTCGTAGCGCTGGTCGTCCGTGAGCAGGAACAGGATATTGGGGGGGCGATCCGCGCTGGGGCGCGGCCCGCAGCCCAGCCCGATGGCGGCCGCGCCGCCTAGCGTCCCGAGAAGCTCGCGTCGGGTTTGTCGCATCGCAGGGCAAGCATAGCAGAGCCCATTGGGAATCGGATCTCGGGGTTTACGAGGGTGACAATGGAGGACTGGCAGTGCTCGGCCCGCACTTCAACTCCCCCAGGACACTGGTTATGGGCGTCCTAAACGTGACGCCGGACTCGTTCTCGGACGGCGGGCTCTACTTGGATGTTGGGTCGGCGACCGGGCGGGGCGTCCGGATGGTCGAGGAAGGCGCGGACATCATTGATGTGGGCGGGGAGAGCTCGCGCCCCGGTTCAGACCGCATCAGCGAGGATGACGAACTTCGACGAGTGCTACCAGTACTGGAGGCTCTGGCTGCGAGAGTCAGCGTGCCGATCTCGATCGATACTCTCAAGCCGGCTGTTGCGAGGCGCTGTCTGGAGTCGGGCGCAAGCATCGTCAACGATATTCGGGGGCTGCGCGATCCGCAGATGCTCTCGGTCGCGGCCGCGGCCCGAGCCAGCGTGGTGATCATGCACATGCGCGGCGAACCCGCCACGATGCAACTGGACACAGCCTATGGCGATGTCGTTGCTGAAGTTTGCTCGTTCTTGAAGGCTCAGTCCGAACGCGCCAGACAGGCGGGAATCCGGGAGATCGCTGTTGACCCGGGCCTGGGCTTTGGCAAGTCGGCGGGACAGAACTTCGAGCTCTTGGCGCGGTTGGGTGAGTTTCGTGCGCTCGGCTGTCCCGTCTTGGTAGGGCCTTCGCGCAAGTCGTTCTTGGGCAGCCTGCCCAGCCGCCTGCCCGTCAATGAGCGGTTAGAGGGCACTTTGGCGGCTGTCGCGACGGCGGTGATCAACGGGGCGGCGGTGGTGCGAGTGCACGATGTCAAGCAGTGTCGGCGCGTGGTAGACGTGACCGACGCCATTAGGGAGGCAGGAGATGCGGGATAGGATCATGCTGCCCGAGATACCGGTGCAGGCGCGCGTGGGTTGCTCCGAGCAGGAACGCGAGGAGTCCCAGATGCTGTTGATCGACATCGAGCTGCGCTGCGATCTGAGCCAGGCCGCAAGGGAGGATTCAATCGAGGCAGCGATCAACTATGTGGATGTGCGCGCCGAGGCCGAACGGGTGGCTGGTATCCGGCCGTATGCGCTGATCGAGACGATAGCGGAGGGGATCGCGGCATCCTTGCTGCAGCGGTTCGCCGCGGAAGAGGTGCTCGTGCGAGTGCGCAAGCCCACCGCACTCGCCGAGTTTGGCGTCCCATGGGCCGGTGTTGAAGTGATCCGGAGCCGGCGTGGCTAGGGCGTATCTCGGACTGGGCTCGAATCTCGGCGACCGGGACGGGCACCTGGGATTCGCACTGGCTCGCCTGAGCCAGGTTGGGACCGTGGTCGCGCGCGCGCCGGTGATCGAGACCGATCCCGTCGATTGCCCCGGCGGCGGCATGTTTCTCAACACCTGCGTCTGCCTCGAGACGGCTTTAGGGCCGCCTGAGTTGCTGTCGGCGGCGACGCAGATCGAACGACAGCGGGGCAGGAGCCGAACGACGCGCAATGAACCGCGCGTGCTCGATATCGACATATTGCTGTATGACGATCTCGTACTGTGCGAGCAGGCCCTGCAGATTCCGCACCCACGCATGCACGAGCGAGCATTCGTCCTTGAACCGCTGGCGGAGATTGCGCCGTATGTGGTGCACCCGTCGTTTAACGTCACGGTCCGCAGCCTGCTCGTGAGGCTCACGAGCGCGGCGAGCGAACAGGAAGCCTAGAAGGGGCGGTTCGCTATGCGATGTCGAACCGCAGGGAGCTTGCCTCTGCGTGCCGTTCGAGCGCCAGCCCCAGCAATCGCTCGATCAAGCGCTCATACGGAAATCCCGACACCGCCCACATGCGCGGGAACATGCTGATCGAAGTGAAGCCCGGCATCGTGTTGACTTCATTGAGCAAGATGCTTGGCCGGCGCGGGTCGTCTGCGATGAAGAAGTCCACCCGCGCCAATCCGGAGCAATCCAGCGCGCGGAATGCCTTCACCGCAAGGTTGCGAACCGCTTCGACCTGTTCGATGCCGAGCTTGGCGGGCGCGATTAACTCGGCCGAGTCAGTGACGTACTTGGTCTCGTAGTCGTAGAACCCGCCGCGAGTTACGATTTCTCCCGGCAGGGAAGCCTCTGGAGATCGATTGCCGATCACCGCGCACTCGATCTCGCGAGCTTCGATGCCGGGTTCCACGATCACCTTCGTGTCGAACTCATGCGCATAGTCCAGCGCATCGATCAGGGCCTCCCGGTTCTCCACCCTGCGAATGCCGACAGACGAACCGAGGTTTGCCGGCTTGACGAATGCCGGGTAGCCCGTATTGCGCTCGATTCGGGAGACACTCTCCCCTGCGTCGCCTCGCCATACGATCTCGTGGGGTAGGGTGGGGATCTCGCTCTCGTTCAGCAGCCGCTTCATGACGTCCTTGTCCATGCCGCAGGCCGAACCGAGCACGCCCGAGCCTACGTAGGGCAAGCCGGCCATGTCCAACAGGCCTTGAATCCGGCCGTCCTCTCCGTACGGCCCGTGCAGGACCGGGAACACCACATCGAAGCCCCTCGAGCAGCCCGGCTGGTGAGAGACCTCCACCTGAGTCAAGGAACACTTGTTCGCCGTCTCTTGTGGCAGCAGGCTCGCCGATGCTGCTGGATCCAACCACCTGCCCGAGCGCTCGATCGCCACCGGAATCGCCTCGTAGCGCGCAGAGTCCAATGCCGAGATGATCGACGACGCGGATAGGACCGAAACCTCGTGCTCGCTCGACCGGCCGCCGAACAGCACGAGCACGCGGATTGTTTGCGAAGCCATCTGCACTGGAGGCCCGTGTGGCAATACGGCTGCCGACCTAGAAGGAGCTGCAATGCCGTCCTCGGCATCCCTTCAGGCCAGCCCGACCGATCAGGACCCGATCAACTTACAGTATGGCGAAATAGGCGATCGCCGCCTCGCTGGAGATCTCGGCGTCGAAAGGCTTCCGGCCGTCCAGGCCCGGGCTCGGGGTGTGGCGATTCCCAGACCGGCCCGCAAGTCGCCTTCGGGACCTGCGATCCCCGCAGCAAGGTCCGTCCGAGGAATGGCCTCGCGATATCCGGCCGCGTCGTGCCCTGTCCGGCGCGGAGTGATCGGCCGGCCGCGTCGATGCTTCACTGGGAGGAGCGGGGCCCCTAGCTCGGCGTTCTAGCCCCACAGCACGCTAGGGCTGGGCGCGATCCTGCAAACTAGTCAGTATGCCGAAGCGAGAGATCGCCGAACTCCTGAGAGGGTCGGTTGGTGTCGGGACGGACGTGGCTGTCCGAGGCTGGGTGCGAACCCGTCGAGACTCCAAGGCGGGGCTGTCGTTCCTCCAGATCAACGATGGTTCGTGCTTCGCGAGCCTGCAGGTGGTGGCTGACGGAACCCTTCCGAACTACGCACAGGAAATCCAGCACCTCGGCAGCGGGTGTGCAGTGACGGTCCGGGGCGAACTGGTCGAATCGATGGGGCGCGGCCAGAGCGTCGAGATTCGCGCGACGGAGATCGCAGTCGAAGGCTGGGTGGACGATGCCGACACCTATCCGATCTCGCCGAAGCGCCACAGCTTTGAGTTCCTCCGCGAGGTTGCCCATTTGAGGCCCCGCACCAATACCTTCGGGGCGGTCGCGCGAGTCAGGAACTGCTTGGCGCAGGCGGTCCACCGGTTCTTCGACGCCAGCGGCTACCTGTGGATCCACACGCCGATCATCACGGCCTCTGACACGGAGGGTGCCGGCGAGCTGTTCCGCGTGAGCACTCTCGATCTGGCGCACCTGCCGCGCGATGCCGATGGTGCCCCCGACTTTTCGCGCGACTTCTTTGGCCGCGAAGCGTTCCTGACCGTGTCTGGCCAACTCAACGTGGAGGCCTACTGCTTGGCACTGAGCAAGGTCTACACGTTCGGACCGACGTTCAGAGCGGAGAACTCCAATACCAGCCGACACTTGGCGGAGTTCTGGATGATCGAGCCGGAGACTGCATTTGCGGACCTCAGCGACAACGCCGACTTGGCCGAGGCGCTGCTCAAGCATCTGTTTCGAACGGTGTTGGAAGAGCGCGCCGATGACATGGAATTCTTCGCGCAGCGAATTCATCCCGACGCGATCAGCCGCTTGCAGGCGGTAGTTGACCAACCGTTCGAGCGGATGACGTATGCCGAGGCAGTGCGCGCCTTGCAGGATGCCAAGAAAAAGTTCGCCTTCGAGGTCTCGTGGGGCGCCGACCTACAGTCAGAGCACGAGCGCTACCTGACCGAAGAGTACGTGCGACGCCCAGTCGTCGTCACCAACTATCCGAAGGGAATCAAGCCTTTCTACATGCGTCTGGACGATGGCGGAGAAACGGTTGCGGCGATGGACGTGCTTGCTCCCGGGATCGGGGAGATCGTCGGCGGCAGCCAGCGGGAGGAACGACTCGACGTTCTCGACAGCCGGCTCGTCGAGTGCGGGATCGACCCGGCGCCCTACGGATGGTACCGGGACCTGCGGCGCTACGGCACGGTACCGCATGCCGGCTTCGGCCTAGGCTTGGAGCGCACCATCAGCTACGTGTCCGGCATGGCCAACGTCCGTGATGTGATACCGTTCCCGCGCACGCCCGGAAGCGCGGACTTCTGAGCTTCCGCGCGCGCTGTCAGGCTTGCGCCGCCTCTCTCGCCTCGCGCTCCCGGATCGCCCGCTTGAGCTCGCGCGGGAAGATCTTCTTGAACCGCGGTGCCATCGACCCCCAGTGCTCCAGCACCCATTGGCCTTTCGGGCTGCGCGTATAGGCCACGTGGCGCTCCAGCAGGTTCCGCACGAGTCGCAGATCGGCCGGGTCGTCGAACGGGTCGATGTCCACTTCAGCGTTCTGCAGGCAGCGCTCGGCGAAATCCCCCCGCTCGTCCAGAACGAAGGCGATGCCGCCGGACATGCCCGCCGCGAAGTTTCGCCCGCACTCGCCCAAGATCACCGCGTAACCGTTCGTCATGTACTCGCAGCCGTGGTCGCCAACGCCTTCGACGACCACGGAGGCGCCGGAATTGCGGATGCAGAATCGTTCTCCCGCCATGCCGTTGACGAAGGCTTCGCCCGCGGTGGCGCCGTAGAAGGACACGTTGCCGATGATGATGTTCTCCTCAAAGACAAAGCTGGACCCGGGCGGAGGCGCGATCACCAGGCGCCCGCCGGACAGTCCCTTGCCGAAGTAATCGTTGGCGTCGCCCCGGATCTGCAGGGTCATGCCGCTGCTGGCCCACGCTCCGAAGCTCTGCCCGGCACTGCCCGAGAAATGGATCTTGATCGTGTCGTCTGGCAAGCCCGCCGCGCCGTAGCGCTTGGCAATCTCATGGGACAGCATGGTGCCCACGGTGCGGTCCGTGTTCCGCAAGTCATAGGCGAATTCGACCGGGCTGAGTTCCTCGATCGCCGGCCGGCAGAGTTCGATCAGCTGGTTGTCGATCTGCTTTTCCAAGCCGTGGTCCTGCGCACCGGTGTGGTAGCGCGAGATCGCCCGGTCGACCGGCGGGTCGAAGAACACCTTGGCGAAGTCCAGCCCCTTGCTCTTGTAGTGGTTGACCGCTTCGCGCGTGTCGAGCCGGTCAACCTTTCCGATCATCTCGTCGAATTTCCGGAAGCCCATGCGGGCCATCAGCTGGCGCACTTCTTCGGCCACGAAGAAGAAGAAGTTCACCACGCCCTCGGCCGTGCCCTCGAACTTCTTGCGAAGTTCCTTGTCCTGGGTCGCGATGCCCACCGGGCACGTATTGAGGTGGCACTTGCGCATCATGATGCAGCCCATCGCGATCAGCGGCATGGTGGAGAAGCCGAACTCGTCGGCCCCTAGCAGCGCGCCGATGACGACGTCGCGTCCAGTCTGCAATTTGCCGTCGACTTGAACACGGATGCGACCGCGCAGGTCGTTCATAACGAGCACTTGCTGCGTCTCGGACAGGCCCAGTTCCCACGGCGTTCCCGCGTGCCGGATGGAACTCACCGGCGACGCGCCCGTGCCGCCGTCGTGGCCGGAGATCAGCACCAGGTCGGAGTGGCCCTTGGACACTCCGGCGGCAACGGTGCCGACGCCGACCTCGGAAACGAGCTTGACCGAGACGTTGGCGTAGCGGTTGGAGTTCTTCAGGTCGAAGATCAGCTGCGCAAGGTCCTCGATCGAGTAAATGTCGTGGTGCGGCGGCGGGGAGATCAGGCCCACGCCCGGAGTCGAGTGGCGCAGCCATGCGATTGTCTCGTCGACCTTGTGGCCTGGGAGCTGGCCGCCCTCGCCCGGCTTTGCGCCTTGGGCGATCTTGATCTGCAGTTCATCTGCGTTCGCCAGGTAGTGCGCTGTGACGCCGAAGCGACCGGACGCAACCTGCTTGATCTTCGAGCGGCGCTCGTCCCCGAAGCGCGCGGGGTCTTCGCCGCCCTCGCCGGTGTTGGAGCGCCCGCCGATGCGGTTCATGGCGCGCGCCAGAGTCTCGTGTGCCTCGGCCGAGATCGAGCCGAAACTCATCGCGCCGGTGCAGAAGCGCTTGACGATGTCCGATGCGGGCTCCACCTCGTCCAAAGGAACCGGTTCTGCCGCGTCCTTGAGATCGAACAGCCCGCGCAGCGTGCAGAGCTGGCGATTGAGGTCGTTGACCGCGCGCGAGTACTCTTCGTAGGTCTGCCAGTGGTTCAGCCGCACCGCGTGCTGCAATCGGGCCACGGTGTCGGGGTTCAGCAGGTGTTGCTCGCCGCGCAGCCGGTATTGGTACTCGCCGCCGACCGGGAGATCCGTGCCAGCCTCCGAAGTCGGGGAGTAAGCGTAGGCGTGCTTGTCGAGGGCTTCGCCTGCTAGCGTTTCGAGGCCAACACCCTCGATCTGGGAGGTCGTGCCCGTAAAGTACTGATCCACCACGTCGCGGGCCAGCCCGATCGCTTCGAAGATCTGCGCGCCGTGGTAGGACTGCACAGTGGAGATGCCCATCTTGGACATCACCTTCAGAATCCCCTTGCGGATCGCCTTCTCGAAGTTGGCGTGGGCCTGCTGCAGGGACAGCAGCGGATCCTCCAGCATTCCCCGCGCGTGCATCTCGGCGATGGAGGCGTATGCCAAGTAGGGGTTGATCGCGTTGGCCCCGTAGCCGATCAGCAGGCAGAAGTGCATCACCTCACGGGGCTCGCCGGACTCGATCACGATGCCCACCTTGCTGCGCTTGGCTTGGCGGATAAGGTGGTGGTGCACGGCAGCACAGGCGAGCAGCGAAGGGATCGGAGCGTTAGCCTCGTCTACGCCGCGGTCGGACAGGATGAGCACTCCGGCCCCGGAGTCAGCCGCTGCCTCCGCCTCCGCGCAAAGGCGGTCGAGTGCGATGCGCAGGCCGCCCGGGCCTTCGGCATCGGCGAAGGTCGTGGCAAGCGTCTGGGATCCGAAGCGAACTTCGGGCCCCAAGTTGCGCAGTTGCTCGAGCTTGGAATTGTCGATGACCGGCAGCGGCACTCTGATCATGTGTGCGTGCTCGGGCCGCTCGGCCAGCACGTTGCCCTGCGGCCCCACATAGGTGAGGGTCGACATGACCAATTCCTCGCGGATCGGGTCGATCGCGGGGTTGGTCACTTGGGCGAACAACTGCTTGAAGTAGCTGAAGAGCAGCTGCGGGCGCTCCGACAGGCAGGCCAGCGGGATGTCAATGCCCATCGACCCGGTCGGCTCGGCGCCCTTCGAAGCCATCGGCGCGAGCAGGATGCGCTGGTGCTCGAGGGTGTAGCCGAAGCTGCGCTGGCACTGGAGCAATGTCTCGGGGTCGGTCTCCCGGACCGACGCGGGTTCGGGCAGCTCGGTGATGTCGACCAGGTGCTCCCGCAGCCAGTCTCCGTAGGCCTGCCGCTTGGAAATCGTTTCTTTGATCTCCTCGTCGCGGATGATGCGGCCCTCCTGCATGTCCACCAAGAACATCCTGCCCGGTTGCAGGCGGCCCTTGGTGCGCACGTCGGCCGGGTGGATGCCGCTGACAACGCCGGTCTCCGAGCCCATCACCACCAGGTCGTCTTCCGTGACGCAGTAGCGCGACGGGCGCAGTCCATTGCGGTCGAGCGAGCCGCCTACGAAACGCCCGTCCGTGAACACGATCGAGGCCGGGCCGTCCCAGGGTTCCATCATCGTGGCGTGGTATTCGTAGAACTCCTTCTTGTAGGGCTCCATGTGCTCGTGGGACGACCACGCTTCGGGAATGAGCATCATGAAGGAGTGCGCGATCGAGCGCCCGGATTGGATGAGCAGTTCGAGGGCGTTGTCGATCTGCGTCGAGTCCGAGCCGGTCTCGTCGATGATCGGCTTGATCTTCTCCGCGTCCGCGCCGAACAGCGCGCTCTCCAGCGTCGCCTCGCGCGCCCGCATCCAGTTCGCGTTGCCCCGCACGGTGTTGATCTCGCCGTTGTGCGCCAGGTAGCGGAAGGGTTGCGCCCGTTCCCAAGTGGGGAACGTGTTGGTCGAGAAGCGCTGGTGGATGAGGGCGACGGCCGACTGAAAGTCCGAGTCGCCCAGGTCCGGGTAGTAGTCGAAGATCTGCGGCGCGAGCAGCAGGCCCTTGTAGCAGATCGTCCGTGACGAGATCGACACCGGGTAGAACCGCTCCAGCCGCCGGTTCCGAGCCTCTTGCTCGGTGCGCTTGCGCGTGATGAACAGCTTGCGCTCGAACGCGTCCCCGCTAAGCTGCGGCCCGTCAGCCTGCGCGATGAAGACCTGGTAGATGTGGGGCTCGCTTTCGCGCGCGAGCCAGCCGATCGCGTTCGCATTGGTCGGAACCCGCCGCCAGGCGAGCAGCCGCAGGCCTTCGGCTTGGAGCACGTCCTCGACCATCTGATGCGCCCGCCTGCTCTTGGCGTGATCGGGCGCCACAAAGATCATGCCGACGCCGTACTCGCCCGGATCCGGGAGCGAGAAACCGTGTGACGCTGCCTGCTTGAGGAAAAAGCCGTGGGGTATCTGCAGCAGGAGTCCCGCGCCGTCTCCGGTCTCGGGGTCGCATCCACACGCACCCCGATGCGTGAGGTTGACCAAGACCTCGACGCCCTGCTCGATGATCTTGTGGCTTGCGCGGCCCTTGATGTTGGCGACGAATCCGATGCCGCAGGCATCGTGTTCGTTTCGCGGATCGTAGAGTCCCTGCCGCGGGGGCAGCCCGTGCTTCGTCATGACAATTTCCCTAGCGCCCCGGTGGCTCCGAGCCATCCCTAGGCGCCATGGGTGCCGCGGTCGAAGATCGGAGATGAGACGCAAGCGCAGCCCTGGCCTTGGGGATGGCAACGGGGCCGCGCTCCATATCATACCAATCGTGCGGCGCGTGGTATTCTTGGGCGCTTCGGCACTGCACTATGGGAATCGCGAATCGCCGTCAGGTCCATCTCGAGAACGACCGTCTGCGCGTCACGCTGCTGCCGGGCGGAGGCCACATCGCCGCCGTCGAGTTGAAGGAGACCGGGGTCAATCCGCTCTGGGATCCTCCGTGGGAGACGATCGACCCGTCGGCTTACGACCCGGACGCCCACCCGCAGTACGGCGAGGGCTTTGAGGCGCGCCTGCTTTCTGGCATTGCCGGGCACAATCTCTGCTTCGATATCTTCGGAGTGCCGTCTGCCGAAGAGGCTGCCGCCGGGCTGGGCGTGCACGGCGAGGGCTCATCGGTGGACTGGGAGGTTGCATCCGGCGAAGGCTGGGTTAAGCTCGGCGCCGAGTTCCCGCTGGCGGGGATGCGCTTCGAACGGCAGCTGAGAGTCGCGGCCGGAAGCGGCCGCGTGGACATATCCGAGACGGCCACCAACTTGGCCGGCATCGACCGACCGGTGGGCTGGACGCAGCACGCGACGCTGGGACCGCCGTTCTTGGAAAAGGGCAAGACGCTGTTCGAGATGTCTGCCACTCGGTCGAAGGTGCTGGAGGGAGAGTTCGCCCCAGGGGCGGATCGATTCGTGGCAGGCGCGGAGTTTGACTGGCCGTTGGCGCCGCTTGCGGCGGGCGGCTTGGGCGACATGCGCCGCGCGGTGGAGAACGAAGTATCCGGCGCCTACACGGCGCACCTGATGGACCCTGAGCAGGAAGAGGCGTTCTTCGCCGCCTACCATCCTGGTTCCGCGACGCTCTTCGGCTATGTGTGGAAGCGGAGCGACTTCCCGTGGCTGGGTATTTGGGAGGAGAATTTCTCGCGTGGGCACAAGCCCTGGAACGGGCGCACCCTCACGTGCGGGATGGAGTTCGGAGCTTCGCCGTTTCCCGAGACGCGACGGGAAGCAATGCAGCGCGGCCGATTGTTCGATGAGAAGACGATCGGCTGGGTTCCGGCCAGATCTTCGGTGCGGGTGGACTACGCGCTGTTCATGGCTCGCGCTCGTGCCGACCAGATCCGAGGGTTCGGCTCGGGACTCGGCCTAGATGAGTTGGGGCGATACGCCAGCGGCGGGAACTGAGGCGGGTTTCGACCAAACGCCGACAGACGCCTCCATGACATGGGCGTCGTGGCTGGCTGGCAGTCTGCTGCCGAACTCCACCGCGGCAGTTGGTGAGAATCCTGCATTCGGCGCCCGGAAACCTGCCGCTCAGAGGATTCAGGACTCGCCTTCACCGCTTCCGCGGCTGTCGGCTAGGATGGGACTAGGGGCTCGACACTGCAGGGTGCGTAACCTTCGCTTGTTCCGATCTGCGGCGCTGATTCTTTCGGTCGCGTTGCTGCCATGGCAGGCAGTGTGGGCTACCCTCTCGCCACGGCCGGCGTGCTGTAGGCTTAGCGTGGAGGCCGGGCAATGCCGTAGGCAGTGCCCGACGAAGGCGTCGCTGGAGAGCGAAGCGAAGACCGCGGGGCCCTCCATGGCGTGCCATCGATCGAGCGGCGCGCGCTCGACCGAGGCGAAGTGCCGCATCAAGAGCCGCTGCAGTAACGACCACGCCAAGCCCGCGTGGAATTCTGAGCCGCCGTGTCTGCCTGAGTTCGCCGAACAGTTGCCCTTGCCGGCAAGGCTGTCGCTTCAGGCGACCCCGCTGACTGCGGAATGGTCGTCCCGGGCCCTTGCCCCTCCTGCCCCTCCTCCGCAACCCGCATAGGCTGGCTGAGTTTTCGGCACTCCTGGCGCCTGGTCCGTCCGCACGGGCCTTGCGCCGGAGTGCGGCTCGGCCCCTTGTCGGCGTCGCCGTCGCATTGCGGCGACCCGGTTCAGGTCTGCGGGGGAAGTCGAATGGGGAATCTGAGAAAAGCAGCTAGATTACTGAGTTTGGCGTGGGCCGCGACGGTGGCCTGGGCGGATTTGGCGGTTCAAGTGGTCGATCCGTCAGGAGCCGTCGTGCAGAATGCCGTCGTGGTCCTGCGGGACAACTCCGGGTCGGAGGTGGCCCGGGGTGCGACCGCCGCCTCCGGGGTGGCGGAGTTCCCAAGACACGCGGCTGCCGTGGACGTCGCGGCAGACGGCTTTCGAGAGGAGACCGTATCGACGGCCGGACAGCACGAAGTGACGGTCCGCCTCCAGCTCGTGCCGGTCGCGGGCGCCTTGGACGTCGTCGACGAATTCGATCCGGTAGCTCCGGTCGCGTCCGCCTCCGCCAAGCCTGATCGTCTCGCGAGAGCTGGCTTGGTCGAGAGTCTTCGCGCGACTCCGCACGTGCATGTCCTTCGGAGGGGCGGCACGAACTTCGAGCCGGTCGTGCAAGGGCTCCGGGAGACTCAGCTCGCAATGGTTGTCGATGGCACGCGGACGTTCGCCGCAGGGCCTGCGCGCATGGATTCAGAGCTGAGTCACGTCGATCCCAGTTCGGTTGCGGGTGTTGAAGTCGTCACGGGTCCCTATGCGCTGACCGAAGGCGCGGGGGCGATGGCTGCGATTCTCGTCAATTCGGAACCCGTTCCGACTCGCCAGAGCTGGCGCGTCGGGGGCAGGGGCGGGATCGGCTGGAGAAGCAACGGAGCCGGGCGCATGGCCAACGCGCGGGTCGACGCGGGCAATTCCAAATTCGGATTCAGCTTGCGCGGGACGGGCGATCTGCTCGGCGACTACGAAGCGGGAGCCAGGGCGAGAGCGGCTGGCGCGCTCGTGCCGGGCGATGCGGCCTCCCACCAGTTCGGCACCAAGCTCCGTTTCAATCCCACCCCACAGCAGGAATTGCAGGTCGGCGGCTTGTACGACGAGCAAACTGGCGTCGACTATCCGGGCAGGCTTCTGACGGCCGAGCACTTCTTGCTCCGGTCCTGGCAGGCGAGCTACCGCGCGACGAATCCCGAAGGGGCTATCTCGTCCGTAAAGCTGGGCGCCTACGTCAACAAGAAAGGCCATCGAATGAGCAACCGCGGCAAGCCCACCGCGATGGACATGCCCGGACGGAAGCCGCCGTTCGCCTTGGATGTCTCGCTCCCGGCGGAGTCCGACACGGTCGGCGGGAATGGGCGGGTCGAGTTCTCGCCAGGCGAGCAGTGGCAGCTGCAGGCAGGGTTCGATTTCTTCCGCCTCGAGCAGGATGCCCAGCGATTTATCGCCCGCGCCAGCAACCGCAGGCTCATCTTCAGCGACGCAGTGTGGGCGGGGGTCTCGCTGGCCGATATCGGGACGTACTTCCACGCCGGGCGTAGTTTCGATCGGGGCGAGGTCCGCGCGGCCGTGCGTCTGGACTTCGTCACCAGCGACGCCGGGCGGCCGAGCGAGTTCTTTCTCGCCAATACGGGCGCAGAGGTCAGGCGCAGCGAGACCAACGCGAACTTCAGCCTGGCGGGACGCTATGACCTAGGCCGCGGGTTTACGATCGCGGGCGGCGCCGGGCGCGTCGCGCGAACGGCCAATGCCTTGGAGCGGTATTCCGACCGATTTCCGAGCACGCGCTTCCAAGTAGCGGCGGAGTTCATGGGAGACCCGGCGATCAGGCCGGAGTCCAGCTTGCAGGGCGACCTCAATATGGAGTGGCAGGCCGGCAAGTTCCGCATCACTGCCGGCGGGTACGTCCGTAGCCTCCGGGACTACATCACGGTCACTCCGGTGCGCGGGCTGAATAGGCGGCTGCCGCTGAGCCCGCCGGTGGTCTTCCGCTATGTCAACGGCGAAAGCGCGTTCTTCCGCGGCTGGAATCTCGGCGTGCGGAGGACGTCTGATCGGTTCGAGTTCCGCTTGCAGGCGTCCAAGACCATCGCGGACGATCGGGAACTGATGCAGCCGGTCCTGGGGATCGCGCCGATGGAGGTCGCTTCGGCGGTGCGGTTCGTGGCTCCCGGACGGCGCGTTTGGGCGGAATACGGCATGCGGAACGTGTGGGACCAGCGGAGGGTTTCCGCCGCCCGCCTGGAGTCCCCGTCGCCCGGGTTCACCCTGCACGGCTTCCGGTTCGGCGCCGACTTGAGGGAAGGATCGACTCTTCATCTCGGAATCGAGAATGCCGGCGACAAGTACTACTACGAGCACCTCAATTCCCTGAATCCGTTCACCGGCCAGCGGATTCCCGAGATCGGCCGGGCGGTCACAGTCGGTTTCACCACAATCTGGTAGGCCAGGGGGCGGCAGTCCCGGAGGCAGCCCCGACGCGAACGGTCGCCGCCAGCCGATGTCCTACAATGGGAGCGGTGGCAGCACCGGTCGCCGTACGGTGCTTCGAGGTAGCCGCCAGCCTGTGCGCAAGTGGCGGAATTGGCAGACGCGCTAGGTTCAGGTCCTAGTGGGAGTTAAATCCCGTGGAGGTTCAAGTCCTCTCTTGCGCACCATTTCGCGGGCGGTTCGTTCCCCGCGCCGAGCTGGCCTTTTGCGGCCATACATTTGATCGCAGCCGCGAGTCGTCTATCATTGTGAGCATCTGGGACTTGCGCCATGGACGATGACCGCCCCAAGCTGGAATTCCCGCCTTCGCAGGCCGACGACATCGGCCCGCTCGGCGAGCTGGAGCGGCGCGTGCTGGGCTTGGTCGAGCAACTGCGCGAGGCTCGCACGCAGCGCGTTCAGGCCGAGCTCGAGGTTGAGCGGCTCCGCGACGAATTGCGCGACCGGGATACCCAGATCATTGTCCTGAGAGACGAGTTGCGCAGCGATAGCACTCGCGACGCGGTGAAGCGGCGCGTCGAGGCCCTGCTGCAGAAAGTCACTGAGTTGGAGCGCGAAGGCTGAGCGCCGTGGGAAATCAACGCGTCAGAGTCGAGATCGGCGGCCGTGCGTACCATTTGGGCGGAGCCGATCCAGAGCGCACGCGCGCGCTTGCCCGGAAGGTCGACGACGCCATCAATCGCTTCGTGGACACGCTTGGTGCTGGAACGGACAGCTACCAGCTCGCGATCTTGGCAGCCTTGCAGATTGCCGACGAACTAGCGGCTGCTCGCGACGAGCACCAGCGCTACCGCTTGGAGATTGGCGCCGCGTCCCGGAAGCTGCTGGATGAGCTCGAGTCTGCCGTCGACGGCATCGAGGCGGAGGTGGCTGCGTTGCGGGCCCAAGAGCCGTCGCCCCAGCACGAGTAGGGCGCCGGCTGCGGTGCCGCTACTTGGTAATGTAGCCGAGGCTTTCGAGGATCTTCGCGTCCCGCTCGGTCAAGCGGGATTCGCTCTCGGCGAGATTGGTGGTATCGAACCAGCGTTGGAACGCGTCGCGTTCGAACGAATAGCGCCGGTCTGCGTCGGTCAGCGATTGCGGTCGTAGTTCGTGCGGATCCTGAGAGAGGTCGAAAAGCTCAAAGCGCTTCTCGTCGGGCGTCCAGACTGCCTTCATGCTTCCTTCGAGCTTGCCGATGCGAAACGGCAGTCCCGAGTTTGGCTTCCACGCCCACGAAATCCATTTCGGGATGAAACCCTTCTTGCCCTCGAACGACACGAATCGTATCTGGCGCGATTCGGGCGAAGATTGCTGCGCAATGGCCGCGACTTGGCTGCGGCCGGCGTAGGAAATGGACACCTGCGTCTCGTCGCGGAACTCCGGGACGGCCAGGTCCAACAGTGTCGGAGCGAGGTCTAGGAGGGAGACGGTCTCGGCAACGACGCTGCCAGGCTTGATCGTGCCGGGGAGGCGCATGATCCAGGGCACGTGTACCGTGCTCTCGAACAGCCAGCGGCCGTGCCCGACGAAACCGTGCTCGCCAAGTCCCTCTCCGTGGTCGGAAAGCAGCGCGACGAGCGTGTGGTCACGCATTCCGAGCTGATCGATGCGGTCCAGCAGCCGCTTAATGTGGCTGTCGGCGTAGCCGATCTCGGAGTCATAGCGGCGGATTCGGCTGTTGACCTCTTCGGAGTACTCGGCGGTGGCGGGTGCCGGATCGCGGATCTGCTCTGGGTCGGCGAATTCCTCGCGGAGATTGTAGGGCTCGTGCGGGTCGAAATAGTGCACCCACATGAACAACTTGTCCTTGTCCTTGTTGTCGTCGAGCCAGCGCAGCGCCGGTCGCGTGACATCTTCGGCCCAGCGCATGGAGTGAAAGACTTGGTACTGGCGCTCCAGTTCCTCGTCGTAGTGGTCGAAGCTTCTGTGCAGTTGGGTCAGTCGCCCGACCAGTGGCCAGGCGCTGACGAACGCGCCGGACGTGTAGCCGAAGCGCCTGAGCACTTGCGGGATCGTCAGCCACTTGCTGTTGTCCGGCAGCGATACGCCGTTGATGCGCGCGCCGTGCTCTTGCGGGTAGCGACCGGTGAACATCGAGAAGTGCGATGGCCCGGTCATCGGGATCGGGGTGTAGGCCCGCTCGAAGCGAACGCCGTCCTCGGCTAGCTTGTCCATGGCCGGGCTGGTGCGCAGGTGATAGCCGTAAGAAGAGAGGTGGTCAGCGCGAAGGGTGTCCACCGTGATCAGCACGACGTGCGGATGCTGTGCCTGGACGACTTCCGACGCCGTCGGGTGGGTGCAGATGAATGCTACAATCCCGGCCGCCACGACTGCTAAGATGCTTTGCCGGGGCTGATTCCAGAGCGAGAGCATACCCTTAGGATTGTAGCGCTAGCGCGCGACTTTCTTCAGTTCAATTTGAGCCCGGCCGCTCTGGCGACGCGTCACTCTCACCCTGCCGCAGCAAGCGGCCGAGCATGCTCTGCCAGCGACGGGAAGTACGCTTGGAAGTCTGCTTGCGAGGCGGCGTATTGGTCGCGCAGCACCGCCCCTCCGGACGCGAGTGGGTTCGTGCGGATACCGGCTCTTATGCCCGGCGCGAACGCTGCGATGTCGCTGGCTGTGACGAAATCCGCCAGCACCCGTCCGACCTTGGCCCCGGGGTCGTCCCCGGCAAGGAGCAGATGGCCAAGTAATTCACTGGCGAGATCGGCCGCCGCGCGGGCCCCCGCTAGTCGATCGACACGCGCTCGCTTGAAAGCACGAACAGCACGTCATTTGCTTTGTCGAGGCGCATCAGCGCTTCGCTGGCGCGGTCGGGTTCTATGTCGGCTCCCAACAAGCCGGTAATCGTCAAGTCGGCCTCTGCTGAGCGGCGGCCGACCTCCACGTCGAGCGCCGCGCTGTCGGCACACTGCACGGCGGTGATGTTCTGGCTGGAGATGGGTAGGCGCCCATCGGACAGAAGGCCTGAGAGCCGGTCTTTTTCCTGATCAGCCTCGAGCGAGTCGAAACATGCATAGAGCTGAATCTCCGCGCGGCGCCACTCGGGGTGCCCCACGATGATGAATGCGAGCAAGAGCATCATTGGAGCGCAGTCAAGCGTTTCCTCGGTGACCCACAGGTGGATCGAGGAGCGGTAGCCGAACCGGTATGGCGTGGAACGCAGTATCAGCACATTGAAGACGGACTCGGTGGCCAGGACGGCTCCTTGGGCGATTTCGGCGATTTCCTTAGGATGCTGCTTGTCGAACTCGAATAGCACGCAATTGTTGGGCAGGCCCGACACCCCCGGCATTTGCAGCGTATGGGCCACCGCACCCCGGAAGGACGGGCAGATGAGCGAATCGACGAGGATGCCCGCGTTCGTCATCTCGCTGCGCTCGATGAGCTTGCCGACCTGGGTTCGTGCCTCGATCTCTCCCCGGAAGGAGTACTCGCCGTCGATGAACTGTAGGAAGTGGCCGAATCCGTGCCGGTGGCAGATCCAGCGCAGCAGGTCGAAATGGCCCAAGCGCTCGTCTCCGAACCGTGTAACCGCCACGATGGAAGGTCGCCAGCCTCCCTTGGCGCCTTCAGGGCGGCTCGTCTGCAGCATGATCTGCAATCGGCGCGTGAGTTGGAACATCGTGCCTTGGAAGATTGCAGTCAGGTCGCGCTCGCCCTTGCGGGTGCGACGCAGGCCGAAATATGCCAGCACCATCAGCAGGACTGCGAGCAGCGCGTAGAACGGGCTGATCTGGAGCATGATCAAGGCGCACATGAAGGCGCCCAGCAGTGAAACGTACCAGCGCGAGTGGAACGTCGGGCGGTAGGAAGGGTTACCCGCGAAGTATTCCAGGAACGAAACCGAACACAGCGCGCCGTAGGTAACCATGAAGAACATGGTCAGGATCTGGGCGATGCCGTCCATGGTCCCCGCCAGTACGAAAACAACCGCGATCAGGCTGGAAACGAGCGTGGCGAAAGTCGGCTCGCGCTCGTCTCCCGAACCCGCCGCCAACATGCGGTTCAGGCTTGGGACGGGCAGCACCCGGTCGCGGCCCAGCGCTTGCAGCGTGCGGGGCGCTACCAGAATCGAGCCCAGCGCCGAGGAGAACGCTGCGGCGCCGAGGCCAATGTAGATGGCCGGTCCCCAAATGGCGACTTCTGCCATGATGAACTGGTCGCCGGCCAGCGCCTCCGGCGTGGCGCTGCTCGCGAGCTTGATCGCCACCAAGGCGTAGACCACCATCCCGGCAATGGTGGCGCTGATGGTGCCCAGAGGAATGCTCTTCTCGGGGCGCTTCAAGTCCCCCGACAGGCCGAGGCCGGCGATCATGCCCGTGAATGCCGGAAAGCAGGTCGCGAAGACCGTGCCGAACGGGTCGGGATCTTGGATGCGCGAGGTAAGGTTGAGCCCGTCGGGCCGCACTGACTCCGGTCCCGTGCCCAGCAGGAAGAGCAGGATCGAAGCGAACAGGGCGGCACTGACAAGCCACAGTGCGCGGACGCCCGACCGGGCGCCTTTAGTCAGCACGATTGCCGCCAGCAAGGCGGTGGACGGCAGGCTGACCCAGCGCGGGTCGGCCTCTATGCCGTGAGTGGAAGCCACCCAGGCGTAGAGCGGTTCGAACGCTTCGGCGAAGGCGACGAGGTAGAAGGCCACCGAGATTACCTGCGAGAGATAGAGCGCAATGCCGATCGAGCCGCCGATACTGGTGCCGAACGAACGGCTGATGATGTAATACGCGCCGCCGCCGGCGACGCGCCGGTTCGTGGCGATCTCGGAAACCGCCAAGACCGTGGGAATGGTCACCAGGTGGCCGAGCGCGATAATGCCGAAGCTGCCCCACAGCCCCACGTGCGCGACCGCGTAGGCGAAGCGCAGGAACAGCACCGCGCCAAGGATCGTGCTGATCGAGGCTAGGAATACCGGTGCAGTGCCGAAGCCGTGTCCGGCATGCGGTGCGGCGCTGGCCGCCCTGACCAGTCGGTTTCTCGGTCTGACCACCAGCGCTCCGGCAAAGCAAGCGTGCCATTTCCGGCCGCGTCAGGTCCTCCAGCCGCGCTCGTCGCAACTGTCCGAGCCGGTTCGCGTCGCTTGGGAGTAGTCTAGCGGATGCCGGATGTCCGGACACTTGGAATGGAGCTGTTGCAGCACATGCGCCATCATGGACATGGGACCCGCGGGAGCCAGGCCCATTGGTGGCCCGCGCCGCGGGCCCTCGGCGGACGAGCCCCGTTGACTTGCACCTCGTTACCAGCCGCGGCACGATTCGTCGGCCGGAGTGTCTACCGCGGGCTGGCCCTGGCGCTGTGCGTCGCGGCGCTTGGTGCACAGGTGCCCGGGCCTGTGCGCGGGATCGAGTTTCGGACCGTGCCGGCGGACGCCCGGGTGCGCCCGTTCGGAGCCTTGGTGGTGCAGGTCAGGGCCGTCGGCGAGGGCGCCAGGCTCACCGGTTCCGCGGCTCCGGTGCCGCTCAAGCGTGGTCCGGCGGCCTTTCACGTCCACAGCGGCGACGGAGGTTGGGTCTCGAAGCCGTTCAGTCACCGCGGGAGCGTGGAGATCCGAGCGCGCCACGACGGATCGGATAGCGCTGATGGGAGGCTGCTAATGATGTCCGACAGGCAGTCGGACTTGTCGGACTCGGTCCTGTACACTGCGCCCGGCCGAGAAGGCGAAGCACTCCTGACCGCTACGCTGGAAGGCGTCTCGGCGACGTTGACGATCCGCGTCGATGCCGCCGCCGAGCCCACGGTGGCTGGCGAGCGCGTGACGTTCGGAGCCCAGCCGGCCGCGCCCGACCCTTACCGTCCGCTGGCCGAGCGGTACGCTCCGTTCGTGGCTCAGGAGACGTGGTTCCAGCCCAAGGCCGACTATCTGGCGCGGTTCGACGCCGATGGCGATTGGCGCGGTGACAACAACTGGGACAACACGCCGGAAAGCAGTTCGCAGGCCTTCGTCTACTACGCGGCCATGGAAACCCAGACGCACTGGTTCTTGATCTACAACTTCTTCCATCCGCGGGACTACTCCGACAAGTGCATTGCGGGAACCTGCCACGAGAATGACAACGAGGGCATGATCCTCACGATCGCCAAGGACGGCACGCCTTGGGGGCATCCGGTCGCCATGGAGACCTTGGCGCACAACAAGATCTATTCCTATCGCGCCGATCCACGCGTGCGAGGCAGTTTTCACAACTTGGACGGGGAGGTCGAATTCGTTGGCGGCACGCACCCGGTCGTGTTCGTTCATTCTGGCGGGCACGGTGTCTACGGATCCGGCCAACACTCCGGGTACTCTCTTTCCGCGGACCATTTCGAAGCGGGCACCGGCGTGACATATGTCTACAAGGGCGTCGCGGAAAGGCCCCGGCACCCTGCGGACCGCAACGTGGGGTACGATCTCCTGCCGATCTACGACCACTGGTGGGTCCGGTCTCAGCAAGAGCGAGGCGCGGGGGGCGCGGCCTTCAGCGGGTACTATCGCTACCAGCCACAAGGGGGGCGCCCGCAGGCCAGTCACCCGTTCATTGCCGGGGCGTTTCTCAGCCGCAAGCATGCTGCTGACATGGCCAAGCCCTTCTGGGGTTGGCACGACAACGACACGCTGAAGCGGAAACTGCTGGCCAAGGGACAGTGGGGGCTGGATCCCGCCTATGCGATCACGCGCAACCTGACCTTGCCCGGGCCGGTCTCGATCCGCTACGTATTTAATCCTTACCTGAGCGCTCCGGACGCCGTGCCTGGAGCGGAATGACCGTTGCGCGGCTAGTTGCCCACCGGAACGCTCAGCAGGGCGCTCATGCCCTGGTTGCCGGCGGACTGCAGCGACAGGAGGTAGGTCAGCAGGCTGAACGTCGCCTTGGAGTTCAGATCCGCGTCGCCGATGTAGAACCAGTGGTCGCGATAGCGGATGCGCACGAAGGCGCCAGGAGGTTCAGCACTCGAGGAGGACACGCGAATCAGACCGCCGGAGACCTCCTCCCAACTCGCCGCGGTGCCGCCCGCTTGCTCGGCCACCGTAACCAGACCGCGGGCTTCGTGCTCTGCTGGCGGATCGACGCTGTGGGAGAGGAAGAACAGCGCTCCCAAGACTGACCTGCCCGTGAGGATGATCTCGTCTCGGCCGCGTACCGCGCTGCGAGCGGTGATGCGGAAGAGCTCGGTATCGGGATCGAGGTCCAGCGTGTCGCGCAATTCGCGCAGCGCCTGAGAGCGGTCGCCGTTCCCGGCGGGCTTGCCAACGCGCAACAGCGCGTTGCCCGACGCCTCGTCCTGCTCGAGGACGAACTCCAGCGAACCCGCCAGCTGTAGCGACCGCAGCGCCCGGGCCACGCCGCGAAAGTGGCTGTTGTCGGGGATCAACGACGGGGTCGGGCCGCTCGCCACCGGCGCATTGGCGATGCCATTGATGCTGTCAACGCAGCACATCAGCAGGCGCTCTACGCTCCAGCCGGACTGGGACAGCAAGATGATGGTCTGCGGAGAAATTGGGGTGAGCAGCCGCCGGGTGAACTCTGCCCCCGAGATCGGCTCGTAGGTGATGGTCGGCTGTTCGCTGTAGCGCGCGCCCAGGTCAACTCCCAACTCCGTCCGGCCAGAGCCGTCCACGCCGAATCTAGGCAGCGACCCGACCCTTGCGTCCAGCGTGTATTGCGCGATCACCGTGCCGACATCGAGAAAGACAGGAGTGTCGCGGTAGCGCAGCCGCACGAGATTGAGCAGGAGCTGGTCGTTCTGGGAGCGGGCGATGCGCTCGTTGTAGTCAAATCGCGCGGCTGGTATAGTACGCGGCCCCATTCGGGTCGCGCACGAGACCAGCAGCAACTCGCCTAGCAGGGCAGCCGCCAGCGCGATCCGAGCGAGCATTTCACTAGTCTATCGGCGAGGCGGGCGCGGAGACCGTGATCGAAGGACCCGGAAGGCTCTCGTTGCCGCTCGTGTCGAGTGCGGACACCGAAAACTCGTGCGCCTTGCGTTCGGCTTCGCCATCGCTATAGGTGGTGTCTGCCGAGACCTCGGAAATCGCCGTGCCGTCCCGATAGACGCGATAGCCGGCGACGTCTTGTTCCGGGCTGGACAGCCACGACAACTCCACCGCCTCCTCGGTTCGCACCGCTCGCAGGCCCGTTGGCGGTGTCGGCGGGAAGGTGTCCTGCGGGGTCACGCTGACAGCTTCGGAAGCTGAGCCCTCGATCCATCCAGCCTCTGATCTGCGGAGCGGGCGAACTCGATACCGGTAGGTTCGGCCCCAGCCCACGGTGCGGTCGAGGAACGCCGTCGCAGCCAGACGCCCGAGCGGCCGGTACTCTCCGTCATCGCCTGCGGCTCTGTCGACGGCGTACTCCTCAGCGCGTGCGGCTGGCAGCCACGCCAGTGCCACGCCTTCGGCCTGGACTGAGTTCGACGCCCAACTCGCGCGTTCGGGAGGGTCCAGCGGCTGGAGTTGGACTTGGTTCGAGTATCCCGCGTGCCGTCCGGCGCGGTTTGCGGCCGTCACGACCAAGACCGCTTCCTGGCCGAGCGGCCAGTCGCCTAGGGGAAGGCGCGCGTCAACCCGGTCGCCGGGCCCGAGGTCGGCCAGCTCGGAACCACCGACAGTCAGCATCTCGCGACGGTACACGTCGATCGTCTGTGCCGCGAGCGCATTGCCAAAGCCCGGCACGTCCACGGCCCACAGCGTGAAGCCGCTGACGTTGCGAGCGGCCATGCCCTCGGTGGTGACAAGCGGCCAACTCCACTCGATCCGGACCTCATGCGCGACTTGGTGCGCCGCGAGGTCCCCAACCGGTTGTGGCAGGTCCACAAGCGGCGGCAGCGGGTCGCCTACCGAACCGCACGAGGTCGTGATCACAGCCAACGCGCCGCACCGTGCGGCGTGTTGCAACCGGCTCCGCTGCCTTCGGGCCATCTGTCAGAGGATATAGCGGCTCAGATCTTGATCCTTCACGATCGAGGCGAGTTGCGCGTTCACGTACGCCACGTCGATCTTGGCGCTGCTCTCCCGCATGTCAGGAGCTTCGAACGAGATCTTGTCCAGCAACTTCTCCATGATCGTGTGGAGCCGCCGCGCCCCGATGTCCTCGGTTTGCTCGTTGACGATCATCGCAGTGCGCGCGATTTCCTCGATCGAGCCCTCGGTGAATTCCAGCTTCAAGCCCTCGGTCTCCAGCAGCGCGATGTACTGCTTGGTCAGTGCGTTCTTGGGCTCGGTCAGGATCCGGATGAAATCATCCTTCGTCAGCGGCTTGAGTTCGACTCGGATCGGGAAGCGCCCCTGCATCTCGGGAATCATGTCGCTGGGCTTGGCCACGTGGAATGCGCCGGCGGCGATGAACAGGATGTGGTCGGTGCGGATCATCCCGTAGCGGGTGTTGACCGTGGTGCCTTCCACGATCGGCAGCAGGTCGCGCTGGACGCCTTCGCGGCTCACCTCCGGGCCGCGCCCGCCTTCGCGTCCGGCGATCTTGTCCATTTCGTCAAGAAACACGATCCCGGCCTGCTCGGTGCGCTCAACTGCCATGCGCGTGATCTGTTCCATGTCGATCAGCTTCTGCTCCTCTTCTTGGGTCAGCGTGTCCAAAGCGTCCAGTACGGTCATCTTGCGGCGGCGGGTCTGCCCGCCGAACAACCCGGGGACCAACTCCCGGATATTGATGTCCATCTCCTCGACGCCTTGGTTGGTGACGACCTCGATCGGGTTGTTCCGGTTCTGGATATCGATCTCGACCATGCGGTCGTCTAGCTTGCCTTCGCGCAACTTCTTGCGCAGCTTCTCGCGCGTTGCCGCTGTGCTGTCAGTCTCGTCCTTGTCCTCGCTCTTCTGGGGCGGCATCAGAATCTGCAGCAGGCGTTCTTCGGCGTTCTTCTCGGCCCGATCCGCGACGAGGTCGATCTTCTGCTCGCGGATCATGTCGATCGCCATTTCGACGAGGTCCCGGATCATCGAGTCGACGTCGCGGCCCACGTAGCCGACCTCGGTGAACTTGGTCGCTTCGACCTTCACGAACGGCGAGTTCGACAGCCGCGCCAGGCGACGCGCGACCTCGGTCTTGCCGACGCCGGTCGGGCCCATCATGAGGATGTTCTTGGGCATCACCTCTTCGGCCATTTCAGGGTCCAGCCGCTGGCGCCGGATGCGGTTGCGCAGGGCCACGGCCACGGCCCGCTTGGCCTCGGCCTGGCCGACCACGTGCTTGTCGAGTTCTTCGACGATCTCCCGCGGAGTCAGCTCGTCGAGAGCCGTCGAGCTAGACCCGGAGTCGCCGGGAAGGAAGATGACCATTGCGCTAGCTCAATTCCTCGAACGCGATGTTTGAGTTGGTATAGATGCAGATGTCCGCCGCGATCTTCATCGCTGCCTCGGCGACTTCTCGCGCGCTCAGGTCCGTGTGCTCGAGCAGGGCGTTGGCCGCGGCGACCGCATAGGAGCCGCCCGATCCGACAGCGGCCACGCGGTCGTCAGGTTCGATGACATCACCGGTCCCGCTCAGCAGCAGGGTCGACTTCGCGTCGGCCACCAGCAGCAGCGCTTCCAAGTGGCGCAGCGTCTTGTCCATGCGCCACTCCTTGGACAGCTCGACCGCTGCCCGGCTCAGATTGCCGCCGAAGGCTTGGAGCTTCTCCTCAAAGCGCGTGAAAAGAGAAATCGCATCGGCCGTGGAGCCGGCGAATCCGGCCAGGACTTGCTCGTTGTGGAGGCGCCGGATCTTCTTGGCCGAGGACTTCATGACCTCGGCGCCCATGGTGACCTGGCCGTCGCCGGCGAGGGCAACCTTGCCGTCACGGCGGACGCAGAGCACCGTGGTGGAGCGGATGCGGGGGTGCAGGGCCATCGTCTGCCGGAGCCGATACTCCATTATAGGAAGCGCCCGGTCCCTTCCTTTCACGGCTTCGGTACCCACGAGTACTCGCCGGAATCGAAGACGTACGCGCTCTTGAGCGGCGCTGCAGCGGCGTTTCCGCGCGGAAGTAGTTCAGCCAGCGCCCGCTTTACCGCAAGCAGTTCTTCGTCGTCGGCCAGATTGGTCAGCTCGTGAGGGTCGGCGGCGCGGTCATACAGCTCCTCACCGCCGTCGCGGTAGCGGATGTAGAGCCAGCGGCCTTGGCGCACCGCGTGATTGCCGTGGAGGTAGGTGATGCCAGCGTGCCGGTCAGGCTCCGAATCCGGATCTGCCAACAGACCGGCCAGGCTGTGGCCGTCGAGCTTGGAGCCAGCGGGAACGCCGGCCAGCTCGAGCAGTGTCGGATAGATGTCGAGCAGGCTGACGGGGCTGTCGCAGATGCTACCGGCCGCCACGCCCGGTCCGCGAATCACAAGGGGCACGTGAGTGGCCCGCTCCCAGAGCGTGGATTTGTGCCAGTGCTGTTTTTCTCCAAGGTGGAAGCCGTGGTCCGATGCGAAGACGACAACCGTGTTCTCGGAATGCGGGCTGTCCTCCAGTGCTGCGAGCAGCTGCCCCACCAGGGCATCGGCGAAAGCGATGTTGGCGGCATAGGCGCTGACTGCTTCCGCCCATTTTCCGGCCGCGCGGATGGCTGCGAAGACGTCGGCCCCGCGAGCAGCTAGGCGCCGTCCCTCGGCCGGGACGTCCGCGAGGTCGTCGGCGGGAGCGTGTGGGAGTGCGGTTTGGCCTGCTTCGAAGGCCGCGAAGAATCGCTGCGGCGCATACCAGGGAAGGTGGGGATGGAAGAGGCCGACGGCGAGCAAGAACGGCTGCGCTCGTTCCTGCCGGAGAAAGTCGCCAGCCCAGGCCACCGTGCGTGCGTCGCCGTAGTCCGCCTCGCGGATCGGCAGCGAGCCCCAGTCCAGCTCGTGGCGAAACGGAGTCATGCCGGCCAGCGGGTGTCCGGGCGGCGGCCGGGCCGGGCCGAGTCCGGGGTAGGCTGGCCCGGCCCGGTCCCACGGGTCGTCGAACCGAAGGTCGAAGTACGCGTCCCACAGGTCGGGAGGATTGAAACCTGCCGTGTGGTGGAAGATCTTGCCGCCGCCGGCGACATGGTAGCCAGCTCGCCGGAATGCCTCCGGCAGCGTGATGGCCTCTGGCATGTGAGGCCTCCACCAATGGCCGTTGTCGTAGATGCCGGTCGTAGACGGGGCCAGGCCGAGCAGCAGCGCCGTGCGCGAGGGATTGCACTTCGGAGAGGCGGCATAGGCTTGGCGAAACAGCATTCCGCCTGCCGCCAGCCGGTCGATGTTGGGAGTACGCGCGTTGGGGTGGGAAGTCAGCGCCCCGACCCAGTCATTGAGGTCATCGGCGAGGATCAGCAGGACGTTGGTTGTTGCTCCTGCGGCCGAGCTGTTGGCGAACAGGGCTAGGATCGCGGCGATTCGGATCAGCTTCATTACGCAAGGGTTGGCAGTCTCGAGCGGACGAGGGCGAGAGACTCGCGCGGGTCTGCCGACGCGCTGCCGGCAGCCGCGAGGCTTTCGGGCCAAGTATAATGTTTCGCCGATGGTGGAAGACCAGGGCGCAGGCGGTAGCCAGCCGGAGATTCCGAATAGATTGTTCTTTCGGATCGGCGAGGTTACGAAGATCGCGGGAGTGGAAGCGCATGTTCTGCGCTTCTGGGAGTCGGAGTTTCCGATGCTGGCTCCCCGCAAGACCCCCAAGGGGCAGCGGCAGTACCGCCGCAAGGATCTTGAGACGATCCTTGCCATCAAGCAGCTCCTGTACAGGGACAAGTACACCATCGCGGGTGCGCGGCGGGCCTTGCGCACCAATAGCGCGGCCGCGCAAGGGCACGCGCCCGAGCCAGCCGCGACTGCCCCCGCAGAAGCCGGGCCGCCGCTGTCGCCGCGGGATGGCGGGAAGGTCCCGCGCGAGGGCCTTGCGGAGATTCGCAGCGGCTTGGAGCAGATCCTGAAACTGCTCGAGCCGTGAGCGCAGAGTCGCGACCGGGCCGTCAGACGGCCAGCGCCAAGGTCGCCTCGTCGCGCCGCACTTCCCGGTAGAGCGTGTCGCGCTCGGTGGGTTCGCGGCCGGAGCTGCGGATCAGGCGCAGCAGCTGCTCTCGTCGCAGCACTTGCGGAGTCTTTGCGCCGGCGTCGTGGTAGATCTTCTCTTCCACCACAGTCCCGTCGATGTCGTCCGCACCGAAGCGCTGCGCGATCTGCGCGATCTTCGGGGTCATCATGATCCAGTAGGCCTTGATGTGCGGGAAGTTGTCCAGCAGGAGCCGGGCCACGGCGATGGCCCTGATGTCTTGAAAGCCTGACGTCATCGGCAGGTGGTGCATCGGGGTGTTCTGGGGATGGAACGCCAGCGGGATGAACGTCTGGAAACCGCCGGTGTCGTCCTGCAGCGACCGCAGCCGCAGCAGGTGGTCAACGCGGTCCTCGTCGGTTTCGATGTGACCGTAAAGCATGGTGGCGTTGGACTTCAGGCCTAGGTTGTGCGCCGTCCGGGCTGTCTCGATCCATTCGTCGCCATCGATCTTGTGGTCGCAGATGATGCGGCGGACGCGCTCGGTAAAGATCTCCGCGCCGCCGCCTGGCAGAGAGTCGACGCCGGAGTCGCGGAGCCGCTCCAGGGTTTCTTGGATGGAGATGCCCTCGCGACGTGCCAGATAGCCGATCTCGACCATGGTCAGGGCCTTAAGGTGGACCCTTGGGAAGCGCTGCTTAAGCCCCCCGAACATCTTGGAAAACCAATCCAGGCCAAGCTCTGGATGCAGGCCGCCGACGACGTGGAACTCTGAGATTTCCTCGCTGTAGCCGATTCCGGCGGTGTGCCAGACCTGCTCCAGCGACATGGTGTAGGCGGTCGGGTTGCGCTTCTGCTTGCCGAACGCGCACAGCTTGCAGGCTGCCACGCACACGTCGGTCGGGTTGATGTGGCGGTTGACGTTGAAATAGGTCCGGTTCCCGTTCAGCCGCTCGCGAACCTCGTTGGCCAAATAGCCCACCGCCAGCAGATCTGGCGACCTGTACAGGTTCACGCCGTCCTCGAAAGACAGGCGCGCGCCGTTCGCTACCTTGTCGGCGATTGGCCTCAGGCGGGGATCGGAGATGCGAGGTAGCACTAGGCTTCTCTTCACGTCACGGTACCACTGTGACCGTGAGGGGGCAAGGCGCTTGCGGCCGTCGCCGCTTAGCGCCGCTCGGCCTCCAACTGCTTCAAGTATAGGTTTTCGAGGCGTTCCACAGCGGCCAGGAATCCCTCCGGATCCACGAACGCGTCAGGACTGTATGTCTGTCCGGGGCGGTACTTGCTGTGCAACCCGTATTGCGATCCGTGGGCCGCGACCCAGACGTCAACCTGCATGGCCTTCTGGCGCTCGAAGGTCTTGGCGAAATCCTCGGCAACGCCCGGGTAGGTAGGGTCGACGACGAGTTTCTTGCCTTGGTTGATCGTGCCCATGTTGGCGATGACGACTTCATATTCGCGGCCGTTCTCGCGAACCGACATGCGGTAGCTGGAACTGCCCGCCGTGTGCCCCGGAGTGTCAATCACCGTGAGTCTTATGGCCCCGAGCTCGATCATCTCGCCGTCCTCGATGATTTTGTCCACCTTGACAGGCTTGAAGGAGACCCGGCCGCCGAAGTGCGGGTCGCTGAAGCCGCCGTCTTCCAGCACCGGCGCATCGTCCTCGGTTGCCCACATCTGCGCGCCCGTGAGCTGCTTGATCTCAGCCAGGGCCGCAGTGTGGTCCCAGTGAGCCTGCATCTGCAGCAAGATCTTGATGTCCTCCAAGCGGAAGCCGAGCGACTCGACATTCCGCCGGATCAATGGGACCGAGTCTTCAAGGGCGGTGTTGACGAGGATGTGGCCCTCGTCCGAAGTGATCAGGAACACCCCTAGGTCATAGGTCCCGACTGCGTAAAGGTTGCCGATCACGCGGTGGCCCGGAAACGGTCGCGACCAGCCCTCCGGCTGGGCCGGGCAGAGCGATGCAAAGAGCACGAGCAGGGCGGCGAGGCCAAGACTGCGCATGCTTGCCAGTATGGCAGGTAGGCTTGGCCGCCGAAAGAGGGCGCGGTCGCCCTCAAGACGGCGGCGCTGGCTGCTCGAGCAGAGGGGGTGCTCGTCGTTACACTGGTCCTCGATGTCCCAGCAATTCCTACCGCCTGTCGCGCTCGTCACCGGCGCATCCTTGGGGATCGGGGCGGCCACGGCTCGCGAATTCGCCAAGGATGGCTATGCCGTTGCCGTGCACTTTAACGCCAGCGAGGGAGAGGCCCGGGAACTCGTGGCCGCCATTGAGGGCAGTGGCGGTACCGCGGCCAGCTTCCAAGCGGACCTTTCCGATGCCAGGCAGTGCCAGCACCTCGTCTCGAGCGTCGTCGAGCGTTTCGGCCGCATCGACGTGCTGGTCAACAACGCGGGGTCCCTCATCGGGCGCCGGCTCCTCGCCGAAATTGACGAGGAGTTCTGGAATAGCGTGATGGACCTGAATCTGGCGAGCGTGCTGTGGGTGACGCAGGCCGCGGCCGACCACATGCGGAAGCGCGGTACGGGAGCCGTCGTGAATCTCGGCTCCATCGCGGGCCACAATGGCGGCGGGCCCGGCGCGATCCTCTATGCCACGGCTAAGGCGGCGGTCACGGGCATGACGAAGGCCTTGGCCAAGGAACTCATCGTCCAAGGCATCCGGGTCAACGCCGTCAACCCTGGCGTGATCCTCACGCCATTCCACGAGCGCTTCTCGAGCGAGGAGCGGATGCGCGATATGGTGTCGCAGATTCCGCAGGGACGGGCGGGAGAATCCGAGGAAGTTGCCAGCGTGATCGCGTTCCTTGCCAGCGACGCCGCTTCGCACATCGTCGGGGAATCGGTTGAGGTCAACGGCGGGATGCTGATGGACTGAGCGACTGCGCCTGGCAGACTTGCCGGGCTCCCCGCGCAGGGGTCGCTCGACCCGCGGCGTGCAATCCGAGTGGGGCCCAGCCGCTCTACGCAGGGAGCCGGAGCGGCAGCCACAGATCTACGGCCCAGAACGCGAAGAACAGAACGCTGGCCCAACCGTTCACGGTGAAGAAGGCCGCGTCTACGCGTGATAGGTCGTCGGCGCTCACCAAGGATTGCTCGTAGACCAGCAGTCCGGCCGTTGCGGCGACACCGAGCAGCGCTATGAGGCCCAGTCCCATGTTGAGCCACATGCCAAGCAGGCAGACCACCATGCCGACATGTAGCAGCCGCGAGACTAGCAACGCTGTCGCGACACCGAAACGGGCAGGGATGGAATGCAGGCCGGCGCTGCGGTCGAATGCGACATCTTGGCAGGAATAGATGATGTCGAAGCCCGCTGTCCAGAGCGTTACGGCCAGTGCCAGCAACAGAATCGCGGGATCTAGCGTCCCTCGAACGGCGATCCACGCCGCTGCAGGAGCGACCCCAAGCACGGCGCCGAGCACGATGTGCGACAGGGCGGTGAAGCGCTTCGTGTACGAGTAGCCGAATGCTAGTGCCAGGGCGAGCGGGCTGAGCTTGAAGCAGAGCGGGTTGAGTTGCCAAGCGGCGAGAACCAGCACGGCAGCCGAAATCGAGACGAAGACTGCCGCGAACTGCTTCGAGAGTCGTCCCGCCGGAAGCGCCCGGCCGGCAGTCCGAGGATTCAGCGCGTCCGTCCGTGCGTCAACCAGGCGATTGAACGCCATGGCGGCTGAGCGTGCGGCCACCATGGCGATGATGATCCAGACCAGCTTCCAAGCCAGATCAGGCCCTGACATGGCGGTTTCTCGCAGCGCCAGCAGGGTTGCGGTGAGGGCAAAAGGCAGGGCAAAGACTGAATGCTGGAACTTGATCGCCTCTAGCAGCTCCGCGATCTTGTGCAGGAATCCGCTCATGTCGGCCGGCCCATCAGATCCGCCAGCGCTTGGCCTTGGTCCGGATGCCTCATCAGGCCTTCGCCCACCAGGAATCCTTGGTAGCCGGCGTCCTCGAGGCGGCGCAGGTCAGTGGCAGTGCGTATGCCGCTCTCGCTAATGCGCAGAACGTGCTCCGGGAATCGTTCGGCAAGGTCGATCGATGTCTGTAGCGAGACTTCCATCGTCTTGAGGTTGCGGTTGTTCACGCCGATCAGGTTCGCGCCCATAGCGAGTGCGCGTTCGAGCTCAGATCCGTCGTGGACTTCGACCAGTACGTCGAGACTCAGCTCCGCCGCGGCGGCGTGCAGCTCCCGCAGTTCCGTGTCCTCGAGCGCGGCTGCGATCAGCAAGATGCAGTCCGAACCGCAGGCCGATGCTTGCAGCACGTGATAGCGATCGAGCGTGAAATCCTTGCGCAGCACGGGCAGCGAGGTCGCCGCCCGCGCGGCTGCAAGATCGTCCAGCGAGCCTTGGAAGAAGCGCGCATCCGTAAGCACCGATAGAGCTGCCGCTCCGGCGAGTTGGTAGTTGTGGGCGATCGTGGCGGGATTAAAGTCCGCCGCGATCAACCCCGCGGAAGGCGACGCCCGCTTGATCTCCGCGATAATCGCTGGATGCCTCGATGCGAGTGCGGCGCGGAAGCCGCGCCGCGACGGTACCGGCCGAGCCTCCAGCTCGGCTTCGGAGGTGGCCGACCGCTCGGCCGCGAGTTCGTTTCGCTTGTGTTCGATGATCCGATCCAAGATCGTCACATCTTGGGGATGCGGGGTTGGCATCACATGTAGAGCCCGCCGCTGACGTTCAGCACGTGGCCGGTGATGTATCCGGCTTCCTCGCTCGCCAGAAAGCAGATGGCGGCCGCTAGCTCGTCAAGCTCTCCCATGCGGCCCATCGGGATGCTGGTCAAGATGTCGGCCTGCTGCGCTTCGTCGAGGCGTGCGGTCATATCGGTCGCGAAGAATCCAGGCGCGACGGCGTTCACAGTAATTTTGCGGCTGGCCAGCTCTTGCGCCAAGGACTTGGTCAGCCCGATCAGTCCCGCCTTGGATGCGGAGTAGTTCGCTTGCCCGGCGTTGCCCGACAGCGCCACGACAGAAGACACGTTGACGATGCGTCCCCAGCGCTTCTTCATCATGCCGCGCATCAATGCGCGCGAGCATCGGAAGGCCCCGGTTAGGTTCGTGTCAAGGACACTCTGCCAGTCGGTATCCCTCAGGCGCAATCCCAAGTTGTCAGCCGTGATACCGGCGTTGTTGACCAAGATGTCAATGTCCCTGCCGTGAGACTTTGCCATCGCGTCGACCGATGCTTGATCCGTCACGTCTAGCTCGACCGCCTCGGCGGTGCCGCCGGCCGCCCGGATTTCCTCGACCAGCGCTGCCAGCTTGTCCGTTTGGCGCGCGCCCGCGATCACGCTCACCTCATTCGCTGCTAGCGCCTTGGCGCATGCTCGGCCGATACCTTGGCTCGCTCCCGTGACGAGTGCCGTGTGGTGCGTCATTCTGCTGGGATGCCCTCCAAGCTGGCTAGGTCGTGCGTGCTGTGCGCGGACAGCTTGCGGTCGATGGTGCGCATCAGGCCCGTAAGCACTCGGCCCGGGCCGACTTCCAAGTAGCGGTCCACGCCCTGACCGACGAGGTGGCGGATCGTCTGTTCCCACAGTACGGGGTTTGGAATCTGCTGCTTGAGGCCCTCGCGAGCTTCGGTGCCGGTACTAACCTCGCGGGCCTGCCAGTTGTTGACCAGCGGCACCTGCAGGTCGGCGAATGCGGTGGAGTCCAAGCGGGGCTCCATGGCCACCCGAGCTGGCGTCATTAGCGCGCAGTGGAACGGTGCGCTGACTTCCAGCATCACCGCCCGCCTCGCGCCGGATTGCTTGGCCAGTTCGACCGCTCGCGAGACGGCCTCGGCGTGGCCCGCGATGACGACCTGTCCGGGGGAGTTGACGTTCGCGGGCGAGACGACCTGACCGTCGGCTGCCTGCCGGCACACGTCGGCGGCCATGTCTGAGTCGATACCCAGCAACGCCGCCATTGCGCCGACGCCCTGTGGCACGGCTTCCTGCATGCAGCGCCCGCGCTCATGCACGAGCTGAACGGCCTCTTGGAACTTCATTGCCCCGGCGGCTACCAGTGCGGAGTACTCGCCCAAGCTGTGCCCGGCGACGAATGCCGGTTCGATGCCGCGTTCCCGAACCGCTGCGAGGGTCGCAGTCGAAACCGTCAGAACCGCGGGCTGAGTGATCTCCGTTCGCTTCAACTCTTCCGCCGGCCCTTCGAAGCAAATTCGGGAAAGCGCAAATCCCAATGCATCGTCGGCTGCATCGAAGACGGCCCGTGCCGAGGGATATCGCTCGGCGATTTCGAGGCCCATGCCGGGCGCCTGTGAGCCTTGCCCGGGGAACAGGAAAGCGGTCGAAGGCATCTGCAGGCCGCCAGACTGTGAGTTTACCAACACCGCTGAATCCCGCATTGAGCGCCACTAGCGGAGGCGCGGGGCGGGTTTTCCCGGTCAGTCGGAGCGGCCCCGGACCGGGTCCGAGGGCGGCGTCAGGCGGGCCGCGCCGCCCCGCTGGGGTACTGGCATGCTGGACTCGGTTGCCCACCGCGTCTCTAGGCGCGCAGCGGGGCAGCTAGCCCGCAGCGCCGGGCAGTGTGAGAATCAACCAGATGCGCGCGAGGCTGGAAATCGACAAGCTCGTCTACGGCGGGGACGGGCTGGCGCGGCACGAGGACGGAGCGGTGTTCGTGCCGTTCGTGCTTCCCGGCGAGACGGTGGACGCGGAACTGTCGACGAAGTCGGCAGGGGTCCGCCGAGGCGTTGACACCGAATGGATCTCGCGCTCCGACCAGCGCACCGATCCGCCGTGCCCGGTGTTTGGGAAGTGTGGCGGCTGCCACTACCAGCACATGCCGCACGACCTCGAATGCTCCTTCAAGGTCGAAATCTTGCGCGAGACGTTGAGCCGGATCGGCGGAATTGGCTGGGATGCCGACATACCGACTGTACGGTCTGAACCGCTCGGCTATCGCAACCGGACACAGATTCACTTCGCGCGCCAGGGCAGGACTAGCCAAGCTGGGTTCCTAGCGGCTCGTTCGCATCGCCTCGTCGCGACGCACAATTGCGACATCAACTCGCCCAAGCTAAACGCACTTTACCGCGCCGTGGAGCGGATGGCGGCCGATCGCAGGTTTCCCTCCAGTCTCAAGACGATTGAGTTCTTCACGGACGAGGACCAGGTACAGGTGAATCTTCCGCGTCGAGCCGGCCCGTTGCCGAAGCGGTTCTGGGCCAAGTCCGCCTCGGCGCTCGGTGTGGACGAGCCGGGCAGGCCGCTGGACTATCGCTGTGGCGAGGAGGTCTTTCAAGTCAGCGGCCGCTCGTTTTTCCAAGTCAACCGGTTTCTCGCCCATCGTCTGGCAGCGCTGGCAATTGGAACGGCGGAGGGTCGTCTTGCGATCGACCTTTACGCCGGCGTGGGTCTGTTCGCGTTGCCCCTCGCCCGTCGATTCCGGGAGGTCGTCGCGGTCGACTCGGCTCCCTCGGCGATGCGCGACCTGCGTTTCAACGCTCGCCGGGCAGGGTGCTCGGTGCGGGCAGTCCACTTGGATGTGGACGTGTTTCTGGATGGGTTCTCAGGCCAGCCGGACCTGATCGTGGCCGACCCGCCGCGCACCGGCCTCGGTGCTCCGGTCGTACGCCAGATCGTGCGTCTGGCCCCTCCGCGGCTGCATCTGGTCTCGTGTGACCCTGCTACGTTGGCCCGCGACTTGAAGCTCCTGCTCGCCGCTGGCTTCGCTTTGCTGGAGCTGCAGATTGTCGACCTGTTCCCCCAGACGTACCACATAGAGACTGTAGCCATCCTCGAGCGCAGGAGCTAGCTGCGTGCGATTCCGACCTAAGCGGCTAGGAGCGGCAAGATCCGATTGCTAACTGCCGGACGGCCTCACGCCAAGATCCCGCGAAGCACGTGTCCGTGCACATCCGTAAGGGTGTAGTCCCGCCCGCCGAAACGATAGCTCAGTTTCTCGTGGTCCAGTCCGAGCAAGTGCAGCATGGTTGCGTGCAGGTCGTGCACGCTGCACTGGTTCTCCACCACGCGGTAGCCGAATTCGTCGGTCTGGCCGTAAACGAACCCCTTCTTGAGGCCGCCGCCAGCCAGCCAAAGGCTGAAACCGAACGGGTTGTGGTCCCGGCCAATCGTGCCTTGCGCGAACGGCGTTCGGCCGAACTCGCCCGAGAACAGGACCAGCGTCTCGTCTAGCAGGCCGCGCGCCTTGAGATCCTTGAGCAGCGCCGCTACCGGCTGGTCGACCGTGAGGGCGTTCGCTCCATGGCCCAGCTCTAGCTTGTCGTGCTGGTCCCACGGGTTGCCCATGCCATCGGTCTTGCCGGGCGTGTTGACCATGGTCAGTTCGACGAAACGGACGCCCCGCTCAACCAAGCGGCGAGCCAGCAGGCACTGCTTGGCGTAGGCGGCCGTCGAGGGGTTGCTGGAATCGACGCCGTAGAGCTTACGCGTGGCCTCTGATTCGCTGCCAAGGTCCACCAGTTCCGGCACCGCGCTCTGCATCCGATAGGCCGTCTCGTAGTTCGAGATCGCGGCCTCGACGGGCTCGTGGCTGCCGATGTCGGCCAAGAAGCCCAGGTCCATGCGGCGAACGAAATCGAGTTGCCGACGCTGCCTCGCGCCTGTTGTCGAGGACGTGATGTTTCGCATCGGATCGCTGCGTCCTGGATGGATCACCGAGGCTTGGTGTACCGAGGGCAGGAATCCGTTGCCCATCATGTTGATGCCGCCGTGGGGGATGCCGCCGCCCCCGGTGACCACGAAGCCGGGCAAGTTGTCGTTTTCGCTCCCAAGGCCGTACGTGACCCAAGATCCCATGCTGGGGAAGCCGGCGAACGGCAGTCCGCAGTGGAAGTAGTAATTCCCTTGCGCGTGCTCCATGAACTTGCCGGTCATAGACCGAATCACGCAGATCTCGTCGGCCATTTTCCCTATGTGGGGGAACATGCCGCTGACCGGGATGCCGCTCTCGCCGTAGCGCTTGAACTCCCACGGGCTAGGGAAGATGTTGCCGTTGTTGTTGAACATCGTCCGCTCCGCCTTGAAGGGCACCGGCTCGCCCGCCATCTGCGTCAACTTGGGCTTGGGATCGAACGAGTCGACTTGCGACATGCCGCCCGACATGTAGCAGAAGATCACGTTCCTCACCCGGGGAGCGAAGTGCGGAGCGCGGGCGGCTTGCGGGTTCGTCGCGGTGGCCTCGTCGGCAAGCAGCGCGGCAGCTGCGAGCATCCCGAACCCGGTCGAGGTGGTCTGCAGCATGCGTCGCCGACTGATACGGCTCTGGCTTCGCTGCACTCGGAACGCGGCCCTACCGGACATACAGAAACTCCTTGAAATTGAATAGCGTGTGCGCGAACCGGCCCCAAGTGTCGGAGCTGGCCAGAATGTCGCGCTCGCTGGCGCCTTCTTCTTCGGCTAGGCCCGCCACGAAGGCCACGGCATCCCGCCGTTCGTCTTGAGACGGCGGGCGTCCCAAGGCCTTGCGGTACATGTATTCCACGCGGCTGCCGATAGAGTGGCCCTCGCCATCCGCCAGCCGCCGCCCCCACGCATAGGCGCTGCCCAACACGAACGGACTGTTCATCAGCGCCAGCGACTGGGCTGGCACGTTGGTGACATCGCGCCGACCCCGCGTGGTGGACGGCGTCGGCTGATCGAACACTTCGAGGAAGGGGTTCGTGCGGTTGCGACGAATTTCCTGGTATACGCTCCGGCGGTCATCGCCATAGATGGATGATCCGGGGCCTTCGTACTCGTCGTAGCGGTTGCGCGACGGTGGAGGGGGGCCGTACATCGAGCTGTCCAGCTGGCCGGACACGGCCAGCAGCGTGTCCCGGATAGCCTCCGCCTCGAGCCTGCGCACGGGCATGTGTTGCAGTAAGGAGTTTGAGGGATCGCGCTCCAGCGCCCTCCCCGAGGCTGTACTGCTCATCCGGTAGGTGCGCGATGTGACCAGCAGCTCCACGAGGCGCTTGATAGACCAACCATCCGCCACGAAGCGAGTCGCGACATAGTCCAGCAGCTCGGGGTGCGACGGCGCATCGCCAAGGACGCCGAAGTTATCCGGTGTCGCCACGATGCCGCGTCCGAAGACACGTTGCCAGACGCGGTTTGCCATGACCCTGGCCGTGAGGGGGTTGTCCGTTCTCGTGACGTCTTCCGCCAGGCGGCGGCGGACCGCCGCCGGATCGGCATAGCGGTCACCCCCGATGGCTGCGAGGAATCTCCGCTGGACCGGGTCTGCGGGCTTGCGGGGGTCGCCGCGGACCAGCAGGGGATGGTCGGGCGCGCTCTCTTCGACGACGCCGGGGAATCTCTGCGGCACTGCGATCTCGCTCTCGAGCCGCCTGTATTCCGCGACTAGCTCGTCGACGCCCTCGATCTCGTCAATCGACGTAGCCACGAGCCCGCGTCTGGCGAAATAGTCCAAGAAGCTTGCCTGCTGCTGGTCAGCGGTGCCGCCCCGCCATGCGGTCGCGGCAGCGGTCAGCCGTTCGGCCACGATGTTCCCGAAACTGTTTGCAGACCCCGAAGGTTCCGCCGCCAAGAGGTAGAGAATGGGCTCGGTCGTCGATTTCGGCTGGCGCTTGCCGTTGTGGAAGGCTGCCGCGGCCGCGCCGATTCCAGACCTGCCGTGAGTCGGTCGCTCGGGCCGAGGGTCTTTGGCACGGTCGATCGAGTCTAGGACGAAGTTGGTGGCGTCTTCGCGGGTCGCGAACTCGATATACCCGGTGAACCCTTTCCAAAACTCGGTCTTGAACTGCCACCACCGCATCGTGTCGGCCCTCGGGCTGTAGCGCTGGTCGTAGATGCCGCCCAGGGGCAGGGAATAGTTCTCCACGATGAGTCGAGCGAAGCTAAAGTCGTGTCCCATCGTGCGAACGCTGACATAGTCGGTGTCGATCGTGAAGCGGGGCGACTGCATGACGCCGGCATGCTTGCTCGACAGCAGGTGCGTGTAGACCCCGCCCGGATAGATGCCGTGCAGGACTGTATTTCCTTCCAGGGCCACGCGAAACTCCCCCGGAGCCGATGGCGTGTCTCCGACGCCTGCGCCGTGGCTGACCCATTCGTCGTAGTCTGCGCCGGACAAGTCCCAGATTTCTTGGAAGTTCTGCTTGTTAGACGCTTTGCGGGCTGCCATACGACTGTGCCAGTCCGCTCTCAGATCCCCCACCGCTTCCCACAAGCGATCACCTCGCAGGTCGCCAAGCTGTAAAAAGGCGTGCAGGGGGCTCGCGTCGTCGCAGGCAGCTTCCTCCAGAGCGGTGCGAACAGCGTTTCCGTCAGCGCGCTCTAGGCGGGTCGGGAGTGAGGCCGCATCTGCGATCCACTGGCCGGCGACCCTCTCGCGGATCTGATCCTTGAGTTTCCGCAGACGGTTCGAGTGCAGTTGCAACGCGACCGGAGAGTCGACGGCCCGCATGGTCGGCCGGGCGCCGTAAAGAGCGCCGAAGAGCGAGTAGTAGTCCTGCTGGCTGATCGCGTCGAACTTGTGGTCGTGGCATCGAGCGCAGGCAACGGTGAGTCCTAGGAAGGCCTTGGAGAAGACGTCGATCTGGTTGTCGGTCCACTTGACGCGCTCTTCCCATGGGTCGACGGGCTGGTACCCGAGTTCGACCAGTCGTAGGTGCGCCGTGCCTAGGATCGATTCGTTGATTCCGCGTCCCGGGGAAATCCGTGGCTCATCGAGTAGGTCGCCGGCGAGGTGCTCCCGGACGAGTTGGTCATACGGCACGTCGGCATTCAGGGCGCGAACGAGGTAGTCGCGGTAGTGCCAGGCTTTCGGTATGGCGGGATCGCCTTCGCTGCCGTGCGAGTCGGCATAGCGAACCAAGTCCATCCAGTGCCGCGCCCAGTGCTCTCCGAAGCGCTCAGAATCCAGCAGCCGCCGCACCAGCTTCTGGTAGGCATCGGGATCATCGTCCTGTGTGAAGTGAGCCGTCTCGTCGGGCGTTGGAGGCATGCCTGTCAAGTCGTAGGAAAGCCGCCGGATCAATGTGCGGCGGTCGGCAGGCTCGGCCGGCGACATGCCGTGCTGCTCGAGCCCGGCCAACACAAAGCTATCCACCGGGTTTACTGGCCAGCGGCGCTTCCTGACTTGCGGGGGGTCGGCCTGTTGGACAGGCTGCCACGCCCAGTGGGCTCGCTTGCGTTGCGCCAGATCGAAGGCACCTGGTTCCGCCTCGTTGGACATGCGTTCCTCGGGCCATGGAGCGCCCATCCGGATCCATTCCGCCAGAGTCTTCGTCGCTGCGTTCGGCAGCCCGCCGCCCGGCGGCATGAGCACGGGCTCGCCCTTGAGAGCCTTGATGAGAAGGCTTTGGGTGGGATTACCGGCCACGATGGCCGGCCCGGAGTCGCCGCCCGCGAGGATCGCCTCGCGGCTGTCAAGCCGCAGGCCGGCGAAGGGCGTCTCGATCTTGGCGCTGTGGCAGGCGTAGCAGTGCTCTGCCAAGAGCGGCCGCACCTTGCTCTCGAAGAACTCAATCTGCTCGGCCGACGCGGCGCCGAGCGATGCCGGCACCCCTGCCAGAGCGAGCCCAATGATCGCTCCCCTCAACGTTCCGCGGGAGAATCGCGGATCGCGCAGAATCGTTGCCGTGTCTCGCGGGGTTCGCACTGGGCCTCCTGTGTTCTGGTCGTGCCCACGGACCATGCCGGCGGCCGGCAAGCGTGGCCGCCGACCCTAATACTTTATGGGAATTTTGTGCCGCGGTGTGTTGCCCGTCCGGACGGTTGTCGCAGAGCGGCCCGCCCCAGAGCGCGCCTCCGCCACGGCGCTCGATCCGCGATAAGCTGTTACCTGATCGCGCTTCGCGCCGAAAGGAGCCTCGCACCCCAATGACCACTTCGCGCCGTTCTTTCCTGGCTACGGCTGCTGCCGGGAGCGCAGCGCCGATGACCGCAGCCTCCGCCAGCCGCATCCTTGGTGCCAATGATCGCATTCGTGTAGGCCTGATCGGTTGTGGAACCATGGGCCGCTTCGACCTGAACGACATGCTCAAGGCGGGCAAGACACAGGCTGTCGCGCTCTGCGACGTCGACGAGTCCCAGATCGCCAAGACGCAAGAGAGCGTCGTCGCGGACTATGAGCAGGAAGCGGAACTGCGCACCGGCGATTTCCGGCGGGTGCTGGATCGCGATGACATCGACGCGGTGATCGTCGCCACGCCGGACCATTGGCACGCCCTGCCAAGCGTGGAAGCATGCAAGGCCGGCAAGGACGTATACGTCGAGAAGCCCTTGGCGATCACCGTCTGGGAGGGACGGCAGATGGTCAAGGCGGCTCGCAAACATGACCGCGTGGTGCAAATGGGCACGCAGCAACGCTCAGGAGCGCAGTACCTAGCCGCAAAGGAATACATCGATAGCGGCAAGTTGGGCCGGGTCCGCTTGGTGCGCTGCTGGGTCTACTTGGACTGGAAGGGCGAGACCCCGCACCAGCCGGACGGCCCGGCCCCGAGCGGCGTGGACTACGACATGTGGCTCGGACCGACCGAGTCCCGTCCCTTCAACGCCAACCGCTTCCACTTCAGCTTCCGCTGGTACTGGGCCTACTCGGGCGGTCTGATGACCGACTGGGGAGCGCACATGATCGACATCGCCAACTGGTACATGGGCATCAAGTCGCCGACATCCGCCATGTCGGTAGGCGGCAAGTTTGCCTATCCCAAGGACGCGATGGAAACTCCGGACACCCAGCAGGTGCTGTACGAGTTCCCCGAGTTCTCGATGGTTTGGGAACACGCCTTGGGCGTGGGGCGCGGCCCGGCGGATCGCGAGCACGGCGTCATGCTGCACGGCGAGAAGGGCATTCTGATCGTTGACCGCCAAGGCTGGGAGGTCTTGCCGGAGACGGACCGCATCGACAAGCCGGTGCGCGAGTACAAGGCTTCAGGACTGCCGTGGCAGGCCTATCGCCCTGATCGAGAAGACATGCATCTCGACCATGTCAAGGACTTCCTCGAATGCATGCGGACGCGCGAGCGGCCGCGCTCCGACGTCGAGATCAGCCACGACTCGATGATCGGCTGCCACCTTGGAAACGCTGCGGTGAGAACGGGGCGGCGCGTCTACTGGGACGTCGAGAACGAGCGGGTCGTCGACGATCCCGAGGCCGAAGCGATCATGTACAAACGCCCGTATCGCAAGCCTTGGAAACTCGAGGTCTGAGCTTCGAGATCGCGCGGCTCTGTCGCGCCGGAATTAGGGCCGCACAGCGGCCGGCCGCGTATGGCTGATTCCATGAGGAATTTCCCGGCGGCTGACCACACCTCTGGAAGCAGGGACTTGGGCTGCGCCTACGCGATTCCTTACTTTTCTTGATACAGCCGCTGGATGGCGTGGTAAACTCTTACAGTGCAGCTGGTGGGGTATTCCAGCTGGAGTACGAAGGGATTGTCAGAGTTACGCCGGCGCACGAAGTCCGTGTTCGTCCCGAGTGGCTGGCGTAGCTCCAAGGAGCAAACATGAAAGTTTGGAAGCAGGGCGCGCTCGTCCTGGCGGCGCTGGTCTTGATGCTGGCCCCGACAGGCGCTGATGCGCAGACAACCAACGCCACGATCGTTGGAGATGTCACCGATGAGAGCGGCGCCTTGGTGCCTGGAGCCAACGTGACGGTCACGAACCTCAGCACTGGCGTGCAGAGGGAGATATCGACCAACGAACGCGGAGCCTATCGTGCGTATCCGGTGCAGCCGGGCACATACGATGTTGCTGCCTCGAGCGAAGGGTTCAAGACGCGATTGCGTACTGGAATCGTCGTGGAGGTCGCAGCGACGGTCAAGGTCGATCTATCTCTCGAACTCGGCCAAGTGACCGAGACGGTTGAGGTCACCGGCCAGATCCCGGTGCTACAGACACAGGACGCCTCGGTGGGTGGCACCGTCACGACCACTGAGATCGAGCGCATCCCGGTGAACGGGCGCAACTACACACGCCTGATTCTGATGATGCCCGGAACCAGCGGCATGACCTACAGCCAGTCGAGAGGCACGCAGTCTGGGACGTTCCTGATTTCGGTCAACGGTGCCCGTCCGCAAGACAACAACTTCACGATGGACGGCGTTGACAACAACATGATGATGATGAACTCTCCCGGCGGCTCTCCGCCGATGGACGCCATCCAAGAGTTCCGCGTCGCCACCAACAACAACGCGGAGTTCGGGCGTTCCATGGGAGCTAACGTCAACATCGCGATCAAGTCCGGTTCCCGGGATCTGCACGGTTCGGCCTACTGGTACGTGCGCAACGATAATTTCGATGCCAATGACTTCTTCGCCAACCGCTCCGGCACAGGCAAGGTCGCATTCGCACAGAATCAGTACGGCGCGGCTTTCGGCGGCCCGGTTCCTGGCCTCCGGGACAGCACCTTCTGGTTCGTGAATTACGAGGGCTTCGCGCGCCGGCGCGGCAACAACGCGCTCGCGAACTTCCCCACCGACCTCCAGCGCAGGGGAGACTTCTCCGAGCTGGCCCAGAGGATCTACGATCCGTTTACCGGCACGGCGGACGCCGACGGAAACATTGTCCGTGAGCAATTCCAGAACAATGCGATTCCACAGTCGATGCATCACCCGGCGATCACGACGTACTTGGACATCATGATCCCGCTTCCGAATATCCCGGGCAAGCTGACTCAGAACTACAGCAACACCACCAAGGCGTCGAATGACCGGGATTTCGTCGTGATGCGCGGGGACCACAATACCGGGGGCAAGGACTCGTTCAACGTGCGCTATCTGCACCAGAACGTTTCCACCTTCTCCCCGAGTTCCAACCCGTACCTCTCTCGCGAGAACGACTTCGACGTGCGCAACTTGTCCGCCCAGTGGACGCGCCTAGTCAATCCGTCCTCGATCTTGGAGGTCCGGTTTGGCTACAACGCTCCGTGGAATCCGAACTGCACGTTGAATTCCAAGATCAACCGGGGCGACTTTCTTGACCAAACCGGAATTCAGATGTTCCAACGGGAGGTGCTGTGCGAGCCGATTCCGAACATGAGTTCTGACGGCGAGTTCAGCGCGGGCGGCGGTGGAACGAACACAGGGGACAAGGTCTGGCAGTTCATTTCCAACTATGCGACGAATGCCGGCAATCACTCGATCAAGTTCGGGGTCAATTACAGCCGTCGGCACTTTTACACAAACACGTCCAACCCGATGAACGGGAACCTGTGGTTCAACGGCGACCTCACCTCGCTCTACAACGATCCGGGTTCCGGGTTCAGCACAGCGTCGATGCTGCTCGGCACCCCTAGGCAGTTCCGGCGCTCGACTGGCGAGACCATCACGAATGGTCGAATCAATGCTTGGCAGTTTTTCTTCCAAGACGACTGGCGGGTCACCTCCAAGCTAACCGTGAACATAGGGATGCGGTACGAGTACAACAACCCTCCCTACGACACCACAGACCAGCTGGGCAATCTCTGGATTACTCCTAACCCGGCGACCGGGAATCTCGGGCGGCTGATGTGGTCCACCGTCAACCCTGAGATCGAGCCGGAGACCGGCGAGCGGAACCAGCCGGCGAAGAGGCTGGGAACTACGCGGGCGCTGATGTTCCCGGACCGCAACAACATCGGCCCGCGCGCGGGAATCGCCTACCAGGTCGACGACAAGACAGTGGTGCGCACTGGTGTGGGCGTGTTCTACAACTCGACGTTCGTTCAGGAATTGCAGGACTTGCGCAAGTTCTGGCCCTACACTCCGCAGCAGGTCGCCACGGTTAACGCCGTAAATCCAGAGAATCCCGTGCCGACCTTCTTTGCGGACAATCCGGGACCGCCGTACTCCTCCACCGCGGCCATCGGCGGCTGGCCGCAGCAGCCGACCAATCGCTCGCCTTACTCGGCCCAGTGGAACTTCTTCATCCAGCGCGAGTTGGTCGATCAACTTTCGCTGAATGTCGGCTATGTAGGCTCCTCCAGCCGGAAGCAGATCGGTTACACGGCGGTCAACACGCCCCTCACCCCGGGGCCGGGCCCGATTCAGCCTCGTCGGTTGATGCCGGACTTCGGCAATGTTGACGGCGGGTTCAATCGTTTCGGAGGCCTGTACAACGCCCTCCAGGTCGAGATGAACAAGCGCTTCGGGAGCGGATTCGGATTTCGAATGAACTACACCTGGTCCAAGGCCATGGACGAGCAGTCCTCGCTCGCCGAATGGAAGACGCAGGATCCGTTCAACATCCGGAACGATTGGTCAAGGTCGAGCTGGGACCTGCAGCACGTGTTCCAGATCGCCTACCAGTGGGACCTGCCGTTCGGACGGGGCCGTCGCTGGGGCGGAGACTTGAACGCCGCCGCTGACGCGTTCCTGGGCGGCTGGGCGATCGAGGGGTTCACTCGGTTCAACACCGGGCCGCCGGTGGGCGTGCTGTCGGGCAGGGATATCGCCAATGTCGGGCGGTCTTACCAGAGGCCCGATGTGACGTGCGATCCGAACAACGGACCCAAGACCGCCGAGCAGTGGTACAAGGTGGACTGCTTCCAGTTTCCGCAGCAGTTTAACTACGGCAATTCGGGGGCTAACATCGTCGAGGCGCAAGGTATCAATTCTTGGGACGTCTCGATCGCGAAGCAGTTCCAAGTGGCCGAAGGGCACAGGCTGATCTTGCGGGGCGAGTTCTTCAACATGTTCAACAAGACTCACTTCCGCAAGCCCGGCAGCAACAGAAACGACACGCTGGCGTCAGGCTCCGTAGCCCGGATCTTCAGGCTACAGCTGGAGCCGCGACAGATCCAGTTCGCCTTGCGCTACGAGTTCTAGGAACGTAGCGCCGTAGAGCGAGATCAATCACGAGCCCCGCCGACGAGAGTCGGCGGGGCTCTTCTACAGTGTCAGTGGGAATGCGGAATTGCATGCAAGAGCGCCGCGTTTCCGTCGAACACGCCCTGCGTCCAGCTGTCCGAGATGTTCACCAACCTCGCCATCGAAGTGCTCGATCTCGGCGTAGTAGCCTGCGATGTCACCCTGCACGGCGGGGTCGTTTGACAGGTACGGAGGGACGGCGATCGATTCGGGATTGCCACCTGCTCGCTCGCCGCAGGAGGCGCGGGTCCGGCGAACTGAACCAGTAGCAGAGGGGCTGGCCGCACTCGCGCCGGTCGTAGAATTGCTCGAACGATCCGCATCGCTAGCTGGCGGGATCGCGAGTCCATCCTCCGGCCTCACGTGCTCGAGGTGGAAAATCGCTATGCGGGGAGGGCTCTCTTTGCTGCCAAGGCTGTTTCCTCGCGCGTCCGCAACCCGGCCCAGGGCCGCGGGCATACGTGCCCGGCTCCGGCTGACATTCAGGAGCTGGGGGCGGTGCATCATGCATTTCATGCCAGATCCCTTGGGATTGGTATACGCAGCGGCAAGGTTTTACCGGCTCTTCACGAAGCCGACGGCCGGGTTGGTGTTAACTGCAAGGAGGGATCGCTTGCAATGAACCGTTCGCGCGTTGCCGTTCTGGTATTGGCACTAGCAGTTTCGACAGCGGTCGGCATGGCCCAGTCGCAGAGGCCGATGCCGCTCGGACCGGGAGATCCGTTCCCGGCGCTTGAGGTCTACGATGCGATCGGCAAGCCATTCAACACGAAGAGCCTGACAGGGCAGTATACGGTCCTCGTCAACGGGTGCTTGACGTGACCGCCCTTCATTCGTAACGTCCCCAGGTTGGAGACTGTCTATCGCGACTACGCGCCCAAGGGTGTCCGGTTCCTTTACCTCTACAAGGCGCTGGCGCACCCCGAACTGAACGGCTACGTCAACCCGATCACTCTCGAGGAACGCCTGATGCACGTCGAGGAGGCCAGGCGAGTCTTGGGGTCGGAGATCGCTTGGATTGCCGACAACATGGCGAATGAGTTGAAGCATGCGCTCGGCAACCGCCAGAACTCCGAATACGTGCTCGATCCCGAGGGCCGGATTCTGCGGGCCCGCGCTTGGAGCGACCCGGATCAGTTACGGAGGGATCTGGCAGAATTTGTCGGGCCGGTTGAAAACCCAACCGAGGTATCGGACCTAAACATGCAAATCATGCCGGCGCCGGAGCATGCCAAGACCGGCGTGGTTCCCCGCATCGAAAAGCCAGGCACCTATCGCACCCTGATATCAAGACCTCAGCTTGCGAAGACAGACGAGCCGTTCTATACCAAGCTGCGCGCAGAGGCCGACCAGGACCTGCTCCGGTCAGGCGAGGGGAAGCTCTATCTAGCCTTCCTTCTAGACCCGCTTCACGGGGTGCATTGGAACAACTTGGCACCGGCGATGGACGTAGAACTCTCTGCCTCCGAGGGAGTAAGGATCACTCCGGCGAAGTTGCAAGGGCCGAAGGTCGAGGAAGATGCCGATGCGGACCCGCGCGAATTCCTTGTTCACGTGAAGCGTGGGGATTCGCAAGAGCCGCTGGGAATGAGATTCCGTTACTTCGCTTGCACGGATACGTGGTGCAGGCCGGTCACTCAAGAGTATTTGATTATCTGGGAGGTAGACCGCGATGCCGGGCGGGTCAGGTCAGGCCGGATGGATTTCAACCGCACCGGGCCAGGCCGAGGCCCAGGGGGCAGGCCCGGACGGGGCGGTGGTCCAAGAGGGGCGGGCGGTGGACTCGGCCCTCAGCGGTCCGTCGAGAGACTCGTGGCCAGGGATACGGATGGAGACAATCGGTTGACTCGCGAGGAACTTCCCGAGCAAATGCGACGGAATTTCGACCGCATGGACAGGGATGGAGACGGCCATCTCGAACCGTCGGAGATCGAAGCCATGATGCAGCGGGACGTCGGGCGCAACAGGCCCGCACGGGGCCTTGGCGGCTTGGCACGGTGGGACGCTGATGGAAACGGCCAGCTCAGCATCGAGGAAGTCCCGCCCCAAATTGAGCGGCGCTTCGGGCAACTCGACACCAACCGCGACGGGCTCTTGGATCAGGCAGAGCTCTCGGTGATGCGCGGCCGCGGGCACGCCCCCGCTGGCCGCCGAAACGGCAACTAGGCTTACGTGCTACTTCCGCGAGCCGCCGGGTGATGACGCAGATTGCTCTCCCGAGCAACTGGCTGCGCGACAGTAGGCGCGTGAACGATGCATCTCGAGGGACCTGCTAGTCGATATAGCTGTAGCGGTCGTCGAGGCCGAGCGCATCGATTGCCTCTGGGCTTGGCTCAGGCCTCAAATCGCTCTCCTTGAAGTATTGGGCCTGTTCCCATTTCATCGGGCCACCGACCTCTCGCGGATCTGCGGCGCTTCGAAGGTATTCCTGCAACCGGGCGGACAGCTCTGCCCGGGTCGATTCGTACACAGGATCCTTAGCGACGTTATTCATCTGATATGGGTCGGTCGCGAGATCGTAGAGCTCCTCGGCAGGTCGCTTTGCGAACGCGAGATCGAACAGGGATCGATACTCGGGGTCGTCGGGCCGTTGCAAGAGGAACATCTTCGTCGGCGAGGGGAATTGGAGCATGTGAGCGTCCACGTCTCCGTACAGCGGCGGATCTCCCGCTGGCCACAGCTCCGGCGCATAGTTCCGGATGTATAGGTGGTCGCGCGTCCGCAGCGCCCTCGCTGGATATCCCGGGCCTCCCTGTCTGACGAACGCATGCCGTTCTCTGGCGGTCACGACGAACGAGCGCTGCGGATCGACGAGTCCTTGCTGGCTCGAAGCCAGGATCGGCCCAAAGCTGCTCGCAGTCATATCGCCGGGAATGGGCAAGCCTGCCAAGTCAAGGATCGTCGGCGCGAAATCGGTCAGGCTAACAAAGTCTTCCACCACGCGGCCGCCCGGAAACCGTTGCGGCATCGACACGATCAGAGGCAGGCGCGTGCCCGAATCGTATAGGTTTGCCAGCCCCCGGGGCATTTGCCAGCCGTTGTCGCTAACGACGATCACAACAGTGTCTTCCGTAGCCCCGTACTCGGACAGCAATCCGAGATGTTCGCCAACCTCGCCGTCGAAATGCTCGATCTCGGCGTAGTAGTCTGCGATGTCGCCTCGCACGGCGGGATCGTCTGGCAGATAGGGAGGGACGGCGATCGATTCGAGATCGTAGCCTGCTTTCTCGCCGCCGCCGGCGCGGTACGGCCGATGCGGGTCCCGCGAACTGAACCAGTAGCAGAAGGGCTGGCCGCGCTCGCGCTCGTTGTAGAACTCCTCGAATGATCCGTACCGCTGGCCGGCGGGATTCCGAGTCCATCCTCCGGCCTCGTGGTCTCCCGGCCCCCAGCCCTTGCCCTCGTAGCCCACGAGATAGCCGGCTTGCTCGAGCAGGTCGGTGTACACCGCGAAATGACTGGGCATCGTTCCCCAAAGGTTGGCGCCCTCTTCGAGCCGCCAGATGTCTTGGCCGGTCAGCATGGCCGCGCGAGCGGGAGTGCATGACGGGGACGGACAATAGGCGTGCGCGAAGCGTACGCCCTCTTCCGCCAGCTTGTCGATATTCGGTGTCGTGACCGTCGCGTCGCCGTAGCATCCGAGGTGATTCCAAGAGTGGTTGTCGGACATGAGGATCAAGAAGTTGGGCGGGGCGAGTTCCTCTCGTGGGGTGCATCCAACCATGGAAGCAACGCCCAACAAGACCGCGAGCCATCGCGGAGCAGGGGACTGCCGGAGGATCGACAACGACGCGTTGCCCGTCCGAGGAAGCGAGTTCCTGGCATCGCAGGGTCGCTTTGAACTCATCTCGCGACGATCTGACAAGCTGGATTTGAGCTGAGAGCCCCCACTGCCGACGGGGAACGATCGGTGGCGGCGGTGCGACAAGGACATAGTTGGTCGCATGGTTCATCAATGATATTGCATGCCTTCTATGTGCCGGCGAATGCCTACCAGAGGGGTTCGGGCTCCCTAGCGCCAAGACTCCCAAAAAGCAACGCCGGCGGTGGAAGCAGCAAGGCCTAGGATGCCCCCCCAGCAGCTAGTCGACGCAACGGGGCTCTGCGGCGAGTGCGCGTCGGAAGACAGGGCGCTCGTTGGTAGGCGCTACTGAGTCGCTTGCGTCCCCGGGCGTCACCTGCCCAAGAATGTGGGCGTCCGGAAACGGCTGTCTGGGTCCCTGCTGGTGCGGACGGGGCTTCGGGTAGTGAAGCACTCCCGCCTTGGAACACAGCGGTCGTGCAATGCCCGTGTCCTCTGCCGGGCATCTGCAAGAGGTGCCCGATTGCTGCTGTCGACAGTTGGAGCGTCCCAGACACCCACACTTGCGAAGGGGGCGTCGACCGCGCAACCCGTCGAAGCGGTTCGCCCGACCATACCCAGAACTCGGTCGCGTCCGGTCTGCTTGACCGGCAATGGCAGCGGCGTCAATGGCTGGACAGTCATGCCCGCCACCGCTGCGATCAGCATGTAACGTCTCATCGCTTAGTTCTCCTTTCTGAAGTTCCGCGAAAAGCGGGCATCGACACTTGGCCGTTTGCGCTCAAGCGGTTTGACGGCTCGAGGTCTCCTCAAGGTTTCAGCCTTGGTGCGGAAATCAGCGGTTGGCGCTCCACAACACGCAAGAGCTGTCGTTCTTGTCCCGAAGCGGGAGGATCCAGACTGCGGTGGTCGAGGCGGCTTTGCAGGCTAGCGAGGGAGACTGAACCAGAGTCTCTCATCGCTCAGATAGTGACCTGCGGCGGCGGTCCGAATTGCAGATCCGCTCCATGTCGGAGCCGGCGAACATCGGATTACACCGATCGGAGCTTCCCTGCATTCCTGTGATCGTGTGGCAGCCCGTGAGCTCAGTGCTCGCTGGCGTTCGATTCGAGCCACGTCAACTCCTTCCACCATTGCGCTCCATCGTTGCCAACGGTTGGCCCTGTATTGCTGCGGCCGCTGGTGACGATTCGGGTGATTTCCTCACGCAATCGTGCGGCCACGGTCGGTTCTCGACCGGTCATGTCGTTTGTTTCGGCTAAGTCGGCTGCGAGATCGTACAGCTCGAACTGCGGCTCGCCCGGCTTGGCCTCCACAAAGCGGGGAGCTAGGCTTCCACCTGAACCCCGAATCATGTTGAGCTTCCAGCGCCCGTGCCGAATGGCGAAGTAGCCTGCTGCGGAGTGGTGAATGACAGGCGGGCGAGGCGGACGCTGCTCGCCCTGCAGGATCGGTAGGAAGCTCACGCTATCCTCAGCCTCATCTGGCCCGAGCTCTCGGCCTATTACGTCGGCAATGGTTGCTAGCACGTCAGTCTGGCACACGAGATCAGAGGAACGTTGCGCGGGTTTCGTGACGGCCGGCCAGCGCACGATGAATGGCACCCGATGCCCGCCTTCGTACAGGTCACGCTTGCCGCCCCGTAACTTGCCAGCACTCGCGTGGCCAAATCGCTTCAATCGCTCTCGGTAGGTCGTTTCAGGGCCGTTATCGCTCGTCACCAGCACGAGCGTGTCTCGCGTCAGGTCATTTCGGTCCAGGGCATCGAGCAGGCTCCCGATGTGTGCGTCCGTTTCCCTCATGAAATCGCCATAAGCTCCGGCCTCCGATTTCCCTTGGAATTCTGTGATCGGGATCACGGGCTTGTGCGGGGACGTATAGGCCAAGTACAGGAAGAATGGTTCGTCAGAGTTGTCTGATGCGAAGTCGTCGATCCATTGGACTGCCCGCTCGGTAAAGACGGTCAGAACCTGTTGGTCGTCGAAGCTTGGAGCGACCTCCAGTTCTCCGCCGGCTCTGGAGTGTTCGTAAGGAGGAGTGATCCGGTAGTCAGCGATGGCGATCTGATTCGGTTTCTTTCGGGTCCATAGCGAGGGAGGATCGAGGACGCGACGGTTTTCGATGTAGGTGAGCACTCCGTAGTTCATCGAGGCCGGGATCCCATAGAAGTAATCGAATCCCTTGTCGACGGGACCATCGAGCACGGGGCGAGACCAGTCGCGGCTCCCCTTCTTGCCGTGGAAGGTCATGCCCAAGTGCCATTTGCCGACCATCGCTGTCCGGTAGCCCGCGTCCCGGAGCAAGGAAGCCAGCGTAGTTCTGCCCTCCGCGATGAGCCCCTTTCCTTCAGCTCCCATAACGCCTCTCTTCATTCCGGTCCGCCAGCTGTAGCGACCGGTCAGGAGGCCGTATCGCGACGGCGTGCATACCGTGTCGGAGGAGTGGGCGTCGGTGAAAGCCATGCCTTCGCGGACCAGCCGGTCTAGGCTCGGGGTTTGGAATTTTGACTCAGGGTTGAGAGCGCTGACGTCTCCGTAACCTTGGTCATCGGTATAGACCAGCAGCACATGGGGCCGAAGCGGTTGTGTGGCCGCTGCCAGTGGTCCTGCCAACAGACCCAATGCAACGGTACTCGCAATTACTTCGGCGCTCGCAGTCACTGCCCTGTCCCTCCCGCCGTCGCCCGCTTCATTCGGCTCGCCGCTGCGCGTTGGCGAATGCTGGATCGCGGTTCACCCTGCGCGCATCGTCATCGAGAATCATCGTCTTCAGGATCGTAGCGAACTCGGGAGGCGAGCGGCCGGATCTTAGGACCATGATTGGACAAGGTAGGCCATTGGGTATAGCTTTCGGGAGATTCGCGCAAGGGCACCTAGGCAGTCGAATCGGGGCGGCATGTGGAGGGGGCCGGCGCACTGCTCCGGTGGCAGGCGAGTTAGCAGGTGGGCGGTCTCCGGCTCGCGCTCGCCCCTTCTATGGGCCGTGCGAATCCATGCAGAAATGATCAGAGAGGGGCCTTGCTCGGTGGTGTGGCGAAGCTCAGCCGCAGGGTCTGGCATGATGGTTCCCATGCAGTACTCGGAAAGTACTGTGGCCAGAGTTGCCTCTGCGCGACGAATAGCGGGCCGGCAGCGGCCCGGCCTGGCTTTGGTCCAGCTCACAGTCCTGCTAGCGCTTTCAGCACTTTTCGCAATGGCCGAACAGCCAAACTTCATCGTGATCTTCGCCGATGACCTAGGCTACGGCGATCTCGGAGCCTACGGTTCCACCACGATCCGGACCCCCAACCTAGACCGCATGGCGGCTGAGGGGATGCGGTTCACTGACTTCTACGCGACGGCTCCCTTCTGCAGCCCGTCGAGAGCGTCTTTGCTGACTGGTCGCTACCCGGTCCGCGCGGGGGTGCCTTATGTCCTGTTCCCGACCGAATTGACTGGCTTGGCGCCTGCCGAGATCACCGTCGCGGAGATCCTGTCAGACGAAGGCTACGCCACCGCGGCGATCGGCAAGTGGCATCTAGGCTGGCCCAAGCCGTTCCGCGCCCAGCGCCACGGCTTCGACTTCTTTTTCGGGCTGCCCTATTCCAACGACATGCTCAAATGGGAGCCGGACGAAGTTCTCCGGCCGCAGCACGCGTTCTGGAAGTTGCCGCTGCTCGACAATGATCGAGTCGTGGAGGCTCCGGTCAACCAGCACACTCTGACACGGCGCTACACAGAAAGGGCCGTGCGCTTCATTGAAGAGAACCGAAGCCGGCCATTCTTCCTGTATTTCCCTCACACGTTCCCTCACAACCCGCACTACGCCTCGGAGGACTTCGAGGGGCGCTCGCCTCACGGGCTCTACGCCGACACCGTCGAGGAACTGGACTGGAGCGTGGGAGAGGTGCTGCGGACGCTCCGGGATCTCGAGCTAGACGAGCGGACCTTAGTCGTCTTCACCTCCGACAACGGCCCGGCACGTCCGGGCGCGCGCCGGGGGCCTCGCATCGGCGGCGGCAGCACGGGCGGGCTCCGAGGTCGCAAAGGAAACACGTTCGAGGGGGGAATGCGGGAACCAGGCATATTTCGCTGGCCCGGCAAGATCGCCGCTGGCGTAGAGACGAGCGAACCGGCTTCCATTCTTGACCTGCTGCCGACCCTTGCCGAACTGGGAGGTGCTCAGGCCCCTGCCGACAGGGTGATCGACGGGCGGTCGATCGTGGACCTACTCACGGGCAAGACGGCAGAGCTTCCGCAGGAACCCTTTTTCTATTACTTCGGCGTCCAACTGCAAGCTATCCGGCTTGGAAACTGGAAGCTGTTTCCGCGTCAAGCCGAGCCCCCGGAACGGTCCTCCTCACTCTGGTACCTGCACAATCCCGAGCTCCATGAGCGCCACCACAGGCTGCGCGCAGAGCCGGAACTATACGACCTCGCGGCCGACCCGGCTGAAACACGCAATCTCGCTTCCAGCCGTCCGGAAGTCGTCCAGCGGCTGGGCAGGATCGCCAGCCGGTTCGACGAGGGCATGCAGCGCGACAAGCGGCGTCCCTTCTATCTGGATGGCCAGTAGCGGGCGAGCTCTCCCCCTCTTGCCGTTTAGCTCTCAGAGACGAGCGCCGTCCTGCTGTCTTGCGATTCGACCATCTGGCGGTTAGGCCCCACTTGGCTCGCATGGATCGCCTACTCTCGCGCCTTCTGGCTCTCAGCGATGGATGCCGGCCATCTTTGGCCACTAGAACTCTCTCGGCGCGGTCCGGACCGAATCAGTCGGTGGTGTCGGACTCGGCCAATGGTTGCAGCCCTTGCGTACCATTGCGAACTACGCGAGGCCCAAGTCGCTGGTCCCCTCGCGTAGCAGCCTTGATTGACTTGACACGATACGACTGGTCACCAATACTAGTCATATGGAGACAATCAACGCGTCCGACTTCAAAGCCCGGTGCTTGGCCATACTCGATCAAGTGCAAGCCACAGGAGAGAAGATAGTCATCCTCAAGCGCGGCCGGCCCGTCGCCGAACTCATGCCCGCTAGTCCAACCCAAGCCAAGTACCCCCAGTTTGAGCTCAAAGGCACGGTCCGAGTAGTCGGCGACATCGTAGGACCGGCCGTTCCAGAAGAGCATTGGGAGAGTCTCCGGCGGTGAAGGCACTGCTTGACACCCACGTCCTCGTATGGTGGCTAAGCGAGGATCCTCAGCTTTCGGTAAGCCAACGGAAAGTCCTTGCGTCGGCCAGCGAGCAGTCGCCGTTGTTGGTAGCGGACATTTCGCTCTGGGAAGTGGCGACACTCTTCAATTTGGATCGCCTTCAGTTAAAACTTCCCCTTCGGGTGTGGCTCGAGATGGCGGTGGCTCCGCCGCTAGTGCGACGCTGCAGCGTTTCCCCAGCCATCGCAGCGGAGCTTGCCATGTTGCCCGACTCCTTTCACCGCGACCCGGCAGATCGAATCTTGGTGGCGACCGCACGAGTTCTTGGGGCGACGCTGTTAACGCAGGATCGCCGGATCATCGAAGCAGGCTTGGTCGACACTCTGTCTTAGCCCTAGGCTAGGCGGCAGCGGTCGGCGGACGGAGTCGCTCGCTGAAGATGGTTCTACGCGCCGGGCGACCAGATCAGGCCGGGAAGTTGGCAACTCGGCGCGGGCAGCTGGCTGCCGCCTTAGGGCTTAGCCGCGAAGCGGCGCTTGAGTGACGTGATCGCTTCCGCTGCTGGAGCGGAGGCAAGGTTCTTCGAAATGGTCTGCTCCCGCAGCAAGCGGCCGGCTTGCGAAGCTGCTGGATTGCTCGCGCCGGGGCGCACGTTGAAGAACGAGTCCGTAACTGCCTGGCCCAGACTGCACCGACTCGGGCCCGAGGGCGTCGGTCTGCTTCGGCCGCGGATGTCCTTGGGCTAGTGGCAGCGGGCCGGTTTGAGGAGCCGCTCAAGGTTCTGGCCAAATATGGCCTCGGCGTCAACTCCGGTTATGCCATTCTGCTCAAGCGCCTCGCATTGAGCGTCGAACACCTCACGATTCCAGCCCCGAGGAAAAAACGATGAGTCCGAGCCGAACAAGAGGCGTTCGGGGCCGACCACATCCAGCGCCTGGGCGAAGACCTCATGCAGGCCGGGTCGCGGAGTCAGGTATTTCCTCCAACTATTGCTGCTGGAGGTGTCCAGGTAGACGTTTGGTGACAAGGACGAAAGCATGAGCGCTTCCCGAAAGTAGCCCGCCCCGAAGTGTGGCAGCACAAAGTTCGCGGAGGGGTGATCCATTGCGACGGCGTGCAAGTCGATAGGGTTCGAGAAGCTCATGTTGAACTTGGACGGCAGACCGAGCTTGGCTCGAACGCCCACGGTCAACACTCCCATGTGGACGAATACAACCCGGTTGTCGGCCTCGGACGCAAGTTCGTACACCGGGCCGAGTCTCGCGTCCTGCACTGAGAACCCTTGCATCGCTGGGAACAGGCACAAGCCCTGCAGGCCAAGCTCTTCAAAGGCTGTCTTCGCCCGCTCTAGCGCGCCGTCCGCGAGCGGGTTGAGCATGAAGTAGCCATAGAAACGGTCGGGGAAGGCTCGCACGGCGTCGCCAACCGCGGCCTCGTCGCCTGGGACGCTGGCGATCAAGACAGACTTCGCGACACCATGCCGATCCAGTTCCTGGGCCCAGCAGCGGGCTAGGTCTTCATTGTTGTCCGGCGGCAAGTCCCAGCCCAGAGCCGCGACCATCGCTGCATTGTCGGAGACACCCTTCTGACGGGCTAGCGCACTGAAGAACGACTGCCCGAAGAAGTGCGTGTGCGCGTCTTGAACCTCGATCTCGCCCCAAGGGGTTTGCATTGACCTATCCTCGCCCGCCAGAGATGGCTGGAACGAAGTGGACTTCTGAGTCCGGTTCCACTTGATCCAGCAGGCCAAGCGTCGAGACTTCGCCATCGATCGCTACGGAGATGTTGCCGGGCAGCTGTCCGTCCGCCAGCAGACGCCCGTTCAGCTCGGGGTAGCGCTCGATCAGGTTCTCAACGACCTCGCGAACCGTCGCCCCGCCCACTTCGAGCGCATCATGGTCGCCCGCAAGAGGCCGCAGCATGGAAGGGATGAAGACCGTGGCCACGGAGACTCCATGATAGTGCTGTCGACCATCCGTGCAGGGGCCGGACTGATGCCCCAAGTGCCTCGCGCCACGGGTGAGACCAAGATGCAGTTGGACAGGGATGAGGGACGGACGAGTTTGGCAATGCGCGGTACGCGAGACGGCTCCCCGCTCCCAGCTACCCAAGCGCCCGTGTGACCGCCCACCACAACCCGGTTGCCGCAATGGCGGCCGAGCACGGAAAGATCACGTAGCGACGATACCCCTCAAGGTTCCGGAACCTCCCCAAGACTGCGAACGCCATCAGGACAACGCTGACTTGGCCGAGTTCGACGCCAAGATTGAACGACAGCAGCGCGGTCAGAAACTGACCATCGGGCATCCCGAGCTCGCTCAGAACGCCGGCGAAGCCCAGTCCGTGGAGAAGGCCGAAACAGAACACCAAGGCCAGTCTCCACGGTTTCAGCTCAGATGTGGCGATATTCTCGATTGCCACCCAACTGATCGAGAGCGCTATCAGGGTCTCCACGAAGCGCTCGGGCAGGGACACAACGCCCTGCATAGACAACGCAAGGGTCACCGAATGCGCGACGGTAAATGCCGTGACTTGGTACAACAGCGGCCGCCACCGCTTGCTGAGTAGAAAGAGTCCCAGTACAAACAGGATGTGGTCCAGGCCTTTGGGCACGATATGGGTGAAGCCCAACTTGAGGTAGCTGCTGAACACGCCCTGCCGCGGGACCTCGAGTCCGGTGTCAGCCAGCGGGAAGGGCGGACTGGCTTGGCCGGGATCCAGCAAGACGTTAGACGGTGTCTCCAAGCTTGGTGAGTGGATCTGGAGCGAGACCGTCTTGTACTTGGCTGGCAGCCGAATGGTGAGCTCGCGAGAGCCGCCGGGGACTCTGCCTGTGAGCCTGGCCAGCGCTCCCAACACGGTCGGTGGGTCAGCCTCGGCCGCGGCTGGAGTTCCATGGTGGGGAAACCGAGCCTCAAAGTCTGCGGGCACGGAGTCGAAGGCGATACGGATGTCGTCGCGCACGGCATCGCGGGCGCGTTGAACTGCTCTCTCGAACTGGCCTTCACCGAGCTCGCCCATCCCCCTGGCCACTTCTTCTGAATCTGCCTCGAGGGGCAGTCCGAGAGCTAGCGCGTCAGCATCGAGGCCGATCTCGGCTTGGAATCCGCCATCGCCGGTGAGAACGATAGTCACCGGCGTGATGGTGAAGTCGTGGGCGGACGCTGAGGTGGAGCCAGCCAGGGCCAAGCCGGCGAGCCAGACTAGCCTGTAGCCCGCAGCCCGCGACGTTCCCGTACCGGCGCGGCTGGTCGAGTTCAGGATGGCTAGACCCGTGGCCATCAAGGCCTTGCCGCCTTCTGCAGCACTGTAATCACGTCTTGATGGTTCTTGTCGGTGGCGAACTTCAAAGCCGATTCGCCGTCGATGTCTCGCAGGTCCGGATCCGCGCCCTTGTCGAGCAGCAGCTGGACGATGTCGGCATGCCCTTCCGCCGCCGCAAACATTAGCGCCGTATAGCCCTCGTCCCCGTCTGTCACGTTCACTTCTGCGCCGTGGGCGAGCAGGATCTCAACCGTGTGTGCGTTCGGGCCAGACGCGGCGTACATCAGCGCTGTGCGGCGATTCGTATCCTTGAGGTTGGGATCGGCATCGTTCTCGCAAAGCAATCGCACGGTCGTCGAGTGGCCGCCATAGGATGCGAACATCAGCATCGTGCGTCCGCCCTCGTCAACAGCGTCGACATCCACGAATTCAAGCATCTCTTCTACAGCCTTGACGTTGCCTTGGAGGGCTGCGTCGGCGAACCGCTCGCTGAGAAAGCCCGACCGGCCGCCTCCCGCTGCCGGCGGAATAGTGGATTCGTTCGTATCTGAGCCGCAGGATCCGCACACCAGCAGCAATGCCATCACGAAGACCGGATTAGCGGTGTGTGCCACAGTTTTCGGAGTCTACCAGACGAACCGCTCAGCGCACGCTGAGCTTGGTTCCGGCCATGAGGCCGCCGTCTACCGCATGCACGGTTCCGGTTACCCAGCTGGATTCGTCGGATGCGAGAAAGAGGACGTAATTGGCGATATCGACAGGATCGCCAATCCGCCCCAACGGATACATGCGCTTCAGTTCGGCGAAGCCGGCCGGGAACTGTTCCCAGTAGTCCAGCGACGCTGAGGTTGCAACGGTACCGGGACAGATCACGTTGGAGCGGATGTTGCACTCGGCGAAGTCCGCCGCAACCAGGCGCATCATGGAGATCAGACCGCCCTTGGCAGCCGTGTAGGCGGTTTCGCTCACGGCGCGGAGCGCGTTGACGCTGGAGATCGACACAATGCTTCCGCCGCCGCGCTCCTTCATCAGCGGCACCGCGTGCTTCGTGCAGAGGAACGGTCCCTTCAGGCAGGCGTCGAGGGTGCGATCCCAGTCCTGTTCGCGGAGAGTCTCGATGTCGGTGTCTTCGAACGAAGCAAAGGCGTTGTTGACCAAGATGTCGAGTCCACCGAATACTTCTCTCGCACGCCGCATCATGTCAACAACGTCCGACTCGTTTGAGTGATCCGCGACGTGCACGAGTAGGTGGTCTCGACCGTCAGGTGCGGAGGCGTGCAGAGCTGCCGGCGGCGCACCACGGAGATCATTGGCAATCACGGCAGCGCCTTCGGCTAGGAATCGACTTGCAATGGCTGAACCGATTCCACCAAACGCACCTGTGACAAGGGCCACCTTGCCTTGCAATCTGCTTTGCATGTAGTTGCAGGGTATATCACTTCAATCTGTGGATACCGGAACAGACCGAGGGACGAGTGCCGCATTTGACTAGGGCGTGCACGCAAGATCACGTGTCCATGCAATGGGATCTGAGCGACGTGAGCTGACGCATGCGCTCGCCAACTTGGTTCAGCAGTATCCGCACACCAGTTCCTCGCCATCGGGCAGTTACGGCGCGGTCAGCGGATGCCGGAGTCTGTGCGTCCATCGTTGCGTATCGCGATTCGGCGGCGTGCAACCGAAAGGCCGGTACAGGGTTGGAAGACCCACCGACATGTTGCTAGGCTGAGGGCAGACGGAGGAATGGCCGAGTGGTTGAAGGCGGCGGTCTTGAAAACCGCAAGGCTCGCAAGGGTCTCGGGGGTTCGAATCCCTCTTCCTCCGCCACAACAAACTATTGAAATTGAACTATTTAAGTCGAAACATAATCGCCTCATGCCGCTATATTGCCAACACTTTTCTACAGAGGGTAAGTTGGCCCTCGATGCTAGTATCACTAGCGTCCATGCAACGGTTCTCCATACCTTTGCTTGTTGCAATCATTGCTTCCTCCTGCGGTCCAATCCCTCTTGATGCAAAGACCGTCGTTGCGAGAGCACGCTGGAAAGAAGCTAGTGCTCTGCTCGCTCAGCCCGACTATCGTCCTTCCCTCCAGATTCAGTTGAAATCAAGCAAGAACATGAAGGGAACTGTGTCCGGGACAACTACCGCCGGACTAAAGCTGAAACGGAAAGGATCAGAAACTTTCATCGAGCGAACCCAGATACGTTCGATCAAGCTCGTCCCTCGCAAGGCGAGCGGCCATCGGAATCGAATACTGGCCCTCGTGGGAGGTGTTCCCGCGGGCCTCGGCGCTGGCCTAGGAGTATGGCGCGTTGGTTGCGCTACTGTCGGTGGTTGTGGGGACCCGCCTAACCCCATCGGTGCCGCAGGATTTTACGCTGTCTTGGTGGCTGTCCCGGTCATCGTGTACCGGATTGCCGCGCGAGCAGATCGCGGAGCATTGTTGATCATCTTGGACGAGAGCACTCCGAATATCTATTTGGCAGACCCCACACACAGTTCCGTGGGGCCTTGAGCACCAAGGCGGTAACGGGTTACTGGCTGGCCTTTCTCTAGGCCCGAAGCCGATAGCAGCGGCGGCGATCTCGTACCCGGGAGCAGTCACTTGTGCTTTGCCAGACGATGAAAGCCACCTGAGGTCATTCGCCCTCGCCGCGAGTGACGATGTAGCCGCTTGCGCCACGCGCTGCGGAGTCAGAAGTGAAACGGTACAGTGCACGTGGCCAGCATCGCCTCACCCTTCCCGGCTTGCAACGTCTAACCTGTGAACCTAGTCGCGACAACGGTCGTTCTCAACGCCATGGAAGACTTGGAGGAAATGACCGACGACGCCCCAAGCGTTCTCGCAAGTTGCGGACGGTAGGTCGTTTCGCGACGGTTGAGTGGAACGCGGAGATAGCGTTCACACGAGGGTTCATCGCCTACCGGGAGTTGAAAATGAGCGCTTGGTTCGTCGATGGCGGAAATCAGTAGTGGGAAAGGAAGAAAGGTTCTAATGAAACGAAACGACAAAGAGGGCATAGGCGGCTGGATCGTCGTTTACGTCATCGGTTCGATCCCGCTATTGATGGCCTATTCGATGGGACTTTCGGGGTGGTTCTTCGAATATCCCGTTGGTCTCATGCTCGCGATCTTCATCCTGCTTGCACTTCCGCTATTGCTCGTTCTTCGGAGGTCTCCTAAGGCACCGCAGTGGAATATCGCTGCGCTGTGGATCACGGCCGCCCTGATGATCCTGCGTTCGATCAGTGTGATGCTGTTCCCGATGAGTGGCGACGATGCGCCTCCACCGCGTGGCGATGAACTGCTCGCCGTAGCTCAGCCCCTAGGCGCGATAGTGGCTGTCGCGCTGGGATGGGCAATAGCCTGGACCCAATACTTCAAGAATTCGGTGCGAGTCAGAAACACCTTTTGCTGAAAGGCATCATGTTGACGATGTGGCAACGGTGTCGTGGGCGATTGATCGCTCCAATGCCATAGTATGGTAGTATGGCAGTAGTATGGCAGCGGTAAAGGTGACCTTCTCGCTCCCGCCGGACACCGTAACCATGCTGAACGATGCGGCGGATCGGCTTGGCAAGCCAAAGAGCAGAGTAGTCCGGGATGCGATCCAGGAGTACCACACCAGGATTGACCGTCTAACGGAGGCAGAGCGGATCCGCATGCTCGCGGCATTCGATGAACTCTCGTCAAGATTGCCGCCTAGGGCGGACGAGGATGTCGAGCGAGAGCTTGAGGAAATTCGAGGCAGCCGACGTGCTGGAGGTCGGGCTACGAGAGCTGAGTGATCCTACTCGACACGTCCGTCCTGATTGATGCCTTGACCGGTCCGCAGCGGTTGGGCCCCGCATTACGTTCTACCCTTGCGAGGGGGAATCGGATGGCGATTCCTTCGCTGGTGTTGTTCGAATGGCGCCGGGGGCCTCGCAATCTGGCCGAGCTGGCTCTGCAGGAAGCCTTGTTCCCGTCAGACGAGGCCGTCTCGTTCGGTCCCTCTGAGGCGATTGAAGCCGCTGATCTGTATCGCTCCGTTGGGCGATCGAGGTCACGCGAAGTCGATCTTGCGATAGCCGCTTGTGCGATCACACTTGGGGCGGAGCTATGGACGCAGAACCAGGCCGACTTCATTGACATCCCAGGCTTGAATATCCACACTCCAGTCTGATTCTCGGACTCACCGAGAGGCGGTCCGATCACGGCTTGGGAGGGCAGGGCGCACGGGCAATCAGTGCTAGCCGCAAGCCTCCCATTCGTACTTGCCTCAGAATTGTGCTTCCGAGTCCAAAGTCCCTCTTCCCGTTGCACACCCGCGCAGAGTTAACCGTCATTCCTTACAGCCTTGACCTTGCTCCGGTCGAAATCCCTAGCCGTACTTGCGGCCTTGGTGCTGGTCCCTTGCGTATGGGCAGGGCCTTCCGCCAATGCGTTGTTTCGCAAAGGCAGCGCTGCGCAGCGGCAGGGGCGCCACATTGAGGCCTTGCTGCTCTACAACCGTGCCCGTGCCCTGGACCCAGGGAATGCCGAGTATGTTCGGGCGGCGCACAGCGTTCGGCGTGGTGCGGCCCAGCTCTTGGCTGCTGCCGGTCGATATCAGACCGCGCTTGCTCTCGCGCCGGATTCTTGGGAGTTTCGATCACTCTCCGAAACAGAGGAAGGGATAGCACCTGCGGCTGCGATCACCGTCAATCGAGACCGCCCGCGGCCGCGCCAGCCTGCAACGCTGAGCTACGCCCAGCACGAATCGGCGTTTCGCTTCCGGGACTCGATCCGGCAAGCGTACGAGGAGGTCGCCCAAGAATTCGGCGTCCACGCGATATTCACCGAGGACTTCGATGGTGAGGTTCTGATTCGGGCTGATTTGTCTGAATGCGGATTCCGCTGCGCAATGCGCATCTTGGGCGCTCTGGGCAAGTCGATAGCGGTGCCTGTCAGCGATGACGAGTTCCTGGTGGTGCCGGCGACGGCCCCGAGCCGTGCCGCATATGAGACCGTTGCGCTGGCTACGATCCCGCTCGATGGCACGCTGGGTCCCGAAGGTGCCACTGAGATTGTGCAGGCCATCCAGCAGGCATTGGATGTGCGCCGCCTCCAGACTGGTTCCACTGCCGGCACGATAGTCCTCCGGGACACCGTAGCCAAGATCAACCTCGCCCGGTCGCTTGCAGGCGACCTGTCGCGTCCGAGTGCGGCGGTAGTCATCGAACTGCACATGATCTCGGTGTCCAGTGGCCGCTCCGCCAGCGCCGGCATTGACTTGCCGGACACGTTCCCGATGACGAACTTCAGCACTTTGTTCGGCGCCATGCCGGACGCTTCGGGCGTCGAGCGCTTGGTTGGGATCGGCGGAGGGAAGACTGTGCTGGGCGTTGCCTTGGGCGACGCCTCTGCGTTGGCTCGCCTTGACGCAAGCTCTGCGCAGACGTTGCAGCGGCTAAGCGTCCGCAGCCTCCACGGCATGGCGGCTGAATTCAGCGTCGGCGAACGCTACCCCATCGCGACAGCGCAGTATTCCTCGGGCGCGCCGACTCCGCAGTCGCCGTCCTACGTTCAGCCCCCGCCGTCCGTGACTTTCGAAGATCTGGGCCTGAACCTGACGGCCACGCCGACGGTTCACAGCGCCACCGAAGTGACGCTGGATTTGGACGTGAATTTCCGCTTGCTGGCCGGAGGAGCGGTCAACGATGTGCCGATTTTGTCCAATCGCGAGTTTCAATCGCAGGTCCGATTGCGGCAAGGGGAGTTCGCAATTGTGTCGGGCATGCAGATCTACGAGCGAAGCCTGACGCGGGGCGGCTTGGCCGGGTTGGGGCAGATCCCGCTGCTTGGAGCAATCTTCAGGCGCAATGAGTGGCGCTGGAGCCGACGCGACCTTCTGGCATTGATCACCCCTAGGATCGTCCGGCTGCCTCCGGCCGAGCTCGCTAGCTCGCGAAGCCTGCTGTTCGGCCCAGAAGACGGGCCGATCCCCACGCTGTAGAGCGGTTGCAGCCAAGCGGCGACTGGAGACGCCGCACCGATCCCAGCGCAGGAATCCGAAACCGCAGTCGCGGCCCTCGGCGCGGTTGCCGCGGCAAGTTGAATTGTCGAGGTTCACAAGTATAATGGCACCATGTGCCGTCGCCTGCCACGGCTGCGATAGGCTCGCGGCGCACAGTCCGATCGACAACTGGGGAGGATCTGGGATGTCAAGAAAGAGCTCGTGCGCATTGCTGCTCCTTTCCGTTCTGCTGCTGTATTGCGGCGACGGGATGGAGGATTCGCCTGCAGAGGAGGCCGAGATGGCTTGGCCCGAAATCGCAGGCTACGAAATGATGGTGGTTCCGGCCGACAATCCGATGGACGCGGCCAAGGTTGCCCTCGGCAAACAGCTCTACTACGACGAGCGCCTCAGCGGAGACGGCGCGCGGTCGTGCTACGGATGCCATCTGAAGGAGAACGGACTGACTGACGGGCGGGCGACCGCCTTGGGCGCGTTCGACAAGCAGTTGACTAGGGCGGCTCCAACCATGTGGAACGTCGGCTACTACGACGCTCTTTACTGGGACGGGCGCTCCACAGCTCTGGAGAAGCAAGTCCAGGGCGCTTGGAGCGGCGGGAACATGGGCGCTTCCGGCAACGACGGCGCCCCGTCGATGGAAGATATCTGCGCGAGTCTCAACGAGATTCCCGGCTACGCCGAGCAGTTCGATGCGGTCTTCGGCGGCCCGGCGACCCCTGACAACGTGGCCTATGCCGTTGCTGCGTTCATGCGAACCATCGTGACGACAACCGAGAACTCGCGCTACATCGCGTTTCAGGCCGGGGACGAGAGCGCCCTCAACGAGCAGGAGCAGCGCGGTTGGACGATCTTCTCCGAGAAGGTCAAGTGCACCAACTGCCATGACGGCCGCCTGCTGGCGGACAAGCAGTTCCACAACGTCGGAATCGGCATGGACGCGGAGAGCCCCGACATCGGGCGGGGCAAGATTACCGAGGCCGAAGAGGATACCGGGGCGTTCAAGACTCCCAGCCTGTTCGACATTTCCAAGTCTGCTCCGTACTTCCACGACGGCAGCGTTGCCACGCTGGAAGAAGCGGTGGACCTGATGCTGAGCGGTGGCAAGGAAAACGAGTGGTTGGACGAGACAAACTTGGCCGACGCCAAGAACGCTGACCTCAGTGACGAAGAGAAGGCTGACCTGCTTGCGTTCCTGAAGGCGCTCGACGTCGAATACACGATCGAAGAGCCCACTCTGCCCTAGCCGGCTGCGCGGTTCAGGCAGTTTCCGTCGCGGGGCCCCCCCCGCGCCGGCCCACACGGCGGACCCCCCCCCAGGGGGGGGCGGGGGGGGAATCGCAGCGGGAGG
>VXRL01000051.1:0-11734 GCA_009838515.1 Terriglobia bacterium | reverse complement strand
TCACCTCTCCGTGCCGGGCCGCGCCGCGCGGGGGCGGGGGGGCTGGTGGGGGGGGGGGGGCGGCCCCGGCCCCCCCCCCGCCCCGCGGGGGCCCCCGCCCTCGGATAGCGGGCTAGTTGGCTAACGTAGCGGCTTGGCTGTTGGCGAATCCCACGCGGGACGCGACCGCTTCCAAGGACTCTCCCCGCTCGATTCGGACCGGGTCTGTATATAGCAGCCAACCGCCGCGCCGCAGGGCCTCGCCACTCTTGGGGACGACCCGGTATGCCACCGAGGCACCCTCGTTCTGGGCCTTCACGGTCACCACCAGCGCCCCATCCGACGCATTGCTCGTGCTCAGGAGCGGCGTGGCCGTCACGTCGCTGTCTTCGTTCTCGAACATGCGCCGGTAGAGTTCCGGTTCGGGGACGAGGCCCTTGTCATCCATCTTCCGCATCCAGCCCATGAGTTGTTCCCGCAGCAACTTGAGCTGGTCGGCGTACTTGGGATTCGCGGCTAGATTGAACACTTGGTGCGGATCTGCGACGACATCGTACAGTTCCTCGAAGGGCTTGGTGTCTTGCATGAACGCTGCCGCCAGCGGGCCGAGCCCGCCCGACAGCTTCAGCCTACCGAGCTCTTGGTAGACGGGCCCCTGGCTGGGGGTGCGCATGAATTGCACCCACGGCCGGTGCGACTCGAAGTTGCGCACGTAGAGGAAGCGGCGATTGCGCACGCCTCGCACCATGTCGTAACGTTCGTCCATCCGGTCGCGGCCGTGGAAGAGATATTCCGGCTCCGGTCCTTGCCGGTCGCCGACGATGACCCGCCCGTGCATGTGATCGGGCGGCTCGCCCCCGGCCGCAGAAATCATCGTCGGAGCGAGGTCGAGAAACTGCACGAGGTCAGTCCGCAGCGTGTCCGGTTCGATATGGCCAGGCCAGCGCATGATCAGGGGAACCTTGAGCCCCGAGTCGTAGATCCAGCGCTTGCCGCGCGCCAGCCCCACGCCGTGATCGCCCCAGAAGACCACCAAGGTCTCATCGGCCAGGCCGGCCTCGTCGAGTTCGGCGAGCATCGTACCGATGGTGCGGTCCGTGATCGTGACGACGTCGTAGTACGCTGCCCAAGCCTCGCGGGTCTTGGGCGTGTCCGGATAGTAGGGCGGCAGCGGCAGTTGCGAGGCATCGTGGATGCGGGCGCTAGGATCCGCTTGCCGAGCCGCAAACTGGCGCCGAACCGACCCTTCGTGCGAGCTGCCGAAGTTGAAGACGGCGAAGAACGGCTGGTCTGTATCAGGCCGGTTCTTCCAGTGCGCGTCGGAACTGGAGTCATCCCAAGCGGTCACCGGCACATGGAAGTTGTAGTCGGTCTTCGAGTTGTTGGTTGTGTAGTAGCCGAGCCGCCGCAAGTACTCGGGAAATGCCTTCACGAAAGGCGGAGGGACCATTCTCGAGCGCATGTGGTGCGTTCCGATGGCCGTCGGATACATTCCCGTGATGATCCCGGAACGGGTCGGGGCGCAGACCGGGGAGTGCGAATACGCCTCGAGGAACGTCACGCCCTGCTTGGCCAGGCGGGCGATATTGGGTGTCCTCGCATACGCGTCGTAAGGTTCGACCTGCTGGCCGGTGTCCTCGATGGATAGCCACAGGATGTTGGGTGGCTTCGCTTCGAGCGCAGGATGCAAGATGGCCAAGGTCCACGCCAAGGCCAGGGCGCCGAAAGTGATGCTGGATCGAGTCATTGCTAGCGGGCTCGCGTCACTCGCATTGCCGGTAGGGGCAGGGGCGCTGCTCCAGTGTCCAGAGCGCGTGTCGGGCAACGCGCTGGACGTAGTCGAACTCATCCTCTGTGGCCGCTTGCAACTCCTTCACCAGCGGAGCGGCTTTGTCCTTGATCGCGTCAGCGGCATGCACGGCCTGCAGACGGACACCTCGATTGCGGTGGGAGAGCAGCCCTGCCAAGGTTTCCAAAGCCTCTGGCTCGGCCACCGTGCCGACCAGGGCACGCGCCGCTTGGATCCTCACTTCCGGCACCGGATCACCGAGCGCATTCGTCAGCAGCGCTTGGGCGTCGGCGTCCAGCGCGGGCAAGTGGATCGTCGCGACCGCCGCCCAGAAGCGCACAGAACCGTCCTCGTGGCCCAAGGACTCAAGGATCGCCTCGGTGGCTCCGGCTCGCTGGCCGAGTGCCATCTCGCCAATGGACCTAACGGCCAGCAAACGGTCAATTTGCTCGGCACTGTCGAGATCCGCCCGCCACTGCGCGAGCGTCTTGCCCAAGTGCTCTTGCGCCGGGCTAACAGCTGGAGCCATCAAGGCCAGCGCGGCGACGAGTAAGCTTCGCATCCGAATCCAGATTGTACACGCGGGCCTGCTTGCGGGAAGGCGAGGCTAGGCCGCTACCGCCTGCTGCGTGGCGAGACCGGAAGATGGGCGATGAGCATAGAGACGCCATCGCGTCTGGTGGCGGTTCGGCGCACGCGGCGGACACGCTCTCGGCACGCCACCCTCGGCACGTACGTCATCGATATTCAATGCTGCTCGCGCAGAAGTCACGGTACCGGCGCGGCTTCGTTCGCGCGCCCTGCGTCGGCGGGTGTGTCGCTGAATGTGACGGTTGATTCGGCGCTGAATCTCTTGTAGTCGGAGTATTCGATCAGCACCCTCACTCGTTGGTTGCCCGTCGGAAACGGCAGAATGTCGTCGCCCTCGGTGCGGACCGGGAACCAGTGCTTTCCGTCAATGGGCCCGTAGTCGGTGATGAAGGCCGGGAACAGGTTGCTGTCCTTGATCCGGTGAAGCTGTGGCACGGGGCGCCCTCCTGCGCGCACCACCTGACCGTGCTCCACGCCGACCCAGAGCAGGCCGTCGAAGAAGCGCTGGCCGTGCAGGATCTGTCTGGGTCGGACTGCCAGCACGTGGCAGTCCAGTCCGTCCACTGGTTCGATTCCCTTGTAGCCCACCTTGTAGAAGCGTAGGGTCTCGCGTGTGAGCACGAACGGATTTACGTCGCGCAGGTCTCGGAAGTCTTCATCTGTCAAGCGCATCCGCTGCAGTCGCATGATCGGTTTCTTGCGATGCCGCTCTAGGCGTTCACCCGTGCCCGTGAACGTGATGTCGCGTACTTCCTCGTAGTGGCCGGCTGGCCGGCCGCCCTTGAATTCGACGAATCGAAATCGCTGCGTATAGGTATAGTTGTCACGCTCGGCGACCAGCCGGCTGCCCGCCTCTGCGACGCTCCGGACCAAGTCGGCCGGAAACTCTGCCGTCGCGTGCGGCCCGGCTGCAACCCATATCGCTACGATGAGTACCTTGACCGTGGCAGACAGGCTACACGGTGCTCCCAGCCTGACGAGGTTCTGGGCGTGTCTCGGCGGTGTCTGCATGACGCTTGCCGTTGCCGGCTTCATTCTGGCACAGCGATTCGAGTTCCCTGCGGATATCGCAGTGCCTGTCGTGGCGGCGTTCTGCTGGCAGGCGGCGCTTTACTGCGCCGCTGTCTCCCGCCCGGTGAGGGATTCGGTGTGCAGCGCGCTGTCACCGTTCGCGCTGGCGGGCGGACTCGTCGCGGTGTCCGTCGCTCCCTATGTGATCTATTCCGTTCCGACTGGATTGTTTGCGCCGGAATCGTTGGCCCGGCTCGTCCTCTTGTGCGCCTGCGTGACGCTGCCCTATGTGCTCTTTCCGGTCTCGCGGCAGCGGTTCGCGTGGCAGGACTTGGTCGTAGCTTGCGCCCTGGCGTATCCCATGATCAGCGGCCTCAGCCCGATGTTCCGCGAGATCTACCAAGGGTTTGACCCGCCTGCGCACCGGCTGGACGCGCTTGGGAAGCTGATGCTGATTCCAATGGGCCTGTACGTGTTTCTCGGCTTGCGAAAGCTCCACGGCACGGCGTTTCGGCTCTTGCCTCGCCGTCAGGACTGGCGGCCGGCGCTCGACAGCGCGACATACAGCCTTCCTTGGATCGTCATTGTTGGCCTATCGACGGGGTATCTGAGGTGGGACCCGCCGCTTGTGGACCCGCTTGGCGCGATCGCCGGGGCCGCGGGCAAGCTGCTGGGAATCTACTTCACCACGGCCTTGGCCGAGGAATTCTTGATGAGGGGGGTCGTGCAGAACCTTCTAGCCGCTTCGCTCGGCCGGCCCCTGATTGCCCAGGGCGTGGCGGCTGTGCTCTTCGGGGCCGTCCATCTCGGGCGCGGCGCCTTTCCCAACTGGGGGTACGCCGCCACTGCCGCCGTGCTGGGGTGGTTTTGCGGGCGAGCCTACTTGAAGTCGGGCAGCGTCACGCCGGCCATGATCACCCACGCGCTCGCGGTGGCCGGCCAGGAACTATTCTTCGAGTGACGCCAGCGCGCTCACGCAGCGGACAGGATCGCGCCGTGGAGAGGGGATTCTTCGACCGTTCCGATCCGGGCAGCAGAGCTATAGCCTGCTTCGCGCAAGGCAGCAAGGCAAGCTTCCGCGCTGGACGTGGGCACGCCGGCCAGAAGCCCGCCGGATGTTTGGGGGTCGAACAGCAGCGAAAACGCCGGATGGCCAGTTGGCGGACTGCCGTTGGCTGCGCGGTCCCAGACCTTGCGATTCTCGGGATCCAGAGTGCTTCGCACTCCGGCCTCGAAGGACGCCGTCGCCCCGGCAAGAGCCGGAAGCGAGTTCAAGTCCAACGAGGCGGCTACGCCCGAGGCTTCCAGCATCTCCACCAAGTGCCCGGCGAGTCCGAATCCGGTGATATCGGTGCAGGCTATCGCCCCGTGATCGCGCATGATTTCCGCAGCCCGGCGGCTGGGCTGCAGCATGGAGTCGATCGCCTCGTCGATCCACCGCCCTTTGGCTTCAAGCCGCATCTCGGCAGCGAATAGTACCCCCGTTCCGAGCGGTTTGGTCAGGATGAGAGCTTGGCCCGGCTGCAGGCCGCCCTTGCGCAGCACCTGGTCTTGGTCGGCCAGGCCGTTGACGACGAATCCAAGCGCCAGTTCGGGACATTCGCTCGTGTGACCGCCCGCCAAGTTGACCTTGGCTTCGTGAAACACGAGGTCTGCGCCCAGCAGCATTTGGCGCAGCAGGTGCTCGGCCTTGGAAGGGGTGCCGAACGGGATGCCCGCGACGGCCAGGGCTGATTGCGGCTCTGCGCCCATAGCATAGATGTCGCTCAGGGCGTGATTCGCGGTGATCTGGCCGAACAGGTAGGGATCGTCGACGATCGCCGGGAAGAAGTCAACGGACTGCACGATCGACTTGCCTGCGGGAACGTTGATCACGGCGGCGTCGTCCCGTGAGCCCAGCCCAGCCGGGACGTCCTCGCGCCAGAATGGCTTGATCGCCTCCAGCGCCCCACCCAGCGTGGTCGCGCCCACCTTGGACGCGCAGCCCCTGCAGCGCATCTCACGCTCGGGCAGTTCGGCACTGTCGAGCACGGCCTGCGGCAGTTTGGACGCGCCAGTCTCGTCGGCGTTCATTTCAGGCAGGTCCGAGAACCTGTCCATGAAGCGCCTGTCGATCCAGTCTTTCCACTTCCAGGCCCAAGCCCCCTCGACCGACCAGCGGCCACGGGACGCGACGGCATAGCGGTCGCCCGTGCTGATCAAGCTTAGGAACCGGCTCTGCGGCCGGAATCGGCGCGGCGGCTCGCCCAACAGAGCACGACGCAAGTTGCGCGCGAGCGGTGGGCCCTGTCGCACGGCGAAGACACCGGCCTTTTCCCGCGGGTGGACGTGCACGGCGGCAATATCTCCCGCGGCGTAGATCTCGGAATGGGAGGCCGAGCGCAGGCACTCGTCCACTAGCGCGAAGCCTTGGTCGTCGCACGCCAGTCCCGAGTCGGCCAGCCATGCGGCAGAGGAAGCCTTGGTCGCCCAGACCACCTCGTGGAAGTGCCCTGTCCAGCCGTCGGCGGTGCGAAGGCCGTCGCGAAAGACTTCGGCTACCCGGGTTTGGGTATGCACCTTCACGCCCCGTTCGGACAAGATGCGCCTGAACTTCTTGCGCGCGCGGGAATTGTGCGTTGGCAGGATCTCGGCTGTCTCGCTGAAGACGTGGATCTCGGGATCCCTAGCCGTGCCGGAACTGGCGAAGTGCGCCCGCAGGCGGTATTGCATCGCCAAGGCGAGTTCGACGCCGCCCGCCCCGGCCCCTACGACTGCTATCGCGGGCGTGGCCGACAAGCGTTCAACCCGGCCCAGCAAAGCTTCCCAGCGCGGCAACAAATTGCTGATGGGCTTCACCGGCACCGCATATTGGTCGACTCCAGGGACGTCTCTCGTACCAGGAGTCGAACCGATATTCAGCGACAGCAGGTCGTACGGGATGGGCGGCCGATTTGCGAATCGAAGCTCGCGGCCGGCCAGATCCAATCCGGTGACCGAATCGTGGATGAACCGCGCTTGGCTGAAGACCGCGAGCTTACGCAGGTCGATATGGGCCTCGTCGAACGTATAGTGCCCGGCCAGCAGGCCGGGCAGCATGCCCGAATAGGGCGTGTGCACGTCGCGGCACACCAAGGTCAGCTGCACACCCGGCACGGGTTTCATGCCGAACATCTTCAGGACCGCTATATGGCTGTGCCCGCCGCCAACGAGCACGAGGTCCTTGACGATGGGCGTGGGCTGTGCGTCCATCCGCTACCCGATCTGCCCGCTATTCCATGGTCTGGAATGGGGAAGCTGGCAGGCCCGCATCGTTGAAGAGGTTTCCCTTGGCGTCGGCTGCCCATGCGTAGCGCGCCCGAACAGGACGCTTGACCGCGGCGCTCGACACCAGCACGGTATTGCCTGAAATGCTCGCTTGGGCGCTGACGAACTTGCCGTCGCGGCCCGCAACTTGGAAGCCTTCCAATTGGCCCCCGCGGGCCTTCAGCCCGCCGCCGACGTGGTCGAACCACAGCCTGAGCCCCGAGGCGTCACGCGTGGCCTGGCGGAAGATCGGTCCGGAATATTCCAGGTCGTGCTCGCCGTAGGCGATCGCGCGGGCTGCCAGTGCCAGACGCAGCCCCACGTCCTGCTTGTTCCGCGGATGAATGTCGGTCGGATTGCCGATGTCGATCGTCACCGCCATGCCCGTGTTCGTCAGCCCGAGGGTCATGGCCTGAGCTTCCCGCAGTTCGGGCCAGGTGCTTTCTTCGGGGACGCGGCCGTAGTTGGCTAACTGAACGAACAGGAACGGGAAGGCGCCGATCCCCCATTCGTGCCGCCAGTCTTCGATCATCGACCGGAACAGGCGGCGGTACAAGTAGCCCTGCCCACGTTGGGCGTTGTTCTCGCCCTGGTACCAGATCGCTCCGCGAATGGCGTACGGCAACAGCGGCGCGATCATCGCATTGAACAGGGCGCCGGGTTTGTTCTGCGGCCGCAGTGCGCGAGGCGGCGGAGGCCTGCGCGGTGCTTCCTGTCCCGCAGCCTTAGCGGTGGCGGAGCGTTTTTCCCAAGCGGCGAGCCGCTCGGCGTATGCCGGCTCGTCGGCCGCGGCCTCGGCGGCGAACTCCGCCTGCATATTCGCGAGCGCGGGTTCCTCTGCCATGGTTCGGGCGCTTGTCCACGATTCGGCAGGCGTGCCGCCCCAGGCGGACTGGATGATGCCCAGCGGCACTCCCAGGCGCTCATGCAGGTGGCGAGCGAAGAAGTACCCGACTCCTGAGAACTCCCCCGCTGTGTCCGGCGAGACGACCTGCCACTGGCCCTCCACGTCGACCAGCCGCGTGTCGGAAGTGTTCAGCGCGACTTTGAAGTAACGGATTCCAGGGAACTGCGCTGCCGCGATTTCCTTCTCCGCATCGCGGCTACGCTGCAGCGGCCAGACCATGTTGGACTGGCCTGAACCGACCCATACCTCGCCGACATGGACATCCGCGATTTCGATCCTGTTGTTGCCTTCCACAACCAATCCGAACGGGCCGCCCGCCGATCCGGGGTCTAGGTACACTTCCCAGCGCTCGTCCGCCCCGGCGGAGGTAGACATGCTTTGCCCGCGGAACTTGACCTCCACCGCCTCGCCCGGCTCGGCCGTGCCCCAGACATGAACGGGAAGGTCGCGTTGGACGACCATGTGGTCACCGAACAGCGCCGGCAGGCTCACGTTGGCCCACGCACCGGCAGAGAAGAGACCTGCGAGGAGCAGTGCCCGTAGCACAGCAGTCATTACGAGGCCATTATTTCACAGGGAGTTCCGGCTGAGGACTACAGCGCGGTCCAACCGCCATCAATCGCCATCATCGAACCGTGCACGAACTCAGCCTCGTCCGAACACAGGTACAGAACCAGGTGGGCGATTTCGTCGGGCTTGCCCAGCCTGCCTATGGGCTGACGGGCATTGAGTTGCTTGCGCGTCTCCGCTTTTTCATGCTTGTGATATTTCTCCAAGTACGCTTCTACAAAGGGCGTGTTCACCGTGCCCGGACACACGCAGTTCACTCGTATCTTGCCGGCGTAGTCGGCCGCCAGTGACCGGGTCATGCTGACCACCGCGCCCTTGGACGCACAGTAGGCGAAACGCCGCTTGACGCCGACCAGTCCCGCGACGGAGCCGATGTTCACGATGCACGGGCGATCCGAGCGCGTCAGCAGTGGCAGGGCTGCCGCCGTGACGATGAACATGCCCTCGACGTTGACCTGCATCACGGTGCGGAAGTCGTCCAGCGTGCATTCTTCGAGCATGCCCACGTGGCCGATCCCGGCGTTGTTGACAAGGATGTCGAGCGAGCGGACACGTTCCAGTGCGCTCTGCACGCCGGCAGGATCGGTCACATCCAAGGGGAGCGGCTGGGCGTTCGCGACATCGTCTGCCACGGCTTGCGCTGCCTCGGCGTTCAGATCGCCGACGAGCACGCGGGCTCCGCCCCCTGCGAGAGCGCGCACGGTCTGCTCTCCTATGCCGCTGCCGCCGCCGGTGACGAGCGCCGTTCTACCGTCCAAGCGAAATGGTGCCTTGTGGGCCATCGGAGAAACCGATTATATCGGCGGCCGTTCCGGAATTACTGGGGTCGCACACTCTCGGCGACCTCACCCCTTGACCCTGATCGGAATTCCCGCCCGTGCCCCGGGGCGGCTTCGGTCGCTCTCCGAAAGCCGGAAAAAGGCTTGCAGCGACAGACGGGAGGGATTATGCTAACGCGGACCAAGCGAGGTTGGTAATGTTTCCGGCACGACTAGTTTTCGCTCCCTTTCTTCTTCTGGCTGCTGCCGAGTGGGCGCCTGCGGCCCCAACAATTGGGATCCGGAGCGTGACGAACGGCATCTCGCTCGCGGACCCGCCGGCGACCGTGCCACGGGGCGGCATCCTAACGATTCGCGGGGAGGGCCTTGCCGAGGCGCACATCGGCGCGGAGAGCCTGCCCCTGCCGGTGGCTCTCGGGGACCCGGTCGTCGAGGTCCTGATCGATGGCACGGCAGCGCCGCTCTTCTTCGTCTCCCCGATGCAGATCAATGCGCAGATTCCTTGGGAGACCCCCGCCGGCCGAGCTGAGGTCGTGGTTCGCGTGGGCGAGGAGTCGAGCGCGCCGACATCGGTCCAGGTGGCCACGATCAACGTGGCCTTGGTCCAGCACGACGGAACCAGCGCCCCGATCGCGGAGAGCGCGACTCTCCCTACGGACGCGCCGACCGAGCCAGCGAGCTCGAGCCCGATCGCGCTGGGTGCCCCAGGCGAGCCGCCGGCCGCGACCGGCGCCTTGCTGGAGGCCACTGCCGCCATCAGTCCGGGCAGCATCATCCGCGTGTTCGCTTCCGGGATCGGCGAAACGACGCCGGCTCTCGCAACGGGGTCAGCCGCCGCCGATACTACGTATGCGATGAACCCGCCGCAGCGAGCGTTTCTTGGCGGCCTTCCCGTCGAAAGCCTGTCCGTCGCGCCGTCAACGGAACTAGTCGGCGTCTATCGGATGACGTTCAGCGTCCCTGAGCTGGCCGGGCCCACGGAGGTCTACCGCTGGGTCTCCGGCAACCAGGGCGCCTCGGGCGTGATGGGGCCCGTCAGTGAGCCCGCCGCACGCTACATGGCCGTGCCGGCAGGGGTGTCCTCGGCGGACCGGATCCAAATGAGCGCCCTCAACCCGTACTTCGCCTCCCTGAGCGGGGCCTTGGACGGCAACCAAGGCTGCTATCCCGACGTGCATCTGATGGACTTCCGCCGCGACTCGGTAACGGCGCTCGCAGAGTGCCTGCTGCCGTCCTGGCCGAACGCTCCGAACCCCAACGTCCAGCACCGACCGTTCGAGACCGCGGCCAACAGCAGCGTGCTGGCAGCGCTCGTGGCGCCGGACGCAGCTCTTGCCGCGGGCCTCTCCGACGAGCTGCTTGTGGTGGACACAGCAGCCGGGGGCAGTGCGACGGTCGCGATCGAAGGCGGCGCGGGCCGGCTGCAGATTGGAACGGGGAACAGCAGCACCCTGCGGCTGGAACGGCCCGTTGGAGAGTCCGGCAACGTGGTGGTCGACCTCTCCGGCGCAATCGTGGGCGAAGATGCGGGAAGCGCTGCAGCGTTGCCCACTCCGCTGGTAGTGGGCGACCTGCGATACAACCTCGCGCAAGGCTGGAACTTCCCCCGCGGGCACCGTTTTCGCGTCCTGGGTCCGGATTCCCTCGCCGACGGCTTGGTGCCACACGCGATCTTGTTCGACGCGGACGCGAACGCCGTCGCCCAGGTCCCGTTTCCAGACGGCTGGGATCCGATCGAGCCTCCGCGGCGGCTGAACCTGAACGGGGACCCGGTCGGCGCGCTATCGCTCGCCCCGGTCAGCGGCGGATTCGCCGGCCAGACGACAGCCTACGTGGCCGCCCGCAAGTCGGATCGCTCGCGGGACGGCATTGTAGCCTTCGAGATTGTCTTGCCGCCCGCTCCAGCTGCCGATGCCCCGGATGCTCCAGCAGCGACCGCGACGATGACCGCGGCAGCCATCGAGTTCCCGTCGGGAGTTTTTGCGGCCAACTGCACCAACGCGGTTCGCTGGCTCAGGGTCCCGGCGACCCGGACTCTCGCGATCGTGGGCTCCGACCAGCACCTTTACGACTTCGCCGAACCGCGCGAGGGCCGGCTCTGCGCCGGAGACAGAGTGCTGCTCTTCGACACCGAGTCGCGGGAACTCACCCAGATCACGCCCGGCGACGACGTGCGGCTCGATGCTTGGCTGAGAGGCACCGTCAACAGCTACCTGTATTTCGGGGACGGTGCGCGCGAAGTGGCCTACATGGCATCGACACGAATTCACGTCATCGATGCTGTGACGGGCGACTACCGGGAAGTCGTGTTCCCGAGTGACGCGGAGGGAACGCCCATGGGCATCCCGTATAACAACCAGCAAACACAGCACCTCTTCAGCGAAAGCAAGCTGGTGGCGCTCGCGACCGTCGGCGAACCCAGGGTCAACAACCAAGGGACCCTGCTCCAGCCGTTCGCTGGTGACACGGGCCTGCTGGTTGTGGATCTGGAAGCTGCTTCCGCTACCCACCTAGCGCTTCCCGAAGGATTTGAACGCATCGAACCAGGCACCTTCCAGCTGATCCAGCAAGGCCGCCGCGGCTTCGGAATGATGCCCTTGGTCGGACGGGCATTCGCCAACGTGAGGCGGACCGGCGGCGGCGCATCCCCGGGAACCGGTATCGTGACTTGGGATCTTGCCACAGGAACGCCGACGGTGATTGCGCTGCCCGACGGGGCGTACTCGACGGTCCGGGGGGGGGCCGCGGCGCCCCGCCCGCCCCACCCCCCCCCACCACCAGGAGAGAACAAAAAAAAAAAACACTAAAAAAAAAAAACAAAAA
>VXRL01000087.1 GCA_009838515.1 Terriglobia bacterium | reverse complement strand
GCGCTAGGCGCGGCGATGTCCTCTTCGATGATGGCGACCTTGTCGGGGATGGCGACCGGCTGCGTGAGCGCGCCGCTGTCGAATTCTTTGGGAACCGCCTTCACCACCACGGCCGCAGGCGGAGGTGGCGGTGGCGGTGGCGGCGGGGGCGCCGTCAGGAAGCTCACGAAGTCGGCGTCCGGCAGCTCGTAGTAGTTGATCAGCGGGATCAACAGAAAGACGCCGACCAAGAACAGCTGCAGCACGGTGGACAGAATGACGGACCAGCGCGAGGTCCCCTTCTGAACGTTTTCCATTAATGCGTCTTCAAACATGGTTGCAGGTTCCTCCCAAGATACCTTGCCAGACTCAAGCTCGCCTGCCCACCCGCGCGCCCGGGGCCCGCGCGGTCAGCAGACCTTGGCCCCACAGCAGCACCGGGCTGGCGATGAAGATCGAGGAGTAAGTGCCCACCAACACGCCCACCACAAGGGCGAACGAGAAGCTGCGCAGGACTTCCCCCCCAAAGACAAACAGACACACCACAGCGACCAATGTCAAGCCCGACGTCAGCACTGTGCGGCTGAGCGTCTGGTTGATGCTGAGATTCAGCAGTTCGGTCAAGCTGGACCTCCGGATCGCGTTACGGTTCTCGCGGACACGGTCGAAGATCACGATCGTATCATTCATCGAGTAGCCAACTAGTGTCAACAATGCTGCCACTACTGTCAACTCGATTTCCCGCCCGAACAGCGAGAAGAACCCGATAGTGATAAAAACGTCATGGAAGACGGCGATCACGGCGGCGACGCCGTAGATCCACTCGAACCGGAATGCAATGTAGACTAGCATACCCGCCAGTGCGAATAGGGTAGCTTTGATGGCTTGCCACTGCAATTCCGCCCCGATTTTCGGCCCAACGACCTCAACTCCGCCGATATGGAACGCTCCGAGCTCCGTTTCCTGCTTCACGGCGGCCAGGACGCTTTGGGCCACGTCCGGAACCGCGTCGAACTCAGACGGGTCATGCACTAGGCCCGAGCGCGGCGCCTGATCGCGCCAGGCGACGAGCGCCTCGGCCGCGCTGACCAGTTCCTGGCTGCTGTGGCCGGCGTCGCGGAGGGCCTGGCTCGCCATCAGCCGCTGGCCCAGGGCGTCGGAACTGGCATTGTTGAAATCCAGCTTGCCCTCGGCGATGGGATAGATCTCGCGCAGGGTCTCGATCACCTGCGACTTGCCGGAGGTCTCGACCACCTCGCCCGCCAGATCCAGATCGATCTTGAGCTCGTGGCTGTCGACGCCATCCTGGAACGGCTGCAGCGTGGCGACGCTCAGCCCCTTGTCCTGCAGCACCGCGCGGATGCGCTCCGGATCCGGCTCCTCGACGAACTTCGCGTACACGAGCGTGCCGCCCTTGAAGTCGATCCCGAACTTGAGGCCGCCGTTGATCACCGCGCTGGCCGCGCCTGCCAGCAGCAGGACGAGGGACAGGCCGATGAAGATGTAGCGCCGCCCCAAGAAGTCGATGCTGGTCTTGCCGATCAGTTGCATGACACGTACTCTGCGCTGCGGCCTGCCCCGGTTCCCCCTAGACACCGGCCCGGGCCGCGAGGTTCCCGGCCCCTATATGCTCATCTCCTTGACCTGCTGCTTGCGCCACAGCGTGAGGTCGAAGATCAGCCGCGAGACAAAGACCGAAGTAAACAGGTTGGCAAGCAGGCCGATCGCCAGCGTGACGGCGAAGCCGCGCACCGGCCCGCGCCCGAACAGGAACAGGAAGGCCGCGGCGATGATCGTCGTCAGGTTGGTGTCGATGATGGTCAGGAAAGCCTTGCCGAAACCGGCGTTCAGCGCGGCGACCACCGGCTTGCCCTCGCGCAGTTCTTCCCGGATGCGCTCGAAAATCAGCACGTTGGCGTCCACGGCCATGCCGATCGTCAGGATGATGCCTGCAATTCCCGGCAGCGTCAGCGTGAAGCCGAAGGCGCTCAGCACGGCGAGCAGGATCAGCAAGTTGAAGAAAAGCGCGACGTTCGCGTTGATCCCGGCAGACTTGTAGTAGACCAGCATCATCAAGACGATGATTGCCACGCCATACATGGCACTGCGCACGCCCTGGCGGATCGAATCCGCTCCTAGGGACGCGCCCACCGTGCGCTCCTCGAGGTAGACCACCGAGGCCGGAAGGGCGCCGGCGCGCAAGACCAGCGCCAAGTCCAGCGCCTCAGTTTGCGAGTCGATGTTGTTGATGACGCCCTCGGACTCGATCCGCGACTCGATCGACGCCACGCTCTGAATGCGATTGTCGAGCACCACTGCCAGATTCTGCCCGATGTTGGCAGCGGTGAAGATTCCGAAGCGCTGCCCGGCCTGGCGCGAGAGGCTGAATGCAACCTGCCAAGCACCGGGATTCTGGGTGTCCCTTGCGGCAGTGGCACCCCGCAGGTCGCGGCCGGTCACGATGGGGTTGCGCTCCAACAAGTACCACTCGTTGCGCCCGCGGTCCGTGTAGTGCGCCAGCTCGCTATTGGCAGGCAGGATGCCGTTGTTCTGCGAGCGGGCCGCCTCGGGCGAGCCGTAGGGGCCGCCGATCTCTTTCGTGATCTCCAGCTGCGCCGACATTTGCAGCAGATTCATCACCCGCGCCGGGTCGCTGACGCCCGGCAGCTGCACCAAGATCTCGTGCTCGGCTTCGGCGCGGCCGTGCTGCTGGATCACCGGCTCGGTCAAGCCCAGGCCGTTGATGCGGTTCTCGATCGTCGACATCGACTGCTGCAAGGTCTCCGCCTTCAGTCGCAGCAACTCGCTGGGGCGCAGCGTGAGCGCGAAGGAACTGGCGCCTGAAGAGGCCGCGAGCCAGCTGGGGGCCTCTTCGTCGAGGATGGCCCGGACGTCGCTGACGCGGTCGGTGGGCGTGCCTTCCAATTGGATCTCGATCGAATCCGCGTCCTCGATGGAGCCGGGATCGTTGCGGCGAATGCCTGAGTAGGAGATATCGGCTCGCGCCAGCCGCGTCCTGAGTCGATCAATTGTCTGGTCAGCCTCGGACTTGAGGGCGTCCTGCACTTGCACCTGCAGGATCAGATGGGTGCCACCCTTGAGGTCCAGGCCGAGCGCGATGTTGTCCGACAAGTTCTGCTTGATCGCATCCAAGCTCGGCGAGAAGCCGATCACCCGCCAGAAGCAGAGCAGAAAGACCGCTATCACAATCGCGATCTTGAGTCCGAAGCGGCTTTTCATCTCGACCCTTCGTAACGACCGGCCCTAGCTGTCGGTCTTCTCCGCCATGCCGACCACCGCAGTGCGGGCGAACTCGAGCTTGAGGCCATCCGGTGGAATCCGTAGCGTCACGCGGCCCTCTGCCAAGCCGACGACCGTACCCGTGAGTCCGCCGTTGGTGACGACCTTGTCGCCCGTTGCTAGGTTGGCCAGCATCTCATCCAGCTTCTTCTGGCGCTTGCGGGCAGGCAGGATCACCAGCACGACGAAGATGACGACCATCAGCAGGATGGGCATCAGGGACCCGAACCCCGACTGCTGGAGCAGCAGTGCGGGCGAGGGTTGCCACGAGGCGAGCAGTTCCGCAGAGAGCAGGTGCACTGGGATCGGTCGAACGGTGAGCGGGCCGCCGCGCTCGACGCTCGGCGCGACTAACCACTATAGCGAAGATGCGAGTAGCTGCTCGGGCGCGCAGGCCGGACCCGCGGCTTGATCAGCTAGCGGGTTCCGGGCTTGCCGAGAACCGCCGCAAACAGCGCGGCAAGCTCCCTTCAATGATAGCTTGCCGGATTTGGCGCATCCTGTCAAGATACAGCCAGAGATTGTGCACCGTGGCCAAGGTGCCGTAGAGCATCTCCTTGGCCAAGAAAAGGTGGCGCAGGTAGGCGCGGGTGAAATTACGGCACGTGTAGCAGCGGCAGTCCTCATCGATCGGCGCGTGGGATTGCGCGTGGATCGCGTTCTTGATCATTAGCTTCCCGCGCGCCGTGAACAGGCAGCCATTGCGCGCGTTGCGCGTCGGAAGCACGCAATCCATCATGTCGATGCCGAGCGCGACGTACTCGCCGATCTCGTGCGGCATGCCCACGCCCATCGCATAGCGCGGCTTGTGCCGAGGCAGTTCCGCCTCGCACGAGGCAGTCATCTCGTAGCTGAGCGGCCGGGGCTCGCCGACCGAGAGCCCCCCGACCGCATAGCCAGGCGCATCCAACTCCACCAGTCTCCGCGCGCATTCGCGGCGGAGCCCGGCATACATGGACCCCTGCACGATCGGGAACAGCATGCCGGTGGCTTCACGCGCGGCTTGCCTGTGGTGCGCGAACGAACGGGCTGCCCAACCCAGCGTCAGTTCCATGGAGGCGCGGGCGTCTGCTTCTGCGCAAGGATACGGCGTGCATTCGTCCAAGACCATCATCACGTCGCTGCCCAGGCTGGTTTGGATTTCGACCGCCAGCTCGGGGCTCAGAAAGCGCCGCTCGCCGTCGAGATGCGACTGGAAATCGATGCCCTCATTGCGAATGCGGCGCAGCTTGGCCAGGCTGAAGACCTGGTACCCGCCGGAATCTGTGAGGATCCCGCCGTTCCAGCCCATGAACTCGTGCAGTCCGCCCGCGGCGCGCACGGTGCTGTGTCCAGGGCGCAGCCACAGATGGTACGTGTTGGCCAGCACCATGCGAGCCTGGAGATCTTGCTGAAGCTGCCGCGGCGTCAGCCCCTTGACGCTCGCCTGCGTTCCCACCGGCATGAAGACGGGGGTTTCGATAGGCCCGTGCCGAGTGTGCAGCACCCCCGCTCGTGCCCGCGTATGGGGGCATTCCGCCACGATTTCGAATCGACCTGTCACAGCCGCGATCCGCCCTTCAGTGTGGCGCATCGCACGGGCCGGTACCGGCGGGCCGAAGCGGCGTTCAGAAGCGCGCTATAGTAGGGTTCTAGGCCTCGAGAGCGCCATGCCAGACGAGCTCAACCAAGATCCGACCAAGACCGCCGCGGCCGGAGCGGCAGGTGCCGCCGACCGCCGCAAAGCCGCAGCCGAGGAACGGCGCCGCAAGGCCCGCGAAGAGGCCGCGCGCATCGCCGCGCTGAAGCCGTTGGACGCCCCCCACGAGAAGTGCTGGCCTTGGTCCGAGGGCGGGATGACGGGCAACCGCAAGAAGAAGCCCGCGATCCTCGCCGTCACGAACGAGAACTGCACCGGCTGCGCGGGATCGCCGGTTTGCATCAACTACTGCCCGGTAGACGAGTGCATGTACTGGATACCCGACGAAGACCACCCCCCGTTCGGGCGGATCGAGGTGGACGGCCAGACCTGCATCGGTTGCAAGCAGTGCATTTCGAAAGGCCCCGACGGCACTTTCCTTGACGGCTGCCCGTGGGACGCGATTGACATGGTGCCCGTGGCGGAAGTCGAAGCCGAGCTCGGGGTCACGTACGAGTTCTAGGTTCCGTCCGGCGGCGCATGCAACACTCCGAAAGGTTCCTCGCCTTGGTCGACGACGCCAAGGCCCGCATTCGCGAAATCGCGGTAGACGAAGTCGCGGGCGACATCGCGGCCGGGAGCCAGTTCGCGCTGGTTGACACGCGCGAGGAATCGGAGTGGAACGCCGCGCATGCGGCCGGCGCGCGCCACATGGGCAAGGGCATCATAGAGCGCGACATTGAAGCCGCGATCCCTGACCTGGACGCCAAGATCGTGCTCTATTGCGGAGGGGGCTACCGCTCGGCACTGGCCGCCGACGCTCTGCAGGGGATGGGCTATCGGAACGTTTACTCGCTCGCCGGGGGCTGGCGCGCTTGGAAGGCTGCCGGAATGCCCATCGAAGAGGGTTGAAGCGTCCAGCAGCTGGCGATCGCGGCCGGCGAACCCGTCATGCTGCCCTTGCCGACTAGATCACCGAGTCGGCGTCAGCGGTGACTGGCCTCCGCTTGGGAGGCTCGAGACAGCCGCTTCATCAGCAAACCTGACGTCCACCCGAGCGCTCCCCGGCTGGCATACCAGCCGCGTACCCGCCGGCAGCGCCAATGGCCGCAAGAACCAGTAGTCCGGCGTCCCCGGCGGCCTCGGCTCGCGCAGCCACAGCAAGTGCTCGACGCTCCCGTCCGGCCTGTGCGCGGTGACTTGCAGCCACGGATCACTGACGGCACCGTCGACGCTGACACCCATCGCAAGTATCGGCTGCTTCAGCACCTGCACGCCGCGCACCCGCATGCGGCCCGCTTGCCGCTCCGCCTCGTCCCCGGCGGCGGCGTGGGCGTGGAACGGCGTCGCAAACTCGCGATCGCCCTCAGGCGCGCCGCCCTCGACCCAACTGGAGATGAGGGCGATCTCAGGCAAGGACAGGCTGCGGTCGTTGCGAAAGGCGCCGAACCCCTTCACAGCACCCCATGGCGGCATGCGGCGGGTCAATACCTGGTGCTTGATGGCCTTGGCCCAGGGGCGCACCTCGTCATACGTGGTCAGCGGCATCGGCGCCGCACCTCCGGCGCGGTGACAGCCTGAGCAGCGGTTGTGGAAGACGCGCGACACATCGCGCGTCCAAGTCAGCTCCGTGCTGATGGCTTCGTGCGCAAGGCTAGCTGTCGAGCACCACGCCAGCGCCAGAAACGCGCAAGCCGGCGATGCCAAGCGGGCGGACCAGTTCCGGCGAGTCCGGCGGTCTCGGCACGCGCGCGGCACCGCGGCCCTGCTCCTTCGCCGGAATCAATCACCGCTGGACCGCGCCTGCTTGCCCTGTGTCAGGTAGGGCTGCAGGCCCTTGTCCGATCCGATAGCGATCTCGAAGAACCCGATCATCATTTCCTCCCAGCTTTGGTCGCCCCAGCGAACCTCGGCCGAGGGGTCGGGATTGTCCGGGTTGTTCGGCGAATTGTCGAAGTGTGCCAAGCACTCGATCGCCGTGCCGGCCGGCAATAGCATCGGCTGCTTTAGGTAGTAGAAGTACTGCCAGTCAAAGTCGTACTGCGGCACGCTCAGCAGCGTCTCGCTGCGGCCATCGGGGTAGCGCAACTCGAAGCGGAAATCGTCCCCTCGCAAATGCATGTGCGGCATCACCGCGGTCAGCTCGGTATCTTGGCCGAGCACCCACCTAGATGTGACGGGATGAGCGGCGGCGCCCGGCGGAATCACGAACTTGTTGTTGGAAGCCATCATCGTCAGAACGCGCTTGGCGGGGGGCGCGTCCAGAAAACGCAGCCCGACCCGGCTGCGATCCAACTCCGGCTTGCCTGAAGCGGTGTAGTGCAGTTGGAGAACAACGTCGGCACCGGCGGGCAGCAGCTTCGCGTGATCCGTCCCCTCGTAGGACACCGCCTCGGTGCCGGGCGCGAATCCGGCCAGAATGTCGCGATACTCGTCGCCTTCCCGCTTGCGCTGCTCCTTGCTGGTCGCTCCGGGCACGAAGACCTTGCCCGGCTCGGCCCCTTCCAGCCAATGCGACCCCTTGGGACGAATGAACGCGAGCACGTGATGCACCACAGCTCGATTGCCGGGACGAACCTCGGCAGCGCTGACCCACTTGTCCTCTGCAAAGCCTGTCGGTATCACCAAGTATTGGTAGTCGATCGTGCCCTCAGCCGGCACGCGGAAGGGCTCAGGCATCTCGAGCACGAAATCCGGCTCGCCGATGTTCCATCCGTCGACAAACGCAAGGGGCGCGGGAGCGTCAGAGGGATCGCCGCGCTCGGCCCCGGTCTCGGCCCATTCGATCAGGACGCGCTTCTCTTCGGCGGTGAGCACGTGGGCGTTCGACCACTCGCCGAACCGCGGGTCAGCGAACCACGGCGGCATCCGGTTCAACGCCACCGCCTCGTGGATGGCTCGGGCCCAAGGACGGGTTTCCTCGTAGGTGAGAAACGACATTGGCGCGGCTTCGCCGGGACGGTGGCACTGCTGGCAGTTGGCCTGCAGGACCGGCTCCACGTCTCGGTGAAAGCTGACCGCCTCACTGGCGCCGACAGGCAGTACGGCAATCATGAACGCCAACACGGAAATGAATTTCATCACAAACCCCGGATCTTCATTCTAGACCCGCGCGCTAAGCAGCGCGCGGGGCGTCGATTCGCCCAGGGACGGCCTAGCCGCGGAACTCCAGAGCATCCCGGCCGCACAGTCCCTCGATCTGCTTGCGGAACTGCCGGTTCGGATTGACGCGCGCGTCGATGTCCAGCACCACCACGTACTGGCGCGGTCGCTCCAAGCGGAAGCTGAGATTGGTCTGTCCGGGATGGCCATCGACCAACTCCCGGAGGCGGCTCGCCACGGAGCCAACTTCGTTGTCGCTGCTCAACGTCAGCGATACATAGGCATGCTCGTGCTGAGGGGCGCGGGCGTTCTTGAGCAGCGTGATCTGCTCAACGGACACGCGCCGGCCGGAGCTGTCCTCGGCGCGTACGGAGCCGGTCACGAGCACGGGCTGATCCTGGACGAGCCTCTCTTCCACCCCTTCGAACTGGTTGGCGAAGACGAGCAGCTCGACACTGCCGCCGCGGTCTTCCAAGACCGCCGATGCCCAGGGGCGGCCTTCTTTGTTCCTGCGGCGCTGGACGCTGTGCAGCATGCCGCAGATTGACACCGGATGGCCGTTGTCAACCTTGTCGAGCGATGTGGTGGTATGGGTGCCGACCTCTTCGACGGCCTCTTCAAAGGAATCCAGCGGATGGCCCGTCACGTAGAAGCCGAGCATCTCCTTTTCGCAAGCTAGCCGTTCGGTGGCAGACCATTCCTCCACGTCAGGCAAGCTAGCGAGCTTGCCCTCGTCGCCGGCAGCCGCGGCCCCGAAGAGCGATTCCTGTCCCAGCTCCTCGTCGCGGCGCGCGCGCTGTCCGCTCTCGATCATCGAGTCCAGGCCTGCCAGCATCTGCGCCCTGTGGCCGCCCAGGCTGTCCATCGCGCCGGCCTTGATCGCGCTCTCCACCATGCGCTTGTTGATCTTGCTCCAATCGACCGCCTTGCAGAAGCCGAACAAGGACTCGAAGCCGCCGTCCCGGTTCTGCCGCACGTCGATGACGGACTCTACGGCGCCCTTGCCGACATTCTTGATCGCGCCGAGCCCGAAGCGGATGTCCTTGTCGCCGGCGGGCGTGAAGTCCCAGAACGAGGCGCCGATATCCGGCGGCAGGATGCGGATTCCCATGTCGCGGCATTCGTTGAGGTACAGCCGGACCTTGTCCGCGTTGTGCAACTCCGCAGTGAGCAGGGCTGCCATGAACTCCACGGTGTGGTGCGTCTTGAGATAGGCGGTGATGTATGCGAGGAAGCCGTAGGCGGCGGAGTGCGACTTGTTGAAGCCGTAACCGGCGAACTGCTCCATCAGGTCGAACAGCTTGGACGTCGCCGCTTCGGGAAAGCCGCGCTCGCTGGCGCCGCTGAGGAACTGGGCGCGATGCTCGGCCATCACCTCGGGCTTCTTCTTTCCCATCGCGCGGCGGAGCAGGTCCGCTTCGCCCAGCGAGTAGCCCGCCACGACATTCGCGATCTGCATGACCTGCTCTTGGTAGACGATGACCCCGTAGGTCTCTTTCAGCAGCGGCTCGATCTCGGGCAGGAGGTAGCTCACGGGCTTGCGGCCGTGCTTGCGGTCGATGAAGTCTGGTATCATCCCGCCCTGGATCGGTCCGGGGCGGTACAGCGCATTGAGAGCGCACAGGTCCTCCAACCGCTCCGGCTTGTAGCGCCGGCAGATGTCGCGCATGCCCTTGGATTCGAATTGGAACACGCCGCTGGTAAGGCCCGCTGAGAAGAGTTGGTACGTCTCGGCATCGTCCAGCGGAATGCTGTCCTGGGTCGGGCGCGTGCCCGTGCGCTTCTCGATCCACTCAAAGGCATCTTCGATGATCGTCAGCGTCGTCAGCCCCAAGAAGTCCATCTTGAGCAGCCCCATCGCCTCGAGGCTGTTCATGTCGTACTGCGTGACGATTTCGTCCTTGGTCGTCTTGTAGATCGGAATCAGTGACTTGAGCGGCTGCGGGGCGATCACGACTCCCGCTGCGTGCACGGACGGGTTGCGCGCCACGCCTTCGAGGCGCTTGGCTGTCTGGATCACCCTGTTGACGCGCTCGTCCTCGGCCATGGCCGATCGGAGCTTGGGCTCCTGCTCGATGGCTTGGTCCAAGGTGATCTTGAGCACGTTCGGAACCATCTTGGTGAGCCGGTCGACCTGCCCGAAGGAGAGGTCCATCACCCGGCCCACGTCCTTGATGGCGGCCTTGGTCGCCATAGTGTTGAAGGTGATGATCTGGGAAACCTGCTCGCGACCGTACTTCTCGGTGACGTACTGGATCACCTCCCCGCGCCGATTCATGCAGAAATCGATGTCCACGTCTGGCATCGACTTGCGCTCGATGTTCAGGAAGCGTTCGAACAGCAGGCCGTACTGCAGGGGGTCGATGTCGGTGATCGACATCGCGTACGCGACCAGCGAACCTGCCGCAGATCCCCGCCCGGGCCCGACCGGAATCTTCCCCTGGCGGGCGAAGCGGATGAAGTCCCAGACGATCAGGAAGTATCCGGAGTACTGCATTTGCTGGATGACCTTGATCTCGTAGTCAAGGCGTACCGCATACTCTTCCAGCGGCCTGCGCAACAGCCCCTTGGCATTCAGGGCATCCAGGCGCGCCCGGCGCAGCTCGAAGCCTTGCCGAGCCACGTATTCGAAGTAGGTGTCGATCGTGTGCTCGGCCGGCACATTGAACTTGGGGAACGGATCCGCGATCGGCTGGAGCGTGAGGTCGCACATCTGGGCGATTTCCCACGTGCGATCCAAGGGGCCCTGGTCGCCATCGAACAGCGCCGCCATCTCTTCGCGGCTCTTGAGATAGAACTCCTGGGTCTCGAACCGCATGCGGTTCTTGTCGCTGAGCGTCTTGCCGGTCTGGACGCACAGCAGGGCATCGTGAGCTCCGGCGTCGTCCTTCGTCAAGTAGTGCGCGTCGTTGGTCGCCACCAGCGGAATGCCCGTCTCGCGCGCCAGGCGGAGCTGCAGCGGGATCAGTTTCTTATCGAGCTCGAGGCCGTGGTCTTGTATCTCCAGGAAGAAGTTCTCCTTGCCGAAGATGTCCTGGTACTCGTAGGCAAGCTTCCGACCCTCCTCGTAGCCCTGCTGCAGCAGCGTCTCCTGAAGATCACCGCGGAGACACGCCGACAGGCAAATCAGGCCCTCCGCATAGCGCGCAAGCAGGTCCTTGCTGATCCGCGGCTTGTAGTAGAAGCCTTCGGTATACGCCGTGGAGACCAGATCGATTAGATTGCGATAGCCAATCTCGTTCTTGCACAGCAGCAGCAGGTGGTTGTAGCGCATGCTGGCGTCGTGCTGCCTGTGGTCGCCAGCGACCGTGTAGATCTCGCAACCGATGATGGGCTTGATGCCGGCCTTCTTGGCCGCCGAGTAGAAGTTGACGGCACCGAAGAGGTTGCCGTGGTCCGTGATCGCAATTGCCTCCCACTCCTGCTGGGCAGCGACCTTCATCAGCCGCGGAATGTGGCAGGCGCCGTCGAGAAGCGAGTAATCCGTATGGCAGTGCAGGTGGACGAACGGCTGTGCCATTTGGGATCCGATTCCCAAGTATAGGGCAGGCTGGCGGGTCTCTTAGGCAGAGCATCTCCCCTCCCGACCGGACGGGCAGAGACTGTTTCGGGAGCCCCTGATCACCGGCCAGAAACCGCAGCCTGCACAGCATGGCGACCAGCATCCATCGTGGCAGGCGGTGTGCCCCTGCCCGATCCCATCGCGGCCGTCGCCGCCCCTGTGGAGACAAGATAGCGAGTCCCGGCTCACGGCCGCGCAACGATCCTGCGGAGCCGCGCCGAGATGAGCTGCGGGCGGTCGGGCAATGCCCGCTCAGTCGCCGAAGGCTCGCGTCACATGACCCTCCGGCGGGAGGTGACGGGGGGTCATGCGGCTCCGCACCACATAGACCGCCAGCGACAGGCAGAACGCCAGCATGGTCTCGTGAACGCCTGGGAGTCCCTCGGTGTTGAACCAAACGCCGAACAGTCACGCCAGCGTGGCCGCGGCGGACCTCAGTGCCCCGCAGCAGTGCCAGCCCAGCCCCTGACACGGGGATTCGTGCCTGCCGGCTTCAAGACCTGTCAAGAATCCTGTCGGCGACCAAGCTGTCGCAGGACGCAATCAACCTCTCGCTGCGATTCACTTGCCAGTACGCACCGTAAGCTGCTCAGTCAGCAAAGACGCGCCTCAGGTGATCTTCTGGCGGTCGGTGACGCTGAGTCATGCGGCTCACCACGACATACACAACCAGCGACACGCAGAACGCGGGGATGATCTCGTGCACGTCGCGCAGCCCCTCGACGTTGAAGCGCACGCCGAACCGCCACGCCAGGGTCGCCGCCATGCCGGCCAGCATCGACCAAAACGCCCCATGCCCTGTGCCCCAGCGCAGATACAGCCCGCCGAACACAGCCGGGAAGAAACCTGCGGCGAACACCGCGCCCGAAAAGCTGGTCAACTCGACAATTCCGGCCGGGGGGAATAACGTAACCAGCGCGACCACCCCGGTGTAGACGACGATCGCGACCCGCGTCCAGCGCACCGTCGAACGCGGATCGGAGCGCACCCACAAGTTGCGTATGTCGCCCACTGCCGCAGTGCCGACGATCAGCATCACCGAGGCGAGCGATGACATGCCGGCGGCGAACAGCCCGGTGATGCAGAACGCGCTGACTGCCGTGTTGTTGAACTTGGCTAGCATGAAGCCCACGACCTGGTCGGTGTTGGCGATCAGGGCGGCCGCCTCGCTGTCGTCAGCCATGCCGTGCACGAGCGCCCCCAGCCCCATCACGCAGATTAGGGAAACGCCCAAGAAGACCGGTGTCCAGATCATGGCGAACCGCATCCCAGCGGCCGTGTCGATGGAATAGAAGCGCACCAAGCAGCGGGGCTCCGAAATCTGCTTCATCCCCACTGACAGGCCGATGCCCAAGATGTACGTCACCGAGACGAGCGCGCCGAACGTCACCAGGCCATCGCCGATCGGCGTGCCGGCAGCTGAGACGTGGCTGGTGTCGGAGATGCGCTCGAACAGCGGCCCGATTCCTCCTGCGTACACGAAGGGAATCGCCGCCATGACCACTGCTACGAGCAGCATCATCACGCCCTGGAGCGCGTCGGTCCACAACACGCTGTACATGCCGCCCATGACGGTGTAGACGCAGGTGAGGCCCAATATCGCCGCCACTCCCCATCCGTACGGCACCCCCAGCACCGTCTCCAACAGATGTGCGCAACCCTTCGCGATACCTGCCATGTACCACAGCGTCGCGAAAAGGATCGTGAGCGCCGACAGCACCCTCGTGGGCCGAGACAGCGGGCTACAGTACCGGAAATCGAAATAGTCCGGAACCGTCACCGACTTCAGCCCGGCAGTCTGATTGCGCAGGCGGGGACCGAGCAAGAGCCACGAGACCATGCAGAACACGGTCCACAGCACCCCCACCCAAGCCCAGCTCAGTCCGGATGCGAAGGCCTGGCCCGCTTGGCCGATGTACGTGTTCGTGCTGGCGAACGTCGAGAAAAACGCGAGCGATACGACCCAGCCGGGGATGCTGCGCTTGGCGATGTAGAAATCGTCTACGCCGCGCGACGCGCGCTGGCTAAAGTACCATCCGATGCCCACGCACGCCGCTAGGTAGACCAGCAGGCAGAGCAGGACCGGCCAATGGGCGGCCAAGAGCTCCATTAGCTCTAGTCGTCCTCCTCCTGACGCACGTCGACGTCAAGCCGGGTGACCGCCCAAGCGTTCAGCAAGGCCAACACCAGGATCGCGATATATGCGGCTGACGTTAGCCAGTCCACGACGCTCTAGATGGTATCTCGTACCGAGAGTGCGACATGACCGGCGAGCCCGCCTCTCCGCATCGCGCGCAGAGTCGGCGCGGCATCAGCGAGGCGCGCAGGCTCGGATCACATCACTCGCTTAGCGGTGAAGGTCATCGCGCGACCCATTCCGCGCCGGCCCCCGCCGGCG